>CP119753.1:0-310264 GCA_029319145.1 Microbacter sp. GSS18 | reverse complement strand
CTCGCGCCCGAGCAGGCCGACGGCGCGGCGCCGGCACCGCCCGCAGATGTGTACTCGCTCGGGATCATGCTCATCGAGGCGCTGAGCGGCGCGCGGCCGTTCCCGCACGCCGAGGGCATCGGGGCTCTGCTCGCACGGATGTCGACACCGCCGCCGATCCCCGAATCGCTGCCCGAGCAGTGGCGCCAGCTGCTGCGCGGCATGACCGCACAGCGTCCCGACGATCGTCCGACCGCGCTCGAGGTCGCGACGACCGCGTCTCAGCTCGCCGGGAGGACGGATGCCGCCGCCGCGGTCTCCGTCCCGGTGATCGACGTGACGACGGCCGCCGTCGCCGCTCCGCTCCTGTCGGAGACGATCGCGGGCAGCCGGAACCTGCCGGAGCCGACGCGAGCCTCACGATCGCCGGCACCCGAGTCGCCCACCGAGCGCACCGCGGTCCTGCCGCCTCTCCCGCCTGCTCCTCCCCTGGCGACGGACGTCGCGCCGCCTGAGCCGGGAGCTCCGCGCGCACAGGCGGCCACAGGCCCGCGCCGCGTCTCTCTGGTCGCGGTCGTCCTCGTCGGCGCGCTGCTGGCCGCGGCCGCGGTCCTCTTCGGGGTCTGGAGCAGCGCGTCCGCCACGGGACCGGAGCGCGCGGTCACGCGAACCCAGGCGCCCGCACCGACGACCGCACCGACGACCGCACCGGCCGAGGACACCGAGTCGACCAGCGCCGACGAGCCGGCCGACACCAGCGCGCCCGCCGACACGACGAGCGGCACAGGCGGATCCCCCGCGGGCGGCGGCAGCGGGGGCTCGAACCCGAACAGCGGCCCCGGAAACAACAACGGCGGCGGCAACGGGAACGGAAAGGGCGGCGGCAACGGGAACGGAAACGGCTGAGCCGACGCGTGGCGATCCCGGCTCGCCGGCGGCATTAGGCTTGAGCGTCGAGGGCCTCTAGCTCAGTCGGTAGAGCATCGGACTTTTAATCCGCGGGTCGTGGGTTCGAGCCCCACGGGGCCCACCACACGCGAACACCGCACTTCTCATCCGCGGGTCGTGGGTTCGAGCCCCACGGGGCCCACCACACGCGAACATGGCGTTTCTCATCCGCATGACGCGGTCATCGCTCACCGACAGCCACGGCGCGGCGGGTCGAGAGCCGCTTGCCGAGAAGGCCGTGCCGGGGGCTGAAGACGTAGACGAGGGCGAACACGACGCCCTGCACGACCACGACGAGACCACCCGAGGCGGCATCGAGCCAATAGCTCAGGTAGATCCCGACGACCGAGCTGAGGGCCGACAGCACCGGGGCGATGATCAGCATCCGTCCGAATCGATCCGTCAGCAGATATGCGGTGGCGCCCGGGATGATGAGCATCGCGACCACCAGGATGACGCCCACCACCTGCAGGGCCACGACGGACGTCAGAGCGAGCACACCGAGCAGGAGCGCGCCGAGCAGGCGCGGCGACAGGCCGATCGCATGCGCATGCGTCGGGTCGAACGCGTACAGGGTGAGATCGCGGCGCTTGATGATCAGGACGGCGAACGCGACGGCGGCGAGCGCGCCGATCTGGATGAGCTCCGCCTGAGAGACCCCGAGGATGTTGCCGAAGATGATGTGGTTGAGATCGGTCTGACTCGGCGTGACGGAGATGAGCACGAGGCCGAACGCGAACAGCGTCGTGAAGACGATCCCGATCGCGGCGTCCTCTTTCACGCGACTCGTGCCGCGGATGGCGCCGATGAGGGCGACGGCGAGGAAGCCGAACACGAGGGCGCCGATCGCGAAGGGCGCCCCGAACACGTAGGCGAGCACGACGCCCGGCAGCACCGAATGCGACACGGCGTCACCCATGAGCGACCAGCCCACGAGAACCAGCCAGCACGACAGCACCGCGCACACCACCGCGGCGACCACCGTCGTCGCGATCGCCCGGATCATGAACTCGTACTGGAGCGGCTCCAGCAGCAGGTCGAGGATGCTCACGCCGCGTTCCCCGCGTCGAACACGTCGAGCCCGAAGGCCCGGGCGAGGTTCTCGGGCTCGAGCGCCGCCGCCACCGAACCATGGAACAGGATGCGATGGCGCAGCAGCACAGCCTCGTCGGCCAGGTTCGGGAGGGCGTGGAGGTCGTGGGTCGACACGAGCACGGCGGTGCCGTCCGCGGCGAGTTCCTTCAGCAGCCGCACGATCGTCGCCTCCGAGCGCTTGTCCACTCCGGCGAACGGCTCGTCCAGCAGGAGGATGGCAGCATCCTGCGCGATGCAGCGGGCGACGAACGCGCGCTTGCGCTGACCTCCCGACAGCCGGCCGATCTGCCGGTCGGCGAGGTCGGTCAGCCCGACGCGCTCGAGCGCCCGCTCGACCGCGTCGCGGTCGGCCGGGCGCGGGCGCCGGGTGATGCCGAGGTGCCCGTATCGCCCCATCATGACGACGTCGCGCACCGACACCGGGAAGGCCCAGTCGACCTCCTCGCTCTGCGGCACATAGCCGACCAGACCGCGCCGGCGAGCGCGCGCAGGGTCGGTCCCGCCCAGGTGCACCGACCCGCGGTCGGGACGGATGAGCCCCATGATCGACTTGAAGAGGGTCGACTTGCCCGAGCCGTTCATGCCGATGAGGCCCGTCACGCGCCCGTGGGCGACGGTGAGTGACACACCGTCCAGCGCGACCACCTCGCCGTAGCGGACGGAGACGTCCTCTGCCTCGATCGCCGCCGTCACGACCCCGACCCCGTCAGCCCGGCGACGATGACCTCGGCGTCGTAGCGGATGAGCTCGAGGTAGGTCGGCACCGGCCCGCCTTCTTCGGAGAGCGAGTCGACGTACAGGGTGCCTCCGAAGACGGCATCCGTCCCCTCGACGACCTGCTGCATCGGCTTGTCGGACACCGTCGACTCGCAGAAGACGGCCGGCACGTCGTTGGCGTCGACGAACTCGATCGCCGCCGCGATCTGCTGGGGGGTCGCCTGCTGCTCGGCGTTGACCGGCCAGATGTAGGCCTCGGCCAGCCCGGCGTCGCGGGCCAGGTACGAGAACGCGCCTTCGCACGTGACCAGCGCGCGCTGGTTCTCGGGGAGCGCGCTGAGCGCCGCGACGAGATCGTCGTGAACCCGCTGCAGCTCGGCCTTGTACGCGTCGGCGTTCGCCGAGAAGTCGTCGGCGTGCTCGGGCGAGAGATCGGCGAACGCCTCGGCCATCCGGTCGACGTAGACCCGCGCATTGACCGGGCTCATCCACGCGTGCGGATTCGGCAGCCCCGCGTACGCGTCTGCGGCGATGTCGATGACCTCCACACCGTCGGACACCACGACGTGCGGCGCATCGGCGGTCTCGACGAACTGAGCGAACCAGGCCTCGAGATTCAGCCCGTTGTCCAGGATGAGGTCGGCCTCACTCGCTCGCGCGATGTCGCCCGGCGTCGGCTCGTAGCCGTGGATCTCGGCTCCGACCTTCGTGATCGAGGCCACCTCGAGATGCTCGCCCGCCACGTTCCGGGCGATGTCGGCGAGGACGGTGAAGGTGGTGAGCACGACGGGGCGCTCGTCGCCGGTCGCCGCCGCGTCGTCGGACGCCGCGCACGCGGTCACGGCCGCGGCGGCCAGCGCGGTCGCCGCGAGCGCGATCGGGATACGGAGAGAATTCTTCGGCACGCCGAGAAACTATCTTTTCGGCGCCCCGAAAACAAGCGCTCAGGTGTTGACGCCGTCCCCCGTCGGGCGGTCGATCACGCGGTGCACATCCCACGGCTCGTCCCAGCCGAGCTCCTCGAACATGCGCGAGAGGACGATCGCGGTGAAGCCCCACACGGTGCGACCGCCGACGGCGAACGCCGGTGCGCGGTGGAGGGAGCCGCCGAGGGGATGCTCGGTGCTGCCGCGGTTGGCGGGGTCGAGGAGGTCGGCCACCGGCACCCGGAACACGTCGACGGACTCGGCGTGGTCGACGGCGGCGACCTCGCTCGGACGCGTCCACCACGCCGGCACCGGGGTGACGATGTGGTTGCTCACCGGCACCGGGATCGCCGGAAGTGTCCCCAGCGGGTCGACGCCGGTCGGATCGACCCCGGTCTCCTCAGCGGCCTCGCGCAGCGCTGCGGCGATGGGGCCGCCGTCGGAGTCCTCGATGCGTCCGCCCGGGAACGCGATCTGCCCGGGATGGCTGCCGAGCGTCGCCGCCCGGCGCAGCAGCAGCACGTCGAGGTCTCGCCCCACGGGGCCCGGGACGGCCGCGGGGACGTCGTCCAGCACGCCGAACAGCACCAGGACGGCGGCGGGGCGCCCGCTTCCCGCGTTCGGGTACGCGCGACGGATGCCCGAGCGCCAGTCCATCCCCCGGGCGCACAGCTGCTCGAGCTCGGCGCGGGCGGTCATCATCGATGCGGCCGGCATGTCTACATTCCGTTCAGTGCGAAGTACAGCGAGATGAGCGTGGCGGCCCCGCCGATGACGAGTCCGGCGGCGGCCGGCATCCGTCCCACGCGGTAGACGCGCCACCAGTACCAGCCGACGCCGCTCAGGATCACCGCGACGACGCCCACCACGAAGCTCGCAGGGAAGCTGAAGACGCCGAGGACGATCGCGACGGCGGCCGCGATCAGGCCCGCGAGGCCGAACGGGTTGCTGCGGACATCGCGTGCCTCGGGGCCGCGGTTCACGACTCCGACGCGTCCGCGAGCTCGGCACCCGCGTGGGCGAGCTCGGCCAGCGCGGCGTCGCTGCTCTCGGGGGCGACGCCGGCGATGAGGTGGGTGAGCACGCGCACGTGACGACCGTGCTCGACGGCATCGAGGGCCGACGCGCGCACGCAGTAGTCCGTGGCGATGCCGGTGACGTCGACGTGCACGACGCCGTGCTCTTCGAGGAGGCTCGAGACCTTCCTCCCGTCGTCGGTGACGCCCTCGAAGAGGGAGTACGCGGGAACACCCTGCCCCTTCTTCACGTGGTGCGTCACGGCGTCGGTCACCAGTCTCGGGTGGTACTCGGCTCCGGGTGTGCCGGCGACGCAGTGCACGGGCCACGTGTCGACGAAGTCGGGCTCGCCCGCGGCGAAGTGCCCGCCGTTGTCGTTGTCCGCGTCGTGCCAGTCGCGCGACGCGACGATGAGGACGTACTCGCTCGCATGGGCCTCCAGGTACAGGGAGATGCCCTCGGCGACGGCTTCGCCGCCGTTTACGCCGAGCGCGCCCCCTTCGGTGAAGTCGTTCTGGACGTCGACGATGAACAGCGCCTTGCTCATGCTTCGAGGGTACGCCCGTCCGCGGGCGACGTCTGCGCGCGCGGCCGGTCTGAGCCGACCGTCAGGCATCGGTCACCCGACCCGCTCGGCGGACCCCGGTCCGCGGCGCGCGCTCGAGGCTGTCGTGTCCGACCCCGCCCGAGCGCGCGCCATGCCGCATATCAGTCGCGGACTGAGGCCCGGTACTCGGCACGAGTGAGCGCATGGCCGTCTTCGGGGTCGGTGACCTCGGGCGCGGGCTCCGCGTGCGGAGTCTCGCCGGACCCCTCCGGCGCATCGCCGTCGCCCCGCCCGAGGGCGGCCGCGGGCTCCTGCGTCTCGGGCCCGGCCCGCCACAGCTTCGAGGGCCACCAGATCGCTCGCCCGATGTCGTACGACAGGGCCGGCACCAGCAGCGACCGGACGACGAACGTGTCCAGCAGGACGCCGAACGCCACGATGAACGCCAGCTGCGCGAGGAACAGGATCGGGATGACGCCGAGCGCCGCGAACGTCGCCGCGAGCACGAGGCCCGCCGAAGTGATGACGCCGCCGGTGGCGACCAGCCCCCGCAGGATGCCCGGGCGCGTGCCGTGCTTCAGCGACTCTTCGCGCACCCGCGACATGAGGAAGATGTTGTAGTCCACGCCGAGCGCCACGAGGAACACGAATCCGTACAGCGGCACGGCCGGATCGGCGCCCGGGAACTGGAACAGCCCGTTGAACACCCACGCGCTGACGCCGAGCGCCGTGCCGAAGGACACGATGACGGTGAGGATCAGCAGCACCGGTGCGACGACAGCTCGCAGCAGGAGCATGAGGATGATGAGGATCACCGCAAGCACCACCGGGATGATGACCGTCCGGTCGCGGATCGAGGTGGCGTTGGAGTCGACGTCGGTCGCCGTCTCGCCGCCGACCAGCGCGGTTCCCGCGCCGAGCGCGTCGTCGAGGTCCGTGCGCAGCTCGCGGACGGTGTCCTCGGCGGCCACCGAGTCGGCGGCATCCGTGAGCGTTCCGATCACCAGCACGTCGCCGCCGGACACGGTCGGCTCGGGAGCCGGGGTGCCGGGAGGACCGACGGCGACGAAGACCGCCTCGCCGTCCTGGATCTCGACGGACGCCTGCCCGGTCGGGGAGTCCTCGGAGGCCACCGACACCGAATCGACGCCGTCGGCGTCCTCGAGCGTCTCGACGACGGTCACCAGCTCGTCCTGATCGACGACGACGTAGACGGGGCTGCCCGAGCCCGCCGGGAAGTGCTCGCCCAGGACGTCCTGCCCGTCGCGGGCCTGGCTGGTGCCGAGCACCAGGTCGCTGGAGGGCACGCCGTCGGCCTTCAGCTGCGTGATGCCCACGGCGCCGGCCAGCAGCACGACGGTGCACACGATCCACACGGCCCGGGCGTGACGCGCGACGAAGCGCGCCTGCCGCGGCCACAGACCCTTGACGGGCTTCGACAGGTCGTCGGGGATGGTCGCGATCGGATGCTTCGGAATGAACGGCCAGAACGCGACCCGGCCGAAGATCGCCAGCAGCGCCGGCAGGAACGTCAGCGCCGACAGCATCGAGAAGAGGATGCCGATCGAGGCGATGGGCCCGAGCGCGCGGTTGGTGGCGAGGTCCGACAGCAGCAGGCAGAGCAGACCCGCGATGACCGTTCCGCCCGAGGCCAGGATCGGCTCGAACGCACCGCGCCACGCGCGCATCGTGGCGGCCCACCGGGTGTCGCCCGCGCCGATCGCCTCGCGGTAGCGCGCGACGTACAGCAGCGCGTAGTCGGTGGCCGCACCGATCACGAGGATGAACAGGATGCCCTGGACCTGGCCGTTGAGCACGAAGATGTCGGCGTACGCGAGCCACCACACCGTCAGCAGCGCGACGCACAGCGCGAACACGCTCGTCAGCAGCACGAGGACCGGCAGCAGGGGCGATCGGTAGACGACCACGAGGATCAGGAACACCGCGATGAGCGCGACCGCCAGCAGCAGTCCGTCGATGCCGAGGAAGCCCTCGACGAGGTCGGCCGTGAACCCGGCTGGGCCGGTGACCCAGCCCTCGAGGCCCGCGGGCAGGTCGTCGGCGATGATCTCGCGGATCTCGCCGACGACGAGGTCCACCTCGCCGTCGGCGTCGATCGGCACGAAGATCTGCACCGCCTCGCCGTCCTCGGACGGGATCGGGGGCGACACCCCGTCGGAGACCTCGTCGAGGGCTGCGATGTCGTCTGCGACCGCCTGGACGTCGGCGAGCTCGTCGGTGCCCAGCTCGCCGTCGCCCTCGATCACCACCACGGCGGGGATGCTGTCACCGCCGAGGAAGTCCGGCAGCTGCTCGCTCACTTGCGTGGCGTCCGCACTGGAGGGGAGGAAGCTCGAGCGGTCGTTGCTGGAGACCTCGTCGACCTTGCCGAAGTACGGGCCGCCGATAGATCCGCCGGCCAGCCAGACCAGCACGAGGAGGACCGGGATGCCGATGCGCAGCCATCGCGTGGGCTCGCGTCGCGCGTGGTGGGGATTCGCCATATTGCTAGCTTAGCTAGCGAAATCGGTCGGGAGCAACCTGGCGCTCCAGCCGTCCCTATGCTGGTGCGGATGCTCTCCGCCGCCCTCGCCCTGCTCGGGGCGTTCACCTACGGCGCCGCCGACTTCCTGGGCGGCCTGGCCGCCAAGCGGCTGCGCTCGATCGTGGTGACGGCCGTGGCGGCGACGTCGGGTCTGATCGCCCTCCTCGCGGCGGTCCCGCTCGTGGGCGGACAGTGGTCGGTGCCCGATCTGCTGTGGGGCGTCCTGTCCGGCGTCTTCGGCGCCGTCGCCATCGTGCTGCTGTACGCGTGCCTGGCGATCGGCCCCATGAGCATCCTCTCGCCGCTGACCGCGGTCGTCTCGGCGATCGCCCCCATGCTGTGGGGGCTGATCGTCGACGGCGAGCAGCTGTCGGCCCTCGGCTACGCGGGTCTCGGCGTCGCGCTCGTGGCCGTCGTGCTGGTCGGCTTCATCCCGGGAGAGAAGGTCGTGCGTCCCAGCACGCGCGGCCTCGTGATGGCGGTGGGCGCGGGGCTGGCCATCGGTGGCTTCCTGATCGTGATCGCCCAGACCAGCGACGCCAGCGGGCTGCTGCCCCTCGTCGGCAATCGCGCGACGAACGCGCTCATCACCGCGACCGTCGTGGTCGCCCTGATGGCGGCAGCGGTGCGCCGCGGGCGCCGCGCGGCATCCGTCCTCGACGCGCGCTCCCCCGCGGTCGGCGCCGCGCCGAGCGGGCACGCCGACCTCGAGCACGCTGTCGGAACGGGCGCCGCCGCCGAGGCGCGTCAGGCGACCTCGCGGTCGCGCGCGTGGCTGCTGGCGATCGCGTGCGGCATCGGCGACGCCGGCGCGAACGCGCTGATCCTGCTGGCCCTGCGCGAGGGTCAGCTGTCGGTCGTCTCCGCGCTGACGGCGCTGTATCCGGCGGGCACGATCCTGCTCGCGGCGCTCATCCTGCGCGAGCGCGTCGCGGCGGTGCAGTGGGTCGGCCTCGCGCTCGCGCTGGGCGCAGGCGGCATGCTGGCGCTGGCGTGATCAGCCGCGCGCGACCAGCAGCGTGATCGAGACGGCTGCCGTCACGACCCCGAGACCCAGGAATCCGCCCGCGAGCATCGCCACACCGCGCACAAGACGACTGTGACGGGTCAGCCGCAGCCGGTGGCGCGCGCCGCTGCGGACGAACACGTCGGCGCTGTCGCGTCCGGCGAGGGCGGCGTCCTGTTCGTCGGTGAGATGGGCCTGACCCACTCCCCCGCGGTCCGAGAACCATCGTGCTGTGCGGCCGCCGGCCGCATCGTCGTCCTCGATCATGACGCGCATCGGGAGCCACGTGCCGTCGGTGACGTAGAGCACGAGCGCGATGCCCGCGAGGAGCGCACCGACGCCGAACCCGATCCACGAGAAGATCTCGACCACGTGGCCCACCCGCGGATCCATGGAACCTCTTGCCTCTCGCAGCTGCCGCACCGAGACGCACGCCTCGATTAACCGGGCCGCATCTGGGGTTTCATGTTTCCTGATCCACCTGGTTTGGTCACGAGCCTACCGGACCCCGCGGGCCGCGCGGACCGCTTCGCCACGTTCTGCGGAACCGCCTCGCCAGGGCATCCCGGACCACTTCTCCGCTCCCCGCCGATGGCCGGATGCGGCCAACCTTCGGCGTGAACCTTGCCACCTGTCAGCGGCTCCGGCTGAACTGTTTGAATCATTTCAATGACGAAGGAGTGGCCAGTGTCCAGCCCACGAACGCTCAGAACGATAGCCCTCACCTCAGCGCTCGCGCTGGGGTGCGCTGTCCTCAGTCCCGCCGCGGCCTCCGCCGCTCCGGCAGCCGCCGTCACCCATCTGACCACCGAGCACCGCGTCGCTCCGATCAACATCGACGTCGAATCCCCCCGCTTCGGCTGGAACATCACCTCGACGCAGCGCAACCAGGGTCAGACCGCCTACCAGATCATCGTGGCCACGAGCGAGGCGGGCCTCAGCAGCGGCCGGGGTGTGGTCTGGGACAGCGGCAAGGTCATGTCCGACCGGCAGATCGCCGTCTCGTACGACGGCGACGCGCTGGAGCCCTCGACGGAGTACTTCTGGAAGGTCGAGGTGTGGGACGCCGACGGCCGCCTCATCCGTCCCGGTTCCGAGGTCGCGTCGTTCGAGACCGCTCTGCTCAGCGATGACGGCGAGACCAACTGGGACGGCGCCGAGTGGATCTCGATGGAGGGCAAGGAGCCCAACTCCGCCGGCCAGCCCATGCTGCGCACGGAGGTCGAGCTCGAGAAGCCGGCCGTGACCGACGCCCGCCTCTACATCAGCTCGCTCGGCGTCTACGACGCCTACATCAACGGCGAGCGCGTCTCGGTCCCCCAGGGCGACGGTGAGACGGTCGAGCTGCTGACCCCGGGCTGGACGAACTACGACGTCACCGTCAACTACATGACCTACGACGTCACGGACATGGTCCAGGCCGCCAAGCAGGACGGCGGGCAGCTCGCCGTGGCCGCGGTCCTGGGCAACGGCTGGTTCAACAGCGGCATCTCCAACGGCGCCAACTACTACTCCCGCAGCGGCAACCCGCTGGGTCTGAAGGCCAAGCTGCTCGTGGAGTACGCCAACGGGAACACCGAGTCCATCGTGACGGAGGCGGGAGACGAGTGGCGTGCCACCGACACCGGCCCGTACCGCTTCGACGGCGTGTACGACGGCCAGGACTACGACGCGACCATGGAGATCCCGGGCTGGAACGACGCCGACTTCGACGACTCCGACTGGGCCGGCACGGTCGAGAGCCCGTACGACGAGACGTTCCCGGACGCCACGCTGACCGCCTACCCGGGCGAGACGGCGCGCATCATGGACGACGTGTCGCCCGAGCCCGTGTCCCTCACGGTGCACACCGGCGTCACGAACGAGGAGTCGAGCCCCAACGGTCTCGGCGAGGTCGTCGTCGACGAGTCGCGCTCGGTCTCGGGTGACGCGGCCAAGGACGCCGAGGTGACGCTGGCCTCCGGCGAGACCGCGGTCTACGACCTCGGTCAGAACATGGTCGGCGTGCCGAAGTTCACCGTGAGCGGCGACGAGGGCACGGCCATCCGACTGCGCTTCAGCGAGTTCCTCAACGACGACTCCGACGGCGCCGACGGACCCGCAGGATCGGTCTACCTCGAGAACCTGCGCGGCGCGCGGGCGACCACGAACTACATCCTCTCGGGTGATGGCGAAGAGACGCACCAGGACAGCCTGAGCTTCTACGGCTTCCAGTACGTCGAGGTCACCGTGATGACCGAGGGTGCCGAGGTCACGCTCCACGACGTGCAGGGCAAGGTCGGCACGTCGGCGATCAAGGACACCGGGCGCGTCTCGACCAACGACCAGTTCATCAACAAGCTGTTCGAGAACACCCGGTGGGGCCAGCGCGGCAACTACCTGTGGATCCCGACCGACTGCCCGCAGCGCAACGAGCGCCAGGGCTGGACGGCCGACACGCAGGTCTTCGCCAACACCGCCCTCTACAACGGCGACTCGTCGTGGTTCCTGAGCCACTTCATGGACAGCTTCATCGACACCACCGAGCTCTACGGCCCGGACGGCGCGCAGTTCACGGCGGTCGCGCCGGGTGCGGCGTTCTCGTTCCTGTCGCAGCGGGGCATCAGCGGCTGGTCCGACGCGGGCGTCGTGCTGCCCTGGACCGTCTGGCAGATGACCGGCGACGACACGATCGTCGAGGACAGCTGGGACGCGATGGTGAAGTACCTGGACTGGATCCACGAGCAGACCGGTGACACGTGGGCCGGCCAGGGCGCCGTCTTCGGCGACTGGCTCTCGTTCCAGCACACGACCAACCAGCTGACGAGCGACTACTACTACGCGTACTCGACGTCGCTGATGAGTCAGATGGCCACGGCCACGGGGCGCGACGCCGAGGCGGCGATGTACGACGAGTGGTTCGCCAACCAGAAGCAGGCGTTCCTGGACAAGTACGTCGTCGACGATCCCGTGGCGGGCGTGCGGATCCTCTCCTCGCTCCCCACCAGCGGCTTCGCGCTGACCAACGGCGGGATCCCCGAGGACGACACCCAGACGGCACTGCTGTGGGCGCTCAAGCTCGGGTTCTACGAGGACGACGAGCAGCGCGATCAGATGATCCGGCTGCTGGCCGACAACATCAACGCCACCGATGAGTTCGTGGCCAACCACGGCCCGACCGCCACCCAGACCATCGAGACGACGCGGGCGGACTACCCGGCCGACACGATCTCCGTGGGCTTCCTCGGCGCGAACATCATCAACCCGGTGCTGACCGACGTCGGTCGCGGCGACCTCGCCTACACGCTCCTGCATCAGGACGAGATGCCGTCGTGGCTGTACTCGGTCAAGAACGGCGCGACCACGATCTGGGAGCGCTGGAACTCGTACTCGATCGAGGACGGCTTCGGTCCGGCAAGCATGAACTCGTTCAACCACTACGCCTACGGCGCGATCGTGGAGTGGATGTACGAGGACATGGCCGGCATCGCCAAGGACACGGCCAACCCCGGGTTCAAGCACTTCTTCCTGCAGCCTCAGCTCGACCCCACCGGGAAGATCACCGAGGTCGAGGGCGAGTACCTGAGCCCGTACGGCAACATCTCCAGCGCGTGGAGCGTTGACGGCGACGCGTTCTCGTACGAGTTCGACATCCCCGCCGGCACCACCGCGACCGTGCGCGTGCCCGCCGCCTCGGCCGAGACCGTGGGCGTGGACGCGGACGTGGACGTGGAGTACGCCGACGGCGTCGCCGAGTTCACGCTCGGCTCGGGCAGCTACTCGGTGACGAGCACGCTCGACTGATCCCCACCTCACACCGCTGCGGTGCAGCGTCCGATTCGGGCGCTGCACCGCAGTCTTGTGTGACGGTCCGTGCGAGGACGTGCCCCGTCGTCAGGTGTTGTCCAAGCGGTAGGCGCGCGGGCTCTGACCGTGCACGGCCGTGAAACGCTTCGAGAAGTGGGCGGGGTCGGGATACCCCACCTTCGCGGCGATCGCGGCGATCGGCTCGTCCGTACCGCCGAGCAGCGCCCGCGCCCGTCTCATCCTCAGGTAGGTCCGGTACTGCATCGGCGATCGCCCCGTCTCGGTCTTGAACAGCTCGCTGAGGTACGAGACCGAGAGGTTCACGCGGGCCGACAGTTCGAGAAGGGTCAGGGAGTCGCCGAGGTCGGTGGCCAGTGCCTCCTTGATGCGCTGCACCGGTGCGTCACGCGCATCCCGCCGCCTCTCGGATGCGATCGTGGCGAGGATGTGGACCACGGCCCCCGAGGTCGCAGTCAGACTCGCGAGGGTCCGGTCGTGCTCGAGCCGGTCGATGATGCCCTCGGTGAGGGCGAGACACAGCGAGAGCGAGCGGATCGGGACCACGGGACGGCTCACGCTGACACCGCACGCATCGAAGTGCTCACGGAGGTCGCCGCCGCCCAGGTGGAGCCAGCTGATCGTCCACGGATCGTCGTCGTCCGCGCCGTACGCGTGCGGAACGCGACGCGGAAGCACGAGGACGTCACGAGGGCCGACGTCGTGCCTGGCTCCGTCGACCTCGACCCAGCCTCTGCCGTCCGCGCACATGATCACGATGTCTTCGTCGGCGCCTCTCGGCCGCTCGCTCCGATGCCGTGTCGTGGAGGGGTAGCGCCCGCAGGCGGTCACGACGAGACGTCGCGTGATCGGCGCATCGAGCGCCGCCCGAACGGGTCCCAGAGGGATGACGATGTGTCGCGGGCCGGTGAAGCCCGCCTCGCGGGACACCGGAGCCGCAGGAGCCATGCTCGGAAGAATATCCAAGTTGTGAGGAAGCTATGGCCTTTTCGTCCCACCGCCCCGTCAGTAGGGTCGGATCACGGTTTGAATCCATTCAGTCGTTTCAATCGACTGTTCATCACTGTTCGGCGGTGACGTGGAGACCGACCACAAGGGGGTGTCGGGTGCAGGACGATGCTACAGAGGACGACCGCCGCACGCTCGGTCGGGCGGCCGGAGTGTCGGCTCGCGGGGTCGACGATCGTGCCGCACAGACGCCGACCCATCCGCTTTCCGTCGAGGAGCGCAGAATCCTCGCGCTGCTCGCCGCGGGGCTCACGTTCGGACAGGTGGCCAGACGCGCGGGCCTCTCGGAGCGGACGGTCCGCCGGCGCGTCGAGAACGCCGGGCGGATCCTGGGCACGCAGACGACGATCGAAGCCGTCGTCGTCGCGGTGCGGTGCCGCCTGCTCTGACGATGGTCGAGCAGGCTCCGTGAAGGTGGAGCCACCTAAGGGAATCGAACCCTTGACCTATTCATTACGAGTGAATCGCTCTGCCGACTGAGCTAAGGTGGCGGGCGCCTCTTGCGCGAGGCACGATGAATGATCTTACCCTGTCGCGACGGGTGTCGCGAACCGGGGCGACGACCGGGCGCGCCGTCAGTCGCACGTCAGGCCGTCGTCGGGGACGCTCTGGGCGAGGAAGTACGACTCCACGGCGTCGTCGACGCAGCTGTTGCCCTTGTTGAACCCGGTGTGACCCTCGCCCACGCGCGTGATCAGCACGCCGGAGCTCAGCTGGTCGGCGAGCGCCGCCGACCACTCGTACGGGGTCGCCGGGTCACCGGTCGTGCCGATGACGAGGATCGGTGCGGCCCCCTCGGCGGTCAGCTCACCGCGCGTGCCGGTGGGCGGCGCGGGCCACGCGTCGCACAGGTCGGGTCCGCCCCAGTAGGGCGCGATGGTCGGAGCCTCGGCCTCGACGCGCGCCTCGGCGGCCTCCTCCTCCTCGGCGGTGCCGGGCGGATAGTCGACGCAGTTGTAGGCGAAGAACGCCTCGGTCGAGTTGTCGACGTACACCCCGCCCTGGCGGTTGTAGTAGAAGTCGACGAGCGCGAACGCCAGTGAGGCATCACCCTGCAGCACGCCCGTGAGCGCCTGGGACAGGAACGGCCAGCTGTCCTGCGAGTAGAGGGCGGCCAGGATCCCGGTGATCAGCGAGTCGGCTCCCAGCATCCGTCCGTCGGCGTTCGGGATCGGGTCGCGGTCGACGCTCGCCAGCAGAGCGCCGAGATCGGCCATCGCGTCGTCGACCGTTCCGCGGAAGGCGCAGTCGCTGCCGGCCAGGCAGTCGGCCATGAACGCCCGCAGCGCCTTCTCGAACCCGGCCATCTGGGTCGCGCCGACATCGGTCGACGGCACGGACGGGTCGATCGCGCCGTCCAGCACGAGGTGCCCGACTCGCTCGGGATACAGCTGCGCGTAGGTGGCACCGAGGAACGTGCCGTACGAGTACCCGAGGTAATTCAGCTTCTCGTCGCCGAGCACGGCGCGCAGCAGATCCATGTCGCGCGCCGACTGCTCGGTGGAGATGTAGGGCAGGATGCCGTCGCTGCCGGCCTCGCACGCCGCCGCGAGGGCGGCGTTGCGGTCCTCGAGCTCGGCCGTCCAGCCGTCGCTGCCGCGCGGGTCGGCCGGGATGTCGAACAGGTACGCGTCCATGTCGGCCGCGTCGAAGCAGCGGACCGCCGTCGACGAACCCACGCCGCGCGGGTCGAACCCGATGATGTCGTAGCTCGCGCGCAGGCGCGGCGTGACGACGTACGACAGAGAGTCGCGCACGTAGTCCACGCCGCTCGCCCCCGGGCCGCCGGGGTTGGTCAGCAGGGACCCACGGGGCTCGCCGCTCTCGGCACGGCTTCGGATCACAGCGAGGTCGATCTCGCCCTCGGACGCGTTGTTCCAGTCCAGCGGAGCCGTCACCACGGTGCAGTCCATGCCGACCCCGCAGTCGCTCCAGGTGAGCGTCTGGGTGTAGAAGGGCTGCAGCTCGGCGGCGACGCCCGAGGCGTCGGGCGCGGGGCTCGCGGTGGACCGCGGCCTCTCCTCGGGGATCATCGCGTACAGGCAGCCGCTGAGCGAGACGGAGGCCGCGACGAGTCCGGCGATGACGGCGAGCACGCGACGGGCGCGGCGGGGCGGGGCGGCGTTCACGGAGTCCTTCCGCTCGCAACGGTGACGAGCATGCTCTCGATGGCGAGGGTGGGGGCGACGTTCTGTTCGAGATTGCGTCGGGTCTCGGCGATGCGGTCGACGACGACCAGGGTGCGCTGCGGCGACCATGTCTCGGCGAGCCGGCGCAGCTGCGGCTCGAGCTCGCGATTGATGAGCGCGTCGTCGCGGCCGAACTGCAGCATGAGCACATCGCGGTACAGCGACTGCAGGTCGGTGAGGACCCGGTCGATGCCGTCGCGGAGGCTCCGCGTCGCACGGCGCTTCTGCTCGTCCTCGAGCGCGCTCAGCTGCGACCGCACGGCAGGCGGGAGCGCGGCGCCGTCGGCGATGCCGAGCGTGCGGCGCAGCTGCGTGCGCTCGGCCTCGTCGCGCTCGGCCGTGAGGGCCTTGGCGTCGTCGGTGGCGGCCTGCACGATGTGGCCGGCCGTCTCGACGGCGTCGGTGACACTGCGCACGCCGAGCACGGCGCGCAGCGTCTCGTCTCTGCGGGTTCGCGAATCGGCATCCGTCGCCAGCCGCTGCGCCATGCCGATGTGACGCTGGGCCAGCCGCGCGGACTGCTCGGCGACGGCCTGCGGGACACCGGTGCGCTCGGCGATGAGCCGCGCGACATCGGCGACCTCGGGCTCGCCCAGCCTCAGCGTGCGCACGCGCGAGCGGATCGTGGGGAGCAGATCGGCGTCGCTCGGTGCGCACAGCACCCAGACGGTGTGCTCGGGCGGCTCTTCGAGGGCCTTGAGCAGGACGTTCGAGGTGCGCTCGGCCATGCGGTCGGCGTCCTCGACGACGATGACGCGGTGCCGCCCGATCGACGGGGCGAAGTAGGCGCGCTCGACCAGGCGCCGGGCCTCGTCGATGCGGATGATCACCTGCTCCGTGCGCAGCGACGTCAGGTCGGGGTGGGTGCGCGCGAGCACCTGGCGCATCGCCGCCTCGTCGCCCGGCTCGGCGATGAGCGCCGCCGCGAACGCGTAGGCGAGGTTGGACCGTCCCGATCCGGGCGGGCCCGTGATGAGCCACGCGTGGGTCATGTTGGCGGGGTGCGCCGCCGCCGCCTGGAGCGTCCGTACCGCTGCGTCCTGACCCCATACGTCCGTCCACGGGAGGTCGCGCAACGCCGGCGCCGTCACGGACGCGTCGGCCTCGGAACCCATGGGGCCCAGCCTAACCGGCGCGGCCGACACCGCCGGCCGCGGTCAGGAGCGCCGAGACCCGCTCGCGCACGACGGCGGCGAGCGCCTCGGGCTGCTCCAGCGCGTCGAGCACGAGGAACCGATCGGGTTCCGCCGCCGCCAGTTCGAGAAACTCGGCGCGCACCCGCGCGTGGAACGCAGCCTTCTCGGCCTCGAGGCGGTCGAACGGCTTGTCGTCGGCATCGAGCCGCGCCCGGGCGACCTCGGGGGCGAGATCGAGCAGGACGGTCAGGTCGGGCAGCAGCCCCTCGGTCGCCCACAGCGACAGGTCGCGCACCTCGTCGCGCCCCAGCACGCGCCCCGCGCCCTGGTAGGCGACCGACGAATCGAAATAGCGGTCCTGGATGACGACGTCGCCTCGTTCGAGGGCCGGACGCACGACCGTGGCGATGTGGTGGGCGCGATCGGCGGCGTACAGCAGGGCCTCGGCGCGCGGCGCGACCTCGCCGCGGTGGTGCAGCACGATGTCGCGGATGAGCAGTCCGACCTCTGTTCCGCCGGGCTCGCGCGTGCGCACGACGGTGCTGCCGGCGCCGGTGAGCCATGTCTCGAGCATCGCCGACTGCGTGGTCTTGCCCGCGCCGTCGCCGCCTTCGAACGTGACGAAGAGCCCGGGATGCGGATGCCGGCGGCCGGCCGTCACTTCTTCGCCGCGGTCTTGCGGGTCGTCGTCTTGCGCGCCGTGCGCTTGGGCGCGGGGCCCTTCGCGCGCTTGTCTGCGAGCAGCTGCACGGCCCGTTCGAAGGTGATCTCCATGGCGTCCTCACCGCGTGGCACCGTCGCGTTGATCTCGCCGTCGGTGACGTACGGACCGAACCGGCCGTCGCGCAGCTTGATCGGCTTGCCGCTGGTGGGGTCGGCGTCGAACTCCTTCAGCGCGCTCGAGGCGCGGCGTGCGCCGTACTTCGGCTGCGCGTAGATCGCCAGCGCCTGCTCGAGCGTGATGTCGAAGATCTGCTGCTCGCCGTCCAGCGAGCGGGACTCGGTCCCCTTCTTCAGGTACGGCCCGTAGCGGCCGTTCTGCGCGGTGATCTCCTCGCCCGACTCGGGGTCGGCGCCGACGATGCGCGGCAGGTCGAGCAGCTTCAGGGCCGTCTCGAGGTCGATCGTGTCGACCGACATCGACTTGAACAGCGACGCCGTGCGGGGCTTGGGCGCCGCGTCCTTCTTGGCGCCGCGCTTCTTGGGCGCGGGGGCGGCCTCGGCGACCTCGCCGGTCGCGGCGTCGACGGCATCCGGGTCGACCGGGTCGGTCTCCTGCACGTACGGGCCGTAGCGGCCGTCCTTGACGACGATGATCTTGCCGTTGGCGGGGTTCTCCCCCAGCACGCGGTCACCGGCGACAGGGGCGTCGATGAGCTCCTGCGCCTTGGCGATCGTCAGCTCGTCGGGGGCGAGCTCCTCGGGGATGTTGACGCGTCGCGGGTCCCCCTCGGGGTTCTCGGCGTTGGGCACCTCGAGGTAGGGGCCGTACTTGCCGAACCGCAGCGTGGCGATGTCGCCGATACGCGTCGCGTTGATCTCGCGTGCGTCGATGTCGCCGAGGTTGTCGACGATGTTGCGCAGTCCCACGTGGGCGTCCGAGCCGAAATAGAACTCGTTGAGCCATTCCACGCGCTTCTGCTCGCCGCGCGCGATGGCGTCGAGGTCGTCCTCGAGGGCCGCGGTGAAGTCGTAGTCGACGAGATCCGAGAAGTGCTGCTCGAGCAGTCGGGTCACGCTGAAGGCCAGCCATGACGGGATCAGCGCCTGACCGCGCTTGCTGACGTACCCGCGGTTGAGGATCACGTCGATGATGCTCGCGAACGTCGACGGGCGGCCGATGCCCTTCTCCTCGAGCGCCTTGACGAGGCTCGCCTCGGTGTAGCGGGGCTTGGGAGAGGTGGCGTGGCCCTTCGGCTCGACCTCCTTCAGCCGCAGCGTGTCGCCGACGGACAGGGCGGGCAGCTGCTGGTCGTCGGCCTTGTCGGCATCCGAGCGCTTCTCGTCGCTTCCCTCTTCATAGGCCTCGAGGAAGCCCTTGAACGTGTAGACGGTGCCGGATGCCGTGAACTCGGCGGCGCGCCCGTCGGCGTCGACGGCGAGGGTGACGGTGGTCGTCTCGTACTTGGCGTCCGACATCTGGCTGGCCATGGTGCGCTTCCAGATGAGGTCGTACAGCCGCTGCTCGTCGCGATCGAGGTCGGAGGCGACCTCGGACGGCTTGCGGAAGACGTCGCCCGAAGGCCGGATCGCCTCGTGGGCCTCCTGCGCGTTCTTGGACTTGCTGCGGTAGCTGCGCGGGTTCGGCGGCACCGCCTTGTCCCCGTACATCTCGACCGCCTGCGCTCGGGCCGCCTGCACGGCCTGCGCGCTGAGCGACGTCGAGTCGGTGCGCATGTAGGTGATGTACCCCTTCTCGTACAGCCGCTGTGCGACGCCCATGGCGTGCTTGGCGCTCATCGAGAGCTTGCGACCGGCCTCCTGCTGGAGGGTGGACGTGGTGAAGGGGGCCTTCGGGCTGCGCGTGCCGGGCTTGGACTCCAGCGCCGTGACGGATGCCTCGCCGACGGCCTCGATCGCGCTGGCGAGCGAGCGCACCGCGTCCTCGTCGAGGACGACGACGGCCTTCTTCAGCTGGCCGCGGTCGTCGAAGTCGGTGCCCCGCGCGAGCGCCGCGCCGTCCAGGCGCGCCAGGCGCGCCCCGAACGCGTCGGTGCCGCGGGCCGCGATGGTCTCGATGTCCCAATAGGACGCCGACACGAACGCCATGCGCTCCCGCTCGCGGTCGACCACGAGTCGCGTCGCTGCGGACTGCACGCGGCCGGCCGACGTGCCCTGCTGGACCTTGAACCAGAGGACGGGGCTGACGTCCCATCCATAGAGACGGTCGAGGATGCGGCGGGTCTCCTGCGCATCGACGAGCGCGAGGTCGAGCTCACGGGTGTTCTCCGCAGCGGCGCGGATGGCATCCTTGGTGATCTCGTGGAAGACCATGCGCTTGACGGGGACCTTGGGCTTCAGGGTCTCGAGCAGGTGCCACGCGATGGCCTCGCCTTCGCGGTCTTCATCCGTGGCGAGGATGAGCTCGTCGGCCTCCTTGAGCGCGCGCTTGAGTTCGGCGACGGTCTTCTTGCCGCGCTCGCTGGGGACGTAATAGGGATCGAATCCGTTGTCGACGTCGATCGAGTACTTGCCGTAGGCCTGCTTCTTCTCGGCCGGGATGTCCTTCTTGTCGGCCAGATCGCGGATGTGCCCGACGGAGCTGAGCACCTCGTAGTCATCGCCGAGATAGCCCTGGATCGACTTCATCTTCGTCGGAGACTCGACGATGACGAGCTTCTTGCCTTCTGCCAAGAGTGGCGTCCTTTCTTCGATGCACACCATACACACCGTGTCAAGAACCGGCGCTGTGAGGAAGCCGAGCGAAGAGCGGGAAGGGGCCCGCGCCGCGAGCCGCATCGCCCGCCTGCGCGGACCCCTGCCCGCTCGGCCTCCCTCCTGGTGTCAGTGGCCTCGGCAGCTCGTGCCGGGAGACATCGGGATGACGTCCTTCAGGCCGGCCTTGACGAAGATGCCGTAGCTCTGCACCCCGTGGTAGCGGTCCTTCCCGCCCGGCGACTGGTTGCCCACCATCGCGAGGGCGTCGTCGTCGAACTGCGGCGGATTCATCTCGATGGAATCCAGCGTGTCGAGTCCCGAGTAGACGCACTCGGAATGCGCCTTGTCGGGGGCGGGGATCGGGTCCCCCTTTCCGTTGACCTCTCCCGCGTTCGCGGCTCCTGCGCCGGCGAACACGAGCACGAGCGCGGCGACGCTGCCGACGATCATGCGCTTCATGAGACCTCCTCGATCGGGCCGCGGGTCGGCCCTCCGGTGCGCACGTTACGCCTCGCCCACGTGCGCCGAAAGGCCTCCGCCGGCCGCTCGGCGACGGGTGCGGACGCGCCGCCCGTCACGGCGGCGGGCCGGCGCGCGAGGTGGCCACGACCCGCATCGCCCCGGATCCGCCCGAGACCGCGATCGTCGCCACGAGACCCGCGAGGTCGCATTCGAGCACATCGGCACCCAGCGCACGCGCGACCTGCGTCGCCCGTTCGCACGGGTACCCGGTGATCGCACCCGACGCGGCGTCGGCGGCCGCGAGGGCCGCGGCGTCGGCCGCCGCCGCGACCCGCTGACCGTGGCCGGCGGCCGCAGCGACGGCGACCAGCGCCACGGCGCATGCCCCCACGGCGGCCGCCACCGCGAGCGAGGACGCGGCGCCGGCCATCAGCGGACCTCGCCGATCCCGCACCCCGTGGCGCTGAGGGGTCCGAGCACGGCGGGCGCGGCGGGAGCGATCACCGTGATGCAGATGAGCTCACCCCGCCGATCGGACACGATCCGCGCGTCAGGCACGGCCCGGTGGACCGTCTGCTCCACCCGTTCGCCGGTCTCGCCGCGCGCGGCGAGGCGCGCGGCGTCCGCGGCGGCGTCCTGAAGCACCACCTGGCGCGCACCCGTCACCAGTCCCCCGATGCCGAACGCCAGCACCAGGGCGATGGCGGGCAGCGCGATCGCGAACTCGGCCACGACGGCGCCGACGTCGGAGTCGCGGCCGGCGGGTCTACTCGACCGTGAGCGCACGTCGCACCAGGTCGGTGAGGATGCCGCGCACTTCGTCGCTGCGCATGATGACCACGAGGAGCCCGGCGAACGCAACAGCGGCCATCGTGGCGATGGCGTACTCGGCGGTGGCGGCACCGGCGTCGTCGCCGAACAGGCGTGCGGCGCGACGCCGAGTGAGGCGGGGAATGGTCATGACTGCTCCGTTCTCTGGGTTCTCTCGGGGTTCGGTGTTCTCGGTCGGTGTTTCGGGCGGGCGCTGGGTGGAAGGGACAGTCACGGCACGGACGCGCCCATGAGCGGCGGCGATGGCCCGACCGCGCCCATGACGCTCAGCAGCATCGGTGCGACGCCGAGCAGCAGGAAGGCCGGCAGCGTGCACACGCCCAGCGGGAGGAGCAGCCCGGTCGCGAGGCGCGCGGCCCTCAGGCGCGCCTCGACGCGGGCGCGATGGCGTTCGAGCGATGCGGCCGCGCGCAGCAGCTCGACGGCCGGCACGCCCGCGCGCTGCGACAGGCCGAGCAGGTCTCGGGCGACCTCGGACGGCTCCGCGCCGAGCCATCGCGAAGTCAGCGAACGTGCACGCTCGACCGAGGCGCCGGCGCTCAGGGCGATCGCCAGCACCTCGGAGCCGAGTCCCGGCACGGCCGCAGCCGCACGGGCGCGCGCCACGAGCCGGGCGGTCCACCATCGGGCGACGAGCATCAGGACGGCGCCCACGACCACGCAGACCGTCCCCGCCGGGGTCGCGACGAGCACGCCGAACGTGTCGAAGCCGAGCGCCATCCCGAGCGCGACGCCGACCAGCGGCAGCCACGTCATGAGCCGTGCCGTCGCGGCCGGCTCGGCGAGCGCGACACGCACCTCGTCCCGCGCCTCCTGCGTGTCGCGCAGCGCCGCGGCGATCGCCCGGAGGCTGTCGGCCAGCGGCGCCCCGACCGTGGTGGCGACACGCCATGCCCCGGCCACCTCGCGCCACACCGCGCCGGAGTGCGCACCCGCTTCGGGGGGCGTGCGCGTCTCGTCCGGGGCGCGTCCGGCGCGCTCGATCGCATCGGCCGTCGCGAGGCCGTCCGCGACGCCCGTGAGCACGCGCTCGGCGATCGGGTCGCCGAGCTCGGCGAGCCGATCCCAGGCCCGGCCAGGGGCGATGCCCGCCTGGAGCAGAACCGCCAGCCGAAGCAGGGTGTCGGCCGCGACGGAGGCGTCGTCGCCCGTCCGCGCGGACCGGCGGATCAGACGGCGCACGGCACCTCCTCGATCGTGAGTCGCCCGTCTGCGGACACAGCGGGTCTACCGACGCCCACGAGGCTCCGAGCGCCGTCGTGGCGCCTGCCGACGTGGACCACGAGATCGATGGCGCTCGCGGCCTGGCGCGCGACCGCGCGGTCGTCGAGACCGGCGAGCGCGCCCAGATTCTCGAGCCGGGCGGGGACGTCGGCCAGGCCGTTGGCGTGGAGGGTTCCCGCCCCGCCGTCGTGACCCGTGTTGAGCGCGGCGAGGAGGTCGCGGATCTCCGCGCCGCGGCACTCCCCGACCACGAGGCGGTCGGGGCGCATGCGCAGCGCCTCGCGCACGAGACGCGACAGCCCGACGGCGCCCGCACCCTCGAGGTTGGGCTGGCGCGCCTCGAGGCGGATGTGGTGCGGATGCCTGAGGCGGAGCTCGGCGACATCCTCGACGGTGACGATGCGCTCGCGTTCGTCGGCCGCGGACAGGAGGGCCGCCAGCAGCGTCGTCTTCCCCGCGCCGGCCGGGCCGGTGACCAGGACGTTGTCGCGGCGTGCCACCATCGCCTCCAGGCTCCGGCGCGCGGCGGCCGGAAACATCCCCCGCTGCTCGAGCTCGACGAGGGTCGGCTGATCCCGTCGCGGGACCCGGATCGAGATCGCCGTGCCGTCGACGGCGACCGGCGGGAGCACCGCGTGCACGCGCAGCCCGCCGTCGAGCGCACGTCGACGGCGGGCGAGGCGTCGTCGATGTGACGCCCGCCGAGACCGATGAGCGCCACCGCGAGCTCGCGCACCTCCTCCTCGCCGGCGCTCCAGCCGGGCACCGGCTCGGCGCCGCGTCCCCGATCGGCGAACAGGCCCTGTGAGCCGTTGACGAACACGTCCGAGACATCGGGGTCGTCCAGCAGCGATCCGAACCGCTCGAGCGCGGCCGGGCGGGGCGCGGGCGCCTCGGCGACGACCTCGTCGAGCGGCTCGGGCTCGGGCTCGGGCGCAGTCACCGCCCACCGTGCAGGGGTCGCGAGGGAGCCGGCGGTGGAGAGCGACGAGGCGCGAGGCCGGACGACGAAGGGCTCGGACATGCCCCCGAAGGTAGGTGCCTTCGCTCGCCCACCGGGCCGGTGCCCCAGCACCCGTGGACGGTGCGCCTGTGCCGGGGACCTGGGGAGGAGAAGAGTGCCGAGACGGCCGCTCCGCGCGATTCTTGGAACCCGTCCAGAAAAAGTAAGGGGCGGCATCCCATGGGGGGAATGGGATGCCGCCACGCGCGGCACCGCACTTCGGGGGGTGACTCGGGTGCCGCAATGCCAGAATCAGATGTTCGGCCGCTCACGAGCATAGGCGAGAACCGCGCGGGAGGACAAACAGAAGAGCGCTTGCCGAACTGATATATCGGTTGTTCGGGTTCGCGTGGACCCCCCCACTATCGGAGGTAGTGCGTCCGCAGGCGGATCGGTACCCTCGCATCTCAGACTCGCCGAACGTCGGCTTCCCCGTCTGCACGCAAAGGAGCGCGCCGCATGAGCAGCCAGATCGACCACCTTCTCAATGAGACCCGGCACTTCGCCCCCAGCAGGGAATTCGTGGCGCAGGCCGTCGCCGATGGAGACCTCTACGACCGGGCGAAGGTCGACCGTGAGGGCTTCTGGGCCGAACAGGCCCGTGAGCTGCTGCACTGGCACACGCCGTTCACCGAGGTCCTCGACTGGTCGAACCCGCCGTTCGCGCAGTGGTTCGCCGACGGCGAGCTCAACGTGTCGTACAACTGCCTCGACCGCCACGTCGAAGCCGGCAACGGCGACCGCGTCGCGCTGCTGTGGGAGGGCGAGCCCGGCGACGAGCGCCGCGTCACCTACGCCGAGCTGACCGACGAGGTCAAGCGCCTCGCGAACGTCCTCGAGGGCCTCGGGATCGGCCACGGCGACCGCGTCGCGATCTACATGCCGATGATCCCCGAAGCCGTCGCCGCCATGCTCGCCGTCGCCCGCGTCGGCGCCATCCACTCGGTCGTGTTCGGCGGCTTCTCGGCCGACTCGCTGCGCGCGCGCATCGACGACGCCGGCGCGCGCCTGGTGATCACCGCCGACGGCGGCTGGCGCAAGGGCAAGGTGTCGCCGCTCAAGCCGGCCGTCGATCAGGCCCTCGCCGATCGCGGCTCCGGCGCGCAGGAGACCGTCGAGCACGTCATCGTCGTCAAGCGCGGCGAGAACGAGGTGGCCTGGACCGAGGGCCGCGACCTGTGGTGGCACGACGTCGTGCCCGCCGCGTCGGCCGACCACGAAGCCCAGCCGTTCCCCGCCGAGAACCCGCTGTTCATCCTCTACACGTCGGGCACGACCGGGAAGCCCAAGGGCATTCTGCACACCTCGGGCGGCTACCTCACGCAGGCGACCTTCACCAACCGGGTCGTGCACGACATCCACCCCGAATCCGACGTCTACTGGTGCACCGCCGACATCGGCTGGATCACAGGGCACTCCTACGTCACGTACGGCCCGCTCGCCAACGGCGCGACGCAGGTGCTCTACGAGGGCACCCCCGACACGCCGCACCCGGGGCGCTGGTGGGAGATCATCGAGAAGTACGGCGTGAGCGTCTTCTACACCGCGCCGACCGCCATCCGCTCGTTCATGAAGCTGGGCCGCCAGATCCCGCAGTCCTTCGACCTGACGAGCGTGCGTGTGCTCGGCTCGGTGGGCGAGCCCATCAACCCCGAGGCGTGGGTCTGGTACCGCGACGTCATCGGCGAGGACCGCGCGCCGATCGTCGACACGTGGTGGCAGACCGAGACCGGCGCCATCATGATCTCGGCCCTGCCTGGCGTCACGGTCACCAAGCCGGGTGCCGCCCAGGTCGCCGTGCCCGGCATCTCGGTCGACGTCGTCGACGAGGCCGGCGTCCACGTCGGCACCGGCAACGGGGGGCTGCTGGTGATCACCGAGCCGTGGCCCAGCATGCTGCGCGGCATCTGGGGCGACCCCGAGCGGTTCGTCGAGACCTACTGGGACAAGTTCGCCCACAAGGGCTTCTACTTCGCCGGCGACGGCGCGCGCCTGGACGAGGACGGCGACGTGTGGCTCATGGGTCGCGTCGACGACGTCATGAACGTCTCGGGCCATCGCCTCTCGACCGCCGAGATCGAGTCGTCGCTCGTCGCCCACGAGGCCACGGCCGAGGCTGCCGTGGTCGGCGCATCCGACGAGACCACGGGTCAGGCGGTCGTCGCGTTCGTGATCCTGAAGGAGAGCTTCCTCAAGGCGCACACCGCCGAAGGTCTCGCGGCGCAGCTGCGCTCGTGGGTCGGCGAGCAGATCGGCCCGATCGCGCGGCCCCGCGACATCTACATCGTCAGCGAACTGCCCAAGACCCGCTCAGGCAAGATCATGCGCCGCCTGCTGCGCGACGTCGCCGAGGGCCGCGAGGTCGGCGACACCACGACGCTCGCCGACACGGCGGTCATGAGCGTCATCTCGGCTCAGGTGAAGTAGCCCGCATCCGCTTCATGTCCCACTTTCTGTCGCCTCGACCGACGTCGAGCGGCAAGAAGTGGGACACGCACGCACAGGCACCGAAGGTGCGGCGCGCACATGGGTCGGCGTGTCCCGATTCTGGTCGCGCGGAGCGCGGTCGGGCGGCAAGAAGTGGGACACAGATGCCTGAGGGGCGGATGCTGCGGGCGGCGGCATCCGCCCCTCAGGCGTGCGAGAGGCTCAGGCGTGCGAGAGGCTCAGGCGTGCGAGAGGCTCAGGCCAGGCTGAAGACGACCTCGACCTCGACGGGGCTGTCCAGCGGCAGCACCGGGACGCCGACGGCGGAGCGCGCGTGGCGCCCGGCGTCGCCGAAGATCTCTCCGAGCACTTCGCTGGCGCCGTTGATGACGCCGGGCTGCCCGGTGAACTCCGGCACCGACGACACGAAGCCCACGACCTTCACGACGCCGGCGATGCGGTCGACGCCGCCGACGACGGCCGCCGCGGCCGCGAGGGCGTTGAGCGCGCACCGGCGCGCGTAGTCCTTGGCGTCGGACGCCGGCACGAGACCGTGCCCGTCGCCGACCTTGCCGGTGGCAGGCAGCGCGCCGGAGACCATGGGCAGCTGGCCCGACGTGTAGACGAGGTCGCCGTGGACCTTGGCCGGGATGTAGGCCGCGACGGGCGGAACCACGTCGGGCAGGTCGATGCCGAGCTCTGCCAGTCGAGCGGAGACGGTCATGCCCCCTCCCCCTCGAACTGCTTGGCGGCCTCGGCCGCGGCGCCGAGCCCGGCGTTGGCGGCACCGCCGCCCATGGGGCGCTTGAAGTACGCGACGAGCCCGCCTTCGGGGCCGGGCACGACCTGCACGAGCTCCCAGCCCTGCTTGCCCCAGTTGTTGAGGATCGCGGCGGTGTTGTGGATCAGAAGGGGCGTGGTGAGGTACTCCCACGTCGTCATCGAGGCTCCTCGGAAGTAGGGCGGGAAGGGGTGGGAAGACGCTGGGAATGCCCGTCCGCGGCAGGCCGCCGTCGGGGGTTCCCCCAGGGTTGTCCCCTACGATCAAGCCTATGCCCGATACGAAACGCACGGCCAGCGGTGTGCTCGGCGGTCTCGCCGGCCTCGTTGGCCTCAGCGCCGTCGCCGGTGTGCTCATCAGCGCCACCGTCACGCCCGCGATCGCCGTCTCCGGCGCCGCCGCGTCGAGCGCCATCACGATGTTCGACAACCTCCCGAGCGTGCTCGACATCGACAAGCTGATGCTCCCCACCACCATCTACGCCAAGGACGAGGACGGCGAGTGGCAGGAGCTCACCCAGTTCTACGACCAGAACCGCTCGCCGGTGGAGTTCGACGAGATCACGCCGGTGATGTACGACGCGATCCTCTCCAGTGAGGACCCGCGCTACTACGAGCACGGCGGCGTCGACCTCATCGGCACGACCCGCGCGGTGCTGAGCAACCTGCGCGGCGGCGGCGAGACCCAGGGTGGATCCTCGATCAGCCAGCAGTACGTCAAGAACATCCTCGTCCAGCGCTGCGAGGCCACGGCGGAGTCCGACGAGGAGCGCTACAACTGCTGGTTCGAGGCGACGCGCTCGGACGGCAGCGACGGCATCCAGCGCAAGCTCCAGGAGATGCGCTACGCGATCGCCCTCGAGCAGAAGTACTCCAAGGACGAGATCCTGCTCGGGTACCTCAACATCGCCAACTTCGGCGGCACGACCTACGGCATCGACGCGGCCGCGCAGTATTACTTCGGCGTCTCGGCCGCCGATCTGAACGTCGCCCAGGCGGCCACGCTGGCCGGCATCGTCCAGAACCCGAACACATACCGCATCGACCGTACCGGCGGCTCGATCACGGATTCCGAGGGCAACCCCGTCAACGGCGCCGAGGACGGCTACGCCCTCACCAAGCAGCGTCAGCAGTACGTGCTGGGTCGCATGCTCGACGACGGCAAGATCACCCAGGAGCAGTTCGACGAGGTCTACGAGGCCCCGATCGAGCCGAAGATCACGCAGCCCAAGACCGGCTGCGCCGAGGCCGGCGGCGCCGAGTACTTCTGCCAGTACGTGCGCTACGTCATCGAGCGCGACGACGCCTTCGGCGCGACGCCCGACGAGCGCACCGAGGCGCTGCGCCGCGGCGGCCTCAACGTCTACACGACGCTGAACTGGGAGCTGCAGAAGTCCGCGCAGGCGACGGTGTCCAACTACGCCCCCGCTTCGATCGGCGACACCCCGTTCGGCGCCGCGAGCGTCAGCGTCGAGGCCGAGACCGGCCGGATCGTGTCGATCACGCAGAACACGAAGTTCGACGAGACCGCGTCCGGCGATGCGGGCGCCTCGTCGATCGTGTACGCCGGCGACGCGGACTTCGGACAGTCCATCGGCTTCGAGGCCGGGTCGACGTTCAAGCTGTTCACCCTCATCGACTGGCTCGAGAAGGGGCACTCGGTCAACGAGGTGCTCAACGGACGACTGCACGTCTTCGAGCGGATCCCCAACTCGTGCGACGGTGACTGGGTCAACTTCGGCGGCGACCTCATCAACAACTTCGCCCGCGCGCCCGGCTACGTCGGCACGCCCATGCAGTTCACGCGCGACTCGCTGAACACCGGCTACTTCGCGATGGCGGAGCAGCTCGACCTGTGCGACATCAAGAAGGTCGCCACGAAGATGGGCGTCACGCAGGGCAACGGCGACGAGGTCGACATGAGGACCCTCTCGTCGATCATCGGAACCAACAGCGTCTCGCCCGTGTCGATGGCCGCGGCCTACGCCACCGTCGCCAACAACGGCATCTACTGCGAGCCGCGCGCGATCGAGCGGGTCACCGACTCGGAGGGCAACGAGTGGACGCTTCCCGAGCGCGACTGCACGCAGGTGCTCGACCCCGCCGTCGCGGCGACCGCCGCGTACGCGCTGCAGGGCGTCATGAACGGCGGCACCGGCGCGGCGGGCAACCCCTATGACGGCGTGCCCGTGATCGGCAAGACGGGAACGCACGAGTCGAAGCAGACGTGGCTCATGGAGGCCAGCACCAAGATCGCCACGGCGACGTGGGTCGGCAACCCCAGCGAGAACATCGACCTGTTCCAGACGTGGACGGACGCGGGACTGCGCCTGTCGGATCTGCGCTACTCCATCGGTCGCGAGGTCCAGGGCAAGGCCAACCAGATCTGGGGCGGTGACGCGTTCCCGAGCCCCGACAGCCAGCTGACGCGCCAGGTCCTCACCGACCTGCCGAACGTCGTCGGCCGCAGCATCGAGGATGCCACCGACATCCTGCAGCGCGCGGGCTTCTCGGTGACGGTCGGCGATCCGGTCGACTCGTCGGAGCGTGAGGGCGTCGTCGCCTCGCAGAATCCCGGGCCGGGCCGTGTCGCGGGCGGAACCGTCGTGACGATCCGTCCCTCCAACGGCCAGGGCGTCGAGGTGCCCGACGTCGTGGGCGAGCGCCTCGACCGCGCCATGAACCAGCTGCGCAGAGCCGGCTTCGGCAACGTGCAGCAGGGATCCTGCGTCGAGGACCCGAACGCCAACAACCAGGGCAGTGTGACCAGCACGAGTCCGGGGGCCGGCAGCGTGGTCAACCAGAACACGCAGATCACCGTCGACTACGCGCTCGTCAGCTGCGGCGGCGGCGACGGCGGCACCGGTGACGGCGGCAGCGTCGGCGGCCCCGGCAACAGCGGCGGCGGCGGCGGCAACGGCTGATGCCCACGCGCGCAGCGCGCAGCGCCCTCACCGTGCTCGGCACGGTGGGGGCGCTCGGCGCGGGAGCGGCGATCTGGGGCGTCGCGATCGAGCGCTATCTGTTCACGGTCCGCCATCACGCACTGCGGGTGCTGCCGGCCGGCAGCGAGCCGGTGAGGGTGCTGCACATCTCGGACGCACACATGGCGCCGTGGCAGCACCGCAAGCAGCGGTGGATCGCGGGCCTGGCCGGGCTGCAGCCGGACCTCGTGATCAACACCGGCGACAACCTCGGGCACGAGCGCGGGCTGGAGAGCCTGCGTGAAGCGCTCGCGCCGCTGCGCGGCATTCCGGGCGCGTTCGTGCACGGATCGAACGACCACGCTTCGCCGTCACCGCGGAACCCGTTCATGTACTTCGCGGGACCGTCGAAGCCCGTCCATTCGTCCGAACCCCTCGACACCGGCGCCCTCGACTCCTACCTCGGGGACGAGCTCGGCTGGCTGCCGCTGAACAACACGGTAGGGTCGCTGGCGGCCGGCGGTCAGCGGTTCGACCTGTTCGGCATCAGCGACGCTCATCGAGGCTGGGACCGCCTGGAGGACCTCCCCGGTCCCGTGGCGGCGATGCGGTCGGCGAGCACGGCGGCACTGACGTTCGGGGTCACACACGCTCCGTACCGGTTCGTGCTCGACGAGTTCACCGATCTCGGCGCGGACGTGATCTTCGCCGGTCACACCCACGGCGGTCAGGTGCGCATCCCGGGGTCGCGCTCGGCGCTCGTGGCCAACTGCGACATCCCGCTCGACCAGGCCCGGGGGCTGAGCGCGTGGACCCACGACGGGCGCACGGCGGTGCTCAACGTCAGCGCCGGTCTCGGCCACTCGATCTACGCGCCCGTGCGGTTCGCGTGCCGCCCCGAGGCGTCCTTGATCACGCTGCTGCCGGCATGACCCCGCAGCCCGGCTCCGGCACCCGAGGCGGCGCTCGATCCGGCGCTCGATTCGGCGCTCGATTCGGTGCACCGCCGGCGATCAGGTAGACTTTTCTGGTTGCCACCGGGGTGTGGCGCAGCTTGGTAGCGCGCTTCGTTCGGGACGAAGAGGCCGCAGGTTCAAATCCTGTCACCCCGACCACAGAGAGGCTCCGCCGGAAGGCGGAGCCTCTCGCAGATCGCCGCCGAACGCGCCGACCAGCGAGGACACCGTGACCGAAAGCACCGCGATCCGCCTGGTGGCGTTCGATCTCGACGACACCCTGGCCCCTTCCAAGAGCGCCATCCACGAGCGCATCGGCGATCTGCTGATCGCGCTCGCCGAGCGCGTCGAGGTCGCGATCATCTCGGGCGGCCAGCTCGCGCAGTTCACCGCCCAGGTCGTCGACCGCCTGCCCGAGACCTCGCCCGAGACGCTCGCGCGCATGCACCTGCTGCCGACGTGCGGGACGCAGTACTACCGGATCGCGCCCGAAGGCGTCGACACCGTCTACGCGCACTCCCTCACCGCCGAACAGCGCGATCGCGCCCTCGCCGCCGTCGAGGAGGAGGCCCGGCGCCTGGGCTACTGGGAGAGCCGGACGTGGGGCGACATCCTCGAGGACCGGGGCTCGCAGATCACGTTCTCGGCTCTCGGCCAGCGCGCACCGCTGGACGCCAAGAAGGCGTGGGACCCGACGGGTGCCAAGAAGAACGACCTGCGTGCGGCGGTGGCCGAGCGCCTGCCCGACCTCGAGGTGCGCTCCGGCGGCTCGACGTCGGTCGACATCACCCACCGGGGCATCGACAAGGCCTACGGGATGCGCCAGCTCGCCGAGCAGACCGGCATCCCCCTCGACGACATGCTCTTCGTCGGCGACCGGCTCGACCCGGACGGCAACGACTACCCCGTCCTCGCGATGGGCGTGCGCTGCCAGGCCGTGGACGGCTGGGAGGACACCGCGGTGTTCCTCGAGGGCCTGATCCCGACGCTCTGAGCCCGCGCGCCCGCGGTTGCTCGGCGACAGCCGCGCCGAGGTGGCAGCATCCGCTGCTTCCCGCGCACCGATCAGACCGGAACCGACACCTGCGCGACGGCGGCGCACACCGATGTGGCAGGAACGGTCGTCACAGAGGGTGCGACGGGACCGAACCTGCCACCTCGGCTCGGGCGCTCAGGCCTTCGCGGGGGCCTTCGTGCGCGCCGCAGGGCGGCGGGCGGGCTGGGCGACCGGCGCCAGACGCTGAAGCTGCGTCACGTGCTTCGGCTGGAGCTCCTCGATGCTCGCCACGCCCAGCAGCTTCATGGTGCGCTCGATCTCGCTGCTGAGGATCGCGATCATGCGGTCCACGCCTTCGCGTCCGCCCGCCATCAGACCGTACAGGTACGCGCGGCCGACGAGGGTGAACTTGGCCCCCAGCGCCATCGACGCGACGATGTCTGCGCCGTTCATGATGCCGGTGTCGACCATGACGGTCGCGTCCTTGCCGACTTCGCGCACGACCTTCGGCAGCAGGTGGAACGGGATCGGGGCGCGGTCGAGCTGGCGTCCGCCGTGGTTGGACAGGATGATGCCGTCGACGCCGAGGTCGACGAGCTTCTTGGAGTCCTCGACGTTCTGCACGCCCTTGACCACGATCTTGCCCGGCCAGATGTCGCGGATGACCGCGAGGTCCTCGTACGAGATCGTCGGGTCCATGGCGGCGTCCAGCAGCTCGCCCACGGTGCCGCCGGTGGTCGACAGCGACGCGAACTCGAGCTTGGGCGTGGTGAGGAAGTCGAACCACCACCACGGGCGCGGGATGGCGTTGATGATGGTGCCGAGCGTCAGCTGCGGCGGGATCGAGAACCCGTTTCGCTTGTCGCGGAGGCGCGCGCCCGCGACCGGCGTGTCGACGGTGAACATGAGGGTGTCGAAGCCGGCCTCGGCGGCGCGGCGAGCCAGGCCGTACGAGATCTCGCGATCCTTCATGACGTACAGCTGGAACCAGTTGCGCCCGTGCGGGTTCGCCGCCTTCACGTCCTCGATCGAGGTGGTGCCGAGGGTCGACAGCGTGAACGGGATGCCGGCGGCGCCGGCCGCCGAGGCGCCGGCGATCTCGCCCTCGGTCTGCATCAGCCGCGTGAAGCCGGTGGGCGCGATGCCGAACGGCAGCGCAGACGTTCCGCCGAGGATCTCGACCGACGTGTCGACCGACGGCGCGGGCTTGAGGATGCCGGGGTGGAACTCGATGTCCTCGAACGCGCGGCGCGCGCGGTCCAGCGACAGCTCGCCTTCGGCGGCGCCGTCGGTGTAGTCGAACGCCGCCTTGGGCGTCCGGCGCTTCGCGATCGTGCGGAGGTCGTAGACGGTGAGAGCGGAGTCGAGGCGGCGCTTCTTGCCGTTGAGCTCGGGCTTCTTGAACTGCATGAGCTCGAGGAGCTCGGCGGGGTTGGGGAGCTGGCGGGTGACCATGCGGTGCCTTTCGGATGGCTGTCGGTGGGTTGTCGGTGGGGTCTCGGTGCGTGTCAGTCGTGCGAGCGGGCCAGGCCCGCTTCGGCGTAGTAGCCGATGATGTGCTCGCGGATGAGCGTGGCCGCGCGGGAGGGGTCGCCGGACTCCACCGCGTCGATGATCGCGGCGTGCTCGGTCCGCAGGCGGGATGCCTCGGCGTCCCAGTCCGCGAAGCGCTCGGCGCCGGAGCGCACGTAGCCTTCGATGGCGTCGCGCAGCCCCGCCATCATGGCGGTGATGACGACGTTTCCGGAGGCCTCGGCGAGCGCGAGGTGCATCTGGGCGTCGAGGGCGAGGAACTCGTCGGGCGCCAGGTCATCGGCGTCCATGGCGTGGAGCATCGCGTGGACGTCCTCGATGGAGCGGCCGGGGTCGGCGGCGAGCGCCTCGACGACGGCCGATTCGAGCACGAGGCGCGTGCGCACCACATCCTCGAGCGGGAAGCCCTGGGCGGCGACCTGCAGGCGCAGCAGCGCGGACATCCCTCCCCCCGGCGTGGCGATGATGATGGCGCCGGCGTTCGGCCCTGAGCCGGTGGCGGTGCGGATCAGGCCCATCACCTCGAGCACACGCAGCGCTTCTCGGACGCTGGAGCGTCCGACACCGAGGGATGCGGACAGGTCGCGTTCTCCGGGCAGGCGGTCGCCCGGTGCGAGACGGCCCTCGAGCAGATCGCCCTCGATCTTCTCCAGAACCGTCTGCCAGGCGCGCGGTGCGCGGGCAGGGGATGCGGTCATTGCTCTCCTCTTTGGTCAGACCACGATTATCACATGTGGTCTGACCAGATCAACCGCGTGTGTCGCCGCGGGGCGCGAACCACCGCCTACGCTGGCGATGTGGACCCCCTTCCGATCGTGATCGGCATCGCCGTCGTCGCGAGCGGGTTCTGCTGGATCGCGTCGCTCGTGACGAAGGACACCTCGTGGGTCGATCGGCTGTGGTCGATCGTGCCGGTCGTGTACGTGTGGGTGTTCGCGATCGCGGGCATGCACGGCGGGACCGATGCCGGCCGCCTCGTGCTGATGGCGCTGCTCGTGACGGCATGGGGCGCGCGCCTGACGTTCAACTTCGCCCGCAAGGGCGGCTACTCCGGCGTCGAGGACTACCGCTGGGCGGTGCTGCGCAGCCGCATGTCGCCCGCGGCGTTCGGCGTGTTCAACCTCATCTTCATCGTCGGGTTCCAGATGACGCTGCTGGTGCTCATCACCCTCCCCGCGTGGGTCGCGTGGCGCCATCCCGCCCCGCTCACCGGATGGGATGCCGCGTTCGCCGCGCTGTTCGCGGGGTTCCTGGTCGGCGAGTCGGTCGCCGACCAGCAGCAGTGGGCCTTCCAGCAGGCCAAGAAGGCCGCGGGCGGGACCCTCGAGCCCGGGTTCGCCACGAGGGGCCTGTTCGCGTGTAGCCGGCATCCGAACTTCTTCTTCGAGCAGGCGCAGTGGTGGGCGCTCTACGCGATCGGCGCGACGGCGGCGGCCGCCTCGGGACTGGGACCGTGGGGCGGGGCGCTGAACCCCTCGATCGCCGGTGCCGTTCTGCTGTCGGCGCTCTTCGTCGGCTCGACGCGGTTCACCGAGTCGATCTCGGCGGCGAAGTACCCCGCGTACGCGCAGTACCGGCGCACGACGTCGATGCTGGTGCCGTGGCCTCCCCGGCGCGTCACCGCCCCCGCGTGACGCCGGTCAGCCGAGCCGCCCCCCGGACTCGCGCAGGTAGCACTCCGCGCACATGGACTCGTACGTGACGCGGTCCGAGCTCAGCTCGTCGATGGCGACCTGATCGCCCTCGAAGACGAACCGTCCGCCGACGAGCCGCGCGTTGAACAGCGCCTTGCTGCCACAGCGGCAGATCGTCTTGAGCTCCTCGAGGCTGTGGGCCAGTTCCAGCAGGCGACGCGAGCCCGGGAAGGCCTGCGTCTGGAAGTCGGTGCGGATGCCGTACGCGAGCACCGGAACGCCGTCGAGCACGACGATCCGCATCAGGTCGTCGACCTGCGCGCGGGTCAGGAACTGCGCCTCGTCGATCAGCAGGCACGCGACGTCGGGGGCCTCGCCCGTCGCGACCGATTCGGGGATCAGGGCGTCCTCGCCGCGCACGCGCAGACGCGCGCGGTGGTGGGCGAACAGCGCGCGCAGATCGTCCTCGGGCGCGATGAGGAAGTCCACGCGGCGCTTGACGCCCAGCCTGCTGTCGATCTGATCGGCGCCCTTGGTGTCGATCTCGGGCTTGGCCAGCAGCACGTGCTGACCGCGCTCCTCGTAGTTGTAGGCGGCCTGCAGGAGCGATGTGGACTTGCCGGAGTTCATCGCTCCGTAGCGGAAGTACAGTTTGGCCACCCGAGGAGTCTACGGAATGGCCCGGCTTCCGATCACACGCTCAGCGCCAGGGTCCCCGCCGTCTCGGTCAGCGACGCGCTCGCGACGTCGGGGCGCGAGTTGAGCGTCTCGCCGTAGCTCGGGATGAGTTCGCGCAGGCGCGGCTCCCACAGCGCGATCTGGTCGGGGAAGCACGTCTTGAGCAGGCCCAGCATGATCGACACGGCGGTCGACGCGCCCGGCGATGCGCCGAGCAGGCCCGCGATGGACCCGTCCGCGCTCGTGACGACCTCGGTGCCGAACTGGAGGACGCCGCCCTTGTCGGGGTCCTTCTTCATGACCTGAGCCCGCTGGCCGGCGTTGAGCAGCTCCCAGTCGGAGTCCTTCGCCGCTGGCATGAAGGTGCGGAGGCTGTCGACCTTCTTCTTGTGGTTCTTCAGCAGCTCGCCGACGAGGTACGAGATGAGACTCGGGTTGTCGATGGCGACCTTCATCATCGGCCAGAGGTTGCCGAAGCGCACCTGGGCGACGATGTCGGTCCACTTGCCGTTCTTGAGGAACTTCGGGCTGAATGTCGCGAAGGGGCCGAACAGCAGCGAGGCCTCGCCGTCCACGACGCGCGTGTCCAGGTGCGGCACCGACATCGGCGGGGCGCCCACGGACGCCTGCGAGTACACCTTCGCCTTGTGCTGGGCCACGATGGCGGGGTTCGAGGTCTTCAGCCACTGGCCGCCGATCGGGAACACGCCGTAGCCGTCGATCTCGGGGATGCCCGAGGCCTGCAGCAGCTTGATCGCCCAGCCGCCCGCGCCGACGAAAACGAAGCGCGCGCGGGTCGAACCGGGCGTGCGGCCGATGGTGTTTCGCCACTTCACGGTCCACGTGCCGTCGGCCTGCTTCTTCAGCCCGCGCACCTCGCGGTTGGTGACGACCTCGGCGCCCTTGGCCTGCAGGTTCGCGAACAGCTGGCGCGTGAGCGCGCCGAAGTCGACGTCGGTGCCGGCCGGGACGCGCGTCGCGGCGAACGGCTCGTCGGCCTTGCGGCGCTTGTGCATGAGAAGCGGCGCCCACTGGTTGATGACGCGGGAGTCCTCGCTGTACTCGATGCCGGCGAAGAGCGGCTCGGCCTTGAGCACCTCGTAGCGCTTCTTGAGGTAGGCCACGTCCTTCTCGCCCTTGACGAACGTCATGTGGGGCGTGGCGTTGATGAAGGTCGACGGCGCATCCAGCACACCCTCGTCGACGAGGGTCGACCACAGCTGACGGGACTGCTGGAACTGCTCGTTGATGGCGATCGCCTTGGCCGGGTCGAGCTCGCCGTCGGGGCCCGCGGGCATGTAGTTGAGCTCGCACAGGGCGGCGTGGCCGGTGCCTGCGTTGTTCCACGCGTTCGAGGACTCCATCGCCACGTCGCTCAGGCGCTCGTAGACGTGGATCTTCCAGTCGGGCTGAAGTTCGCTGATGAGGGTGCCCAGGGTGGCACTCATGATGCCACCACCGATGAGCACGACGTCGACGGGTTCGGTCACCATGTCAGTCTAGTTACCCTTCCTCGGGTGTCTTGACGTCGAGATACTTCGGATGCCGCGGGCGAGGGCATCCGATTCGATCACGCGGTCGCGGGCTGACCGAGCGACGCCGCGACGAGCTCGGCGATCTGCACGGCGTTCAGGGCCGCGCCCTTGCGGAGATTGTCGTTCGCGATGAAGAGCACGAGGCCCTTGCCCTCGGGAGCCGACTGATCGGCGCGGATGCGGCCGACGAAGCTCGGGTCCTTGCCTGCGGCCTGCAGCGGCGTCGGCACCTCGTCGAGGGTGACGCCGGGGGCCGTGGAGAGCAGTTCGCGGGCGCGCTCGGGGGTGAGCTCGCGCGCGAACTCGGCGTTGATCGACAGCGAGTGGCCGGTGAACACCGGCACGCGCACGCACGTGCCGGCCACCCGAAGGTCGGGGAGCTCGAGGATCTTGCGGCTCTCGTTGCGCAGCTTCTTCTCTTCGTCGGTCTCGTTCAGGCCGTCGTCGACGAGGTTGCCGGCGAACGGGATGACGTCGAACGCGATCGGCGCGACGTACTTCTCGGGCTCGGGGAAGTCCACCGCAGAGCCGTCGTGTACGAGGCGCAGCGTGTCGCCCTGCGCGAGGACGCCCTCGACCTGGCCGAGGAGCTCCTGGGCGCCGGCCAGACCCGAGCCCGACACCGCCTGGTACGTGCTGACGATGAGGCGCTCGAGGCCCGCCGCGGCGTCGAGCACCTTCAGCACCGGCATCGCGGCCATCGTCGTGCAGTTGGGGTTGGCGATGATGCCCTTGGGCAGGTCCTCGATCGCGTGCGGGTTGACCTCGGCGACGACCAGCGGCACGTCGGGGTCCATGCGCCAGGCGCTGGAGTTGTCGATGACGACGGCGCCGGCTTCGGCGAAGCGCGGCGCGTGCGCGCGCGACCCGGTGGCGCCGGCCGAGAACAGCGCGATGTCGATTCCGGCAGGGTCGGCGGTGGCGACGTCCTCGATGATGATCGTGGCGCCGCCGAAGTCGACGGCGCTGCCTGCCGAGCGTGCGGTGGCGAACAGGCGGAGCTCGCGGATCGGGAACGACCGCTCCGCGAGGATCTCGCGCATGACGGTGCCCACCTGGCCGGTGGCGCCGACGACGGCGACGGAGAGTCCGGAGTCGGAGATGCGGGTCATGGGTGTGAATCCTACCTTCCGGTGCCGGCGTAGACGGTCGCGTCCACGTCGCCGTCCAGGCCGTACGCGGTGTGGACGACGCGGGCGGCCTCGGCGAGGTCGTCGCCGCGCACCACGACCGAGATGCGGATCTCGGAGGTCGAGATCATCTCGATGTTGATTCCCGAGACGCTGAGCGCCTCGAACAGCGTCGCCGAGACGCCCGAGTGCGTGCGCATGCCGGCGCCGACGACCGACAGCTTGCCGATCTGGTCGTCGTGCACGAGGTTCTCGAAGCCGACGTCCGCCTGCTCCGCGGCCAGAGCCTTCAGGGCGGTCGCCGCGTCGGTCTTGGGCAGCGTGAACGAGATGTCGGTGCGGCCGGTCGCGGCGGCCGAGACGTTCTGGACGATCATGTCGACGTTGGCGCCGGACTTCGCCACGATCTTGAAGATCTCGGCCGCCTTGCCCGGCACGTCGGGCACGCCGATGATCGTGATCTTGGCCTGGCTGAGGTCGGTCGCGACGCCCGCGACGATCGGCTCTTCCATGTGCTCTCCCTCTTCGCCCTCGGGAAGGGTCATGCCGGCGCCCAGCACCCACGTGCCGACGCCGGAGCTGAATGTGGAACGCGCGTGGATCAGCACGCCGTGACGGCGCGCGTACTCCACGGCACGGATGTAGAGGACCTTCGCGCCGTTGGCGGCGAGCTCGAGCATCTCCTCGCTGGAGATGCGGTCGAGCTTGCGCGCCTTGGGGACGACGCGGGGGTCGGCGGTGAAGATGCCGTCGACGTCGCTGTAGATCTCGCACACGTCGGCGTTCAGCGCCGCGGCCAGCGCCACGGCGGTCGTGTCGGAGCCGCCGCGGCCGAGCGTGGTGATGTCGCGGGTGTCGCGGTTGAAGCCCTGGAAGCCCGCGACGATGACGATGGCCCCCTCGTCGAGGGCCTCGCGCAGCCGTATCGGGGTGACGTCGACGATGCGGGCCGAGCCGTGGTCGGCCGTCGTGATCATGCCGGCCTGGCTGCCGGTGAACGAGCGGGCCTCGAAGCCCATCGAGTGGATCGCCATCGCCAGCAGCGCCATCGCGATGCGCTCGCCGCTCGAGAGCAGCATGTCGAGCTCGCGCGGGGCGGGGATCGGCGCGACCTGCCCCGCAAGGTCGAGCAGCTCGTCGGTGGTGTCGCCCATGGCGCTGACGGCGACGACCACGTCGTGGCCCGCGCGGCGCGTGTCGACGATGCGCTTGGCGACGCGCTTGATGCTCTCGGCATCGGCGACCGAGGATCCGCCGTACTTCTGGACGATGAGCGCCACGATGAAACTCCTGAGGTGCCGCCAGGCGGCACGGTGTGCTGAGGCTCGGGCGACGATTCCGCGCCCACCGGACCATCTTACGGACCCGCCCGGAGCGGCCCGGGACATGTGACACCCGGTATCGGGTGCCCGTCGCTACCATCGAGGTGACGCGCGGCGCGCGCGGCGGCAGAGGGCGAAAGCGAGCAGGACGGATGCGGCAACGGCGTCGAGGCCTCCGAGAGGCGCTGCGCAGCCTCTTCAACTCCGAGATCGTCGTTTCGGATGCGACCGAAGCGCTCCCCGTCATCAACGACGCGCTGGCGGTTCGCGTGCTGGATCTCGCGGTCCGCATCGGCGAGACGATGCTCGTCACGGGCGCGCCCGCGAGCGAGGTGACGCTCGTGATCGTGCGCGTGGGGCGCGCCTACGGCCTGGATCCGGTGCACGTGGACGTGACCTACAACTCCATCACCGCGGCGTACCACCGCAGCGGCGCTCCGCGCCCCATCACGATCATGCGCGTCGTGCGGGCCGCGGTGCCCGATCACGAGAAGCTGCAGCGGCTGCAGGCCCTGGTCGCCGCGATCCGCCAGGGCGAGGGACTGGACGCCGCGGTCGACCGCTATCGGCAGATCCGCCGCACGCCCTTCCTGTACCGGCCCGCGGCCGTCATCGGCGCGCAGGCACTGCTGGCGGTCGGCGTCGCGGTCATGTTCGGCGTGAACTGGCTCGTGCTCGCGCTGGCCTTCGTGGCGGCGGCCCTCGCGGCGCTGACGCAGTTCGGCTTCGCACGGCTGCGCGTGCCGTTCTTCTTCAGCCAGATCGCGGGCGCGTTCGTCCTCACGCTCGTCGCGGCCCTGGCTCCCCTGCTGGCCTTCACGGGCTGGGAGGCCGTGGGATCGGCGCGTCCGTCGGTGATCGTCGCGTCGGGTGTCGTGCTGATGCTCGCCGGCCTCACCGTCGTCGGGGCCGCTCAGGACGCGATCGACGGCTTCGCGCTGACCGCCATGGGGCGCATCCTCGAGCTCGTGACCCAGACCCTGGGTGTCGTGCTCGGCATCCTGGTCGGGCTGCAGACCGCGCGCGTGCTGGGCCTGGGCGTCGACCCGCCCAGCGAGGCGCTCCCGTTCGGCCCCGTGCCCCTGCAGTTCCTGGGGGCGGCGCTCATCGCGATCTCGGTCGCGATCATCAACGGCTCGGGTCTGCGCATCGTGCTCGTCAGCGCGGGACTGAGCATCGTCGCGTGGCTCGGCTACCTCGGGGCGTCGGCCCTCGGGTTCGACGCCGCGGCCGCGAGCGGCCTCGGCGCGTTCGCCGGCAGCTTCGCCGGCATCGTCGTCGCGTACCGGCTGCACGTGCCGTCGGTCGCGATCACGATTGCGGCGATCCTGCCGATGGTCCCCGGCGTCGCGGTGTTCCGGGGCCTTCTCAGCCTCGTCGAGGCGGGCGATTCGCCGGCGATGCTCTTGACCGGCTTCGGCACGCTCGCGAGCGCGGCGACGATCGGCATCAGCCTGGCCGTCGGCGCGTCGCTCGGCATCTATCTCGGGCAGCCCGTTCGCGCCTCGCTCGGCAGCGTCGAGAGGTCGCGCGCCGCGGTGGGGCGCTGGCGCGGCGTCGGTCGCGGTCTCGGCCGGGCCGTCGTCCGTCGCGGCTGAGCGCCCGATTCAGATCGCGCGGCGCCCCTCGAAGGCGCGACCGAGGGTCACCTCGTCGGCGTACTCGAGGTCGCCGCCGACCGGAAGACCCGACGCGAGTCGCGTGACGGTGATCTCCATCGCACCGAGCAGCCGGCTGAGATACGTCGCCGTCGCCTCGCCCTCGAGGTTCGGGTTGGTGGCGAGGATAACCTCCTGCACCGTGCCGTCGGCGAGCCGCTGCATGAGCTGCGCGATGCGGAGGTCGTCGGGCCCGATGCCCGCGATCGGGCTGATCGCGCCGCCGAGCACGTGGTACAGGCCGCGGAACTCGCGCGTGCGCTCGATCGCGGCGACGTCCTTGGCGTCCTCGACGACGCAGATGAGCGTGAGGTTGCGGCGCGGATCACGGCAGATCGAGCAGCGCTCCTGCTCGGTGACGTTGCCGCAGATGTCGCAGAACCGCACTTTGTCGCGGACATCGGCGAGGAGCTCGGCCAGGCGCGAGACGTCGAAGCCCGGCGTCTGGAGGATGTGGAACGCGATGCGCTGCGCCGACTTCGGCCCGATCCCGGGAAGGCGGCCGAACTCGTCGATCAGGTCTTGGACGATGCCGTCGTACATCGTCAGCTGAACCTCGACGGCGGCTCATAGGGCTCCTCGCGCACGAAGGTCGCGCCGAGGACCTGCCGCACGACCGCTTCGCCGTAGCGCTGCACGCCGTCGGTGCGGGTCGCGGGCGTCAGCGGCGGCGCGACGACGGGAGGCACGGGCGCGTCGGCGGGAGCCGTCTCGATGTCCTCTTCGGCGTCGTCGTCGGATGCGGTCGACGGCGCCACGTCAGCCTCGCGGAGCACGCCGCCGTCGGCGGGCGCCACCGTCGCGGTGCGCACGGTCGCGGACGACGTCGCGTCCTCGGGCTCGTCGTCCACGGCGAACTGGGCGACGGGCCGCGCGACCGCCCCCGGCGCGTCGGCGGGCCCGGCGTCCGGAATCGGCGCGACGGCCCAGTCCGTCACCGGCGCGGCCTGCGACGGTGCAGTGGACCGGTGCGCCGCCGACGGGCTCGCGGCGGCACGCGGTGTGGCAGCGCCGGCGGTCGCGGACGGCGACGACGGCGCGGACGGCGCGGACTGCGACGACCCGGCGCCGCCGGACGACGCTCCCCCCGCGGGCGGCGAGGACACGTCGTCCTCATGCTTGGCGAGGTACTTCACGCGGACCCCGAGCACGCCCTGGATCGCCGTGCGCAGATCCTCGCTCGGACCGGCGCCGGCCGTGCGCTGCTTGAATCGGCCGACGTCGGCGCGACTGGGGAAGGCCAGGGTGAGCACGTCGGCATCGAAGTCGGCGACCCGTGCCGTCGCGACGATGATCCACGACGAGCGGCTGATGTCCTCGAGCCGCGACATGACGGTCCCCCATGCCTCCTGCACGCGCGCGAGCGTGACGGGGCCGGTCGGGATCTCGGGCGCCGGTTCGGGCTCGGGCGCCGGTTCGGGCTCGGGCGGCGCCGCAGCAGGCGCGGGCGCGGGTTCTGCGGGCGCAGGGGCGGAAGCCGGCTCGGGCGCCCGCGCGGGCTCGGCGGTACGCGCCGGCGCCGGAGCGGGCGCCGCGGGCCGCGCGGCCACCGGGGAAGGTGCCGGTGTCGCGGCCGGAGCCCCCTGGGCCAGGACGCGCGCGACCATCAGCTCGAGCTGGAGGCGCGGCGAGGTCGCACCCGTCATCTCGTCGAGCGCCGAGATGACGATGTCGGCGGTGCGCGACAGGCGCGCCGCGCCGAACGCCGCCGCGTGCCGCGCCATCGCCGCGAGGTCTTCGGCCGACGCGCCGCGCAGCACCGAGGACGCGGCGGCGCCCGCAGCGTCGACGACGATGAGGTCGCGCAGACGCTCGAGCAGGTCGTCGACGAAGCGGCGCGGGTCCTGCCCCGTCTGCACGACGCGGTCGACCGCGGCGAAGGCCGCCGCGGCGTCCGAGGCGGCGAAGGCCTCGACGACCTCGTCCAGGAGCTCGGCGTGCGTGTAGCCGAGGAGGGCGACGGCGCGCTCGTAGGTCACGAGGACACCCTCGTCGGTGGGCTCGGATCCGGCGATGAGCTGATCCAGCAGCGACAGCGTGTCACGCGGCGATCCGCCGCCGGCGCGCACCACCAGGGGCAGCACGCCCGGCTCGATGATCACGTGCTCGGACGCGCACAGCTCTTCGACGTACGCGAGCATCGCCGCCGGCGGCACCAGCCGGAACGGATAGTGGTGGGTGCGCGAGCGGATCGTGCCGATGACCTTCTCGGGCTCGGTGGTCGCGAAGATGAACTTGACGTGGTCGGGCGGCTCTTCGACCAGCTTCAGCAGCGCGTTGAAGCCCTGGGGCGTCACCATGTGCGCCTCGTCGAGGATGAAGATCTTGTAGCGGTCGCGGGCCGGAGCGAACACCGCGCGCTCGCGCAGGTCGCGGGCGTCGTCGACGCCGTTGTGGCTGGCGGCGTCGATCTCGACGACGTCGAGCGATCCTCCCCCGCCGCGGCCGAGCTCGACGCAGCTCTCGCACACGCCGCACGGGGTGTCGGTGGGGCCTTCGGCGCAATTCAGGCAGCGCGCGAGAATGCGCGCGGACGTCGTCTTGCCGCATCCGCGCGGTCCCGAGAACAGGTACGCATGGCCGACCCGATCGCCGCGCAGCGCCGTCATGAGCGGCTCGGTCACCTGCGACTGCCCGATCATCTCGCCGAACGTCTCGGGCCGGTAGCGGCGGTACAGAGCGGTGGTCACCGGTCCAGCCTACGGCGTGCCGACGACATCGATCCGGGGGTCACACGTCCAGTCCGTGCTCGAAGTCGGTCACGCCGTCCCCGATCACCGGGAGCGACGTCGTGACGGCGGGCACGGATGCCGACAGCAGCGATCCGTCCTCGCGGCGCACGTTCGCGAACTGGCCGAGCGTCGGGCGGTCCGGCCGCACGGGGCCCTGACCGTCGAGCGGCACGACGAGCGTCTCTCCCCCGCCGACGACGTAGCCCTTGCCCCGCACGTCGAAGGCGACGGGGTCGCCCTCGCCCGCGACGAAGGTCATCTTCGTCCGCTCGACGGTGATGTCCAGGCGCGTCCCCTGCCAGTGGAGCACGTACCGCAGCGACGGCCACGACTCGGGCAGGCGGGGGTCGAACGTGAGGTCCCCGAAGTGGTCGCGCATGCCGCCGAAGCCGCACACCAGCGCCGTCCACACGCCGCCCGCCGACGCGACGTGGACGCCGTCGGCGGCGTTGTGGTGCAGGTCGGCGAGGTCGACGAACAGGGCCTCCTCGAAGTACTTCTGCGCGAGGTCCTGGTAGCCGACCTCGGCGGCGAGGATCGCCTGGACGACCGCCGACAGCGTGGAGTCCCCGGTGGTCAGCGGATCGTAGTACTCGAAGTCGGCGAGCTTGTCCTCGTCCGAGAAGTGGTTCCCCTGCAGGAACAGCGCCAGGACCACATCCGCCTGCTTGAGCACCTGGTAGCGGTAGATCACCAGCGGGTGGAAGTGCAGCAGCAGCGGCCGCTGCTCGCGCGGCGTGTTCTCGAGGTCCCAGATCTCGCGCTCGAGGAACACCGCGTCCTGCGGGTGGATGCCGAGGTTCTCGCTGAACGGGATGTGCATCGCCTCGGCGGCGCGCTCCCAGCGGTCGGCCTCGTCGGGGCCGAGGTTCAGGCGCAGCACCATCTCGCGGTACGCGTCGGCGTCGACCTCTTCCATCTCGCGCACGACGCGCGCGGCGACGCGCAGGTTGAAGCGCGCCATGACGTTGGTGAAGAGGTTGTCGTTGACGACCGTGGTGTACTCGTCGGGCCCGGTGACGCCGTGGATGTGGAACGAGGTCTCGACGCCGTCGGCGGTGCGCCAGAAGCCGAGACTCGTCCACAGCCTCGCCGTCTCGGCGACGATGTCGATGCCCTCGCGGAACATGAAGTCCTGGTCGCCGGTGGCGCGGACGTACTTCGCCACGGCGAAGCTGACGTCGGCGTTGATGTGGTACTGCGCGGTGCCGGCGGCGTAGTACGCCGAGGCCTCCTCGCCGTTGATGGTGCGCCACGGGAACAGCGCCCCGGCCTCGTTCAGCTGGAACGCGCGGCGGCGTGCGGCGGGCAGCATCAGGTAGCGCATGCGCAGCGCGTTTCGGGCCCACTGCGGCGTCGTGTACGCCAGGAACGGCAGCACGTAGATCTCGGTGTCCCAGAAGTAGTGCCCGCTGTAGCCGGACCCCGTGACGCCCTTGGCGGGGACCCCGAACCCGTCGGCGCGCGCAGCGGCCTGCGCGAGCTGGAACAGGCACCAGCGGATCGCCTGCTGGAGATCCGGGCGTCCGCCGATCTCGACGTCCGAGCGCTCCCAGAACGCGTCGAGCCACTGGCGCTGACGCTCGTAGTGGGATGCGACGCCCTGGGCCATCGCGCGGTCGATGGTCCGGCGGCAGCGGTCGACGAGCTCGCGGGCCGGAACGCCGCGCGACGTGTGATAGCTGACGAGCTTCGTGATCGTCGTCGGCACGCCCTGGACGGCGTTGACGCGGAAGACGTTCTTGGCGATGTCCTGCTCGATGAGCGTGCGCGCGTTGTACTCGTTCTCGGTGTCGATGATGTGATCCGAGACGACCGCGATCGTCATGCCCGACTCTGCCGCGCGGAACGCCATCGCCGAGCGCAGCTTGTCCTGCCAGTACTCCTGCGGCTGGAGTACGCGTTCGCCCGAGATCTTCTCGGCCTTGCGCGGATCGAAGCCGGCCTTCTTCGGAGCGGTCGGCGTGCCGCCGTAGACGTCCTCGCCGTCCTGGCGGTTCAGCAGCTGGCAGCTGACGGTCACGGGGGCGTCCGCGTTGAGGACCGTCACGGTCAGGCGCATGATCGCGAGGTGCTTCTCCTCGAAGGACACCATGCGGTCGTACTCGAGCTGCACCTCCTTGCCCGACGGCGTCCGCCAGCGCAGCGAACGCCGCAGCAGGCCGTCGCGGAAGTCCAGCTCGCGCCGGTACTCGGGGAGGTCCGCGATGTCGAAGGAGAGCGGCTCGTCGTCGACGTAGACGCGCATGGTCTTGGCGTCGGGCGCGTTGATGATGGTCTGGCCGATCTCGGCGAAGCCGTAGGCGCGCTCGGCGTGCCGGATCGGGAACGTCTCGTGGAAGCCGTTGACGAACGTGCCGTGCTCGTGCGCGTAGCGCCCCTCGGGGTGGTTGCCGCGCAGGCCCAGGTAGCCGTTGCCGGTGGCGAACAGGGTCTCGGTGACCCCGGTGTCGTCGATCGAGAACTGCGTCTCGACGAGCTTCCACGGGTCTGCCGGAAAGCGGTCGCGATCGATCATGCGGTGGCCTCCCCGTCGGTCGCGGCGCCGTACGCGCCGCGCTCCCCCGTTCCCACGGCGGGCACGAGCTCGGCGAGATCGTCGACGACCAGGTGCGCGCCGGCGTCCTCGAGCACGTGCGCGCCGACGCCGCGGTCGACGCCGACGACGAGCGCGAAACCGCCCGCGGCCGCCGACGCGACGCCGCTGAGCGCGTCCTCGACCGCGGCCGAGCGTCCCGGATCCACGCCGAGCATGCGCGCCGCCTCGACGAAGACGTCCGGGGCGGGCTTGCTGGCGAGGCTGTCGCGCTCGGCGATGACGCCGTCCATCACGAGCGCGAAGCGGTCGCTGATGCCCGCGGACGCGAGCACCTCGAGCGCGTTCTTCGAGCTGGAGACGACCGCGACGGGCGTGCCGGCGGCGGCGAGCTTGTCGAGCAGGTCGAGCGAGCCCGGGTACGGGGCGATGCCTTCGTCGCGCAGCACGCGCTCGAAGACGGCGTTCTTGCGGTTGCCGATGCCGCACACGGTGTCCTCGGACGGCAGGTCCGACGGGTGACCCCACGGCACCTCGACGTCGCGGGACCGCAGCAGACTCGCCACGCCGTCGTACCGCTTCTTGCCGTCGAGGTAGTCGAAGTAGTCCCGTTCGGTGTACGCGGGGCTGATGTCCCACTGCGCGAACAGCTCCTCGAACATCGACTGCCACGCGTGCATGTGCACCACGGCGGTCGGGGTGAGCACACCGTCCAGATCGAACAGGACGGCGTCGAACGTGGACAGGTCGGGCATCACGTCAGCGGACACGAAACCTCCGGCGTCGGCAGAAGACGGGTACAGGACGGCTCCTCATCGTGCCGTGGTGCAAGCGTAGTGCCGCGACGGGACCGCCGGTACCGCGCGCGGCCGGACCTCACCCGGCCGAGGCGGCCCACTGCTCGAGTGCCGACCTCGTGATGCCGAAGCGCGTGTGCCCCTGTCCGAGCCCGGCGGCCTCGATGATCTGCGCGGCCGAGCAGCCGGCGGTGTCCTCGATGCTCCACCCGGAGGCCGACCCGGTGGCGTCGACGAACTCGCCGGCGTCGTCGGCCCAGAACCGGTTCTTCTTCGGCGACGGCGGCTCGTCGGCCTCGCCGAGCACCGTGCCCGGGCACAGATCGAACGCGTCGGAGACACCGTCGCCGTCGCTGTCGATCGCAGAGAGGGGCACGCCGGCGCCGGTGCCGACGATGTTCTGCCCGAACCCGTTGCCGTCCGGGAAGAACAGCCCCACACGGTTCTCGTCGTTCACCATGTCGTCCAACGACCCATACGTCACGAACACCGCCGACGCCGCCGACTCCTCCTCCGCATTGAACAGACTCCAGAACGTCGACCCGTCAGAGCCCGCACCCACGATGTTCTGCCCGAACCCGTTGCCGTCCGGGAAGAACAGCCCCACACGGTTCTCGTCGTTCACCATGTCGTCCAACGACCCATACGTCACGAACACCGCCGACGCCGCCGACTCCTCCTCCGCATTGAACAGACTCCAGAACGTCGACCCGTCAGAGCCCGCACCCACGATGTTCTGCCCGAACCCGTTGCCGTCCGGGAAGAACAGCCCCACACGGTTCTCGTCGTTCACCATGTCGTCCAACGACCCATACGTCACGAACACCGCCGACGCCGCCGACTCCTCCTCCGCATTGAACAGACTCCAGAACGTCGACCCGTCAGAGCCCGCACCCACGATGTTCTGCCCGAACCCGTTGCCGTCCGGGAAGAACAGCCCCACACGGTTCTCGTCGTTCACCATGTCGTCCAACGACACATACGTCACGAACACCGCCGACGCCGCCGACTCCTCCTCCGCATTGAACAGACTCCAATAGGCCACGTCGCCGTCGCCGTCGGCCCACGCGCTCGCCGGGTGGAGCAGGGCCGTGGCGGCGAGCAGGATCGCGCACGCCACGAGGGCGACGATCCGGCGTCGTCCGGTCCTGGTCGCAGAACCACTCGGGGCACGGACGTCCCCGGAATCGTGCAAGGTCATCATCGAACGCCTCCGATTCCCCCGTCGGGTCGGGGTTCTCCGGACGCTACGCCGATCTCGCGGGGCCCGTCAACGGGGCCGCGACAGCACGGGCGCCGGCGCTCCCTGCCCGCACCCCGGCCGCCGCGGTCAGGCCGTCGCGACCGCCAGGGTCTGGCGCGCGATCTCGAGCTCCTCGTTCGTGGGCACCACCAGCACCGTCACGGGCGAATCGTCCGCCGAGATGACGCGGATGCCGCGACCGCGCGGGGCGTTGCGCTTCGGGTCGAGCACGACGCCGGCGAACCCGAGTGTCTCGAGCGCGGCGGCGCGCACGACGTCGGAGTTCTCGCCGACGCCGGCGGTGAACGAGATGACGTCGACGCCGCCGAGCTGCGCGATGTAGGCGCCCAGGTACGTGCGGATGCGGTGGATGTAGACGTCGAAGGCCAGCATGGCGTCGGGTTCGCCGCGCTCGCAGCGCTCCTCGATGTCGCGCATGTCGGAGACGCCCGCCAACCCCAGCAGTCCGCTGTGCTTGTTGAGGAGGTTGTCGAGGTCGTCGATCGACAGTCGCGCGCGGCGCGCGAGCTGGATGAGGACGGCCGGGTCGAGGTCGCCCGAGCGGGTCCCCATCACCAGCCCCTCGAGCGGAGTGAGGCCCATGGAGGTGTCGATCGACCGCCCGCCGTCGACCGCGGTCATCGAGGCGCCGTTGCCCAGGTGCAGCACGATCTGGCGCAGGTCCTCGTTCGGCCGGCCGAGGAAGGCCGCCGCGGCCTCGCTGACGAACTTGTGGGACGTGCCGTGGAAGCCGTACTTGCGGATGCGGTGGGCTTTGGCCAGCTCCCCGTCGATCGCGTAGGTGTACGCCGCCGGCGGCAGCGTCTGGTGGAACGCCGTGTCGAAGACCGCCACGTGCGCCTGCTCGGGGAACGCCGCACGCGCGGCCCGGATGCCCTGCACGGCGCCGGGGTTGTGCAGCGGCGCCAGCCGGCTGAGGTCCTCGATGTTGATCTCGACCTGCGGCGTGACCAGCGTCGGCTCGAAGAAGCGGGCGCCGCCGTGCACGACGCGGTGCCCGACCGCGGCGGGCGGGTGCTCGTCGAGGCTCGGGCCGTTCTCGGCGAACGCCTCGAGCATGACGCGGAAGCCCGCGGCGTGGTCGCGGATCGGCAGCTCCTGGACGTACTCCGCGTCGACGGCGGCGGGCGCGTCCGGCGAGGCGGCGAGCGCCGCCGCGTGCACCTTGTGCTTGGCGCGTCCTCGGTGCTCGCCGATGCGCTCGACCAGGCCCGAGGCGAGCACCGCCTCGGCATCCATGTCGATCAGCTGGTACTTGAACGACGACGAGCCGCTGTTGACGACGAGAACGGGGGTCATGCGGATTCTCTCCCTTGGCTGGAGCCGGCGCCGGATGCGGAGTCCTCCCGCACCGGCGGGATGGCGGCGACCGTCACGCCTGCGCCTCTCCCTGCGCCTGGATCGCGGTGATGGCGATCGTGTTGACGATGTCTTCGACCAGCGCGCCGCGCGACAGGTCGTTGATCGGCTTGTTCAGGCCCTGCAGGACCGGTCCGATGGCGACAGCGCCGGCGGAGCGCTGGACGGCCTTGTACGTGTTGTTGCCGGTGTTCAGGTCGGGGAAGATGAACACCGTCGCGCGCCCGGCGACGTCGGAGCCGGGCATCTTCGCGGCCGCGACGGCGGCGTCCGTCGCCGCGTCGTACTGGATGGGCCCCTCGACGAGCAGTTCGGGCGCGCGCTCGCGGACGAAGCCGGTCGCCGCGCGGACCTTCTCGACGTCGGCGCCCGACCCCGACTCGCCGGTGGAGTACGACAGCATCGCCACGCGCGGCTCGATGCCGAACTGCTGAGCGGTCGCGGCGGACGAGATCGCGATGTCGGCCAGCTGCTCGCTCGAGGGATCGGGGATCACGGCGCAGTCGCCGTACACCAGCACGCGGTCGGCCAGCGCCATCAGGAACACGCTCGAGACGACCGAGACGCCCTGCTTGGTCTTGATGATCTCGAAGGCGGGTCGGATGGTGTGCGCCGTCGTGTGCGCGGCGCCCGAGACCATGCCGTCGGCCATGCCGAGGTGGACCATCATGGTCCCGAAGTAGGACACGTCGGTGACCGTGTCGGACGCCTTCTCGAACGTGACGCCCTTGTGCGCGCGCAGCCGCGCGTACTCCTCGGCGAACCGGTGGACGTGGGGGGCGTCGAACGGCGAGAGCACCTCGGCCGCCTGGATGTCGACGCCGAGCTCGATGGCGCGGGCGCGCACCTCGAAGGGCTCGCCGAGGATCACCAGGTCGGCGATGCCGCGCTTGAGGACCGTGGCGGCGGCGCGCAGCACGCGGTCGTCGCCGCCCTCGGGAAGCACGATGCGGCGGCGGTCCGAGCGGGCGCGCTCGATGAGCTGGTACTGGAACATCAGCGGCGTGACGACGGTCGCGCGCGCCACGCCCAGCGCGTTCAGGAGCTCCTCGGTGTCGATGTTGTTCTCGAACAGGCTCAGCGCCGTGTCGTAGCGGCGCTGCGAGTCGGCCGCGAGGCGACCGCGCGTGTTCATGATGCGCACCGCCGTCTCGTACGTGTCGAAGCCGGTGGTGATGATCGGGATGCCGGCGCTCAGGCCCTCGAGCAGGCGCGTGACCGGCTCGGGGACTTCGAAGCCGCCGTTGAGCACGATGCCCGAGATCGACGGGAAGGTGCCCGCCGCGTTCGCCATGAGCACGGCCAGGAGCACTTCGGACCGGTCGCTGGGGATCACCACGACAGCACCGTCGACCAGGCGCGGGAGGACGTTGACCCCGCGCATGCCGGCGATGACGACCTTGAGCGCTTCGCGCGTGAGCAGCGCGGGGTCTCCGGCGATCAGCTCTCCCTCGACCGATCGCGACACATCGCGCATGGACGGTGAGACCAGGAAGCGGTCCTCGGGGATGGCCCACACCGGCACCTCGGCCGATGCCCCGCGGGCGTGGTGCACGGACGTGGCGATGGCGGCGATGATCGGCCCGAGCGCGTCGCCGTCGGCGCGGTTCGCGACGACGCCGACCAGCTCGGCGCGGCCGTGGGCGATCTCGGCGAGGGCGAGATCGGCGATCTGCCCCATCTCCTCGGGTGTGCGGGGCTTGGTCGCGCCCAGCTGTTCGGGCTGTCCCTGTGCGGCGCGACCGCCGATCACGAGCAGGACCGGCGCCCCGAGGTTCGCGGCGATGCGGGCGTTGTAGGCCAGCTCCGCCGGGCTGCCGACGTCGGTGTAGTCGCTGCCGAGGATGACGACCGCGTCGCACTGGGCCTCGACCGCTTTGTAGCGCTCGACGATGGTGGCCAGGGCCGCTTCGGAGTCGCGCCGGACGTCGTCGTAGCTGACGCCGATGCAGTCGTCGTAGGCGAGGTCGACGCCGTCGTGGGCGAGGAGCATCTCGAGCACGTAGTCGCGTTCGATCGTGGACCGCGCGATCGCGCGGAACACTCCGACCCGGGGCGTCGCGTGGCCGAGCGTCGCGAGGACGCCCAGCGCCACGGAGGACTTGCCCGAGTGACCTTCTGCTGACGTGATGAAGATGCTCTGAGCCACGGGCCCCAGCCTAGACTCGGGCTCGCCCGCTGTGGGCGGGACCTTCGACCCCCTCGACGGGCCCGGGTGCATCGCCGCGCACCCGCGGGGCCATCCCCGGGAAAAGTAAGACTCTCCGCGAACCCGGCAGAGCCTGGTTACCCTTGCTACGTTTCCGTCCTGGGGGAGTTGGCCTGGATGCCGCCTCGCGGAGAGCTGTCCCCAGTCTAACCCGCATGGGCGTGAGCGCCGAACCGGAGCGTCTCGCCGCGACCTCCGTCAGTCCGCGAGCGGGACCACGGTCGGCGCCCGCGCGCCGGCGGCGACCACCAGCACACGCGGCGCGGTCAGGCCGCGCAGCTCCTCCACCACGGCGGGCATCGCCTGCGGGTCCACCGCGGTGACGTCGTCGGCGGCGCGCCACGTCGTCACGCGGACGCCGGTCTGCTCGGTCAGATACGTCGCGAGGGCGTCGGCGTCGGCGGCGCCGACGAGCACGATGCGACCGATCGTCGGTCCGGCCTCGGGCTCCACGGTGCGGGCGAGGGCGCGATCTCGGCGCCACACGGCGAAGTGGTAGGCGAAGACGATCACGGTGGCGGCGAGGAGGCCGAACGGCGCGCGGACCCGCTCGACGAAGCCCGTGAACCCCGAGGGGTCGAGGACGTACTCGAACACGCGGAAGCCGATCAGCAGCAGCGTCACGATCGCGACGACGGCGCTCGCTCCGAAGATGACGATCAGGTAGACGCGGCGTCCCGTGTCACCGGCCGTCTCCGCCGAGACGGCGCGCGTCGGGCGCCATGCGATCCACCACGCCGGGAGCCCGACGACGAGCGCGCTCAACCCGCCCAGGAGGAGCGTCCGCGGGTCGTCGTAGACGAGCGTCGAGGTGAAGGTCGCCAGCAGGGCGTTGATGACGACCCCGAAGCCGCTCGCGGCTCCGATCAGGGCGACCGCCGATGTCACCAGACGCGAGGCGTCGGACGTGCGTTCGCCACGGCGCGCGAGCACCGGGGCGTGGTACGCCCACAGGACGCCTCCCACCAGCGCCGCCGCCGTCGCGGTGTCGAGCGCGCCCAGGATCTGCGACATCGGATCGGTGTCGAACAGCACCCGCAGCACGACGAACAGGATGCTGCCGACGGCGAACAGCGTCACGGCCGCGAGGGCTCCCACGACGATCACGAGCACGACGCCGGCGAAGGCGCCCGGGGCGTCCCTCCCCCGCTCGCGGAACCAGTGCCACCACCACACCGCCGCGCCGATGACGGCGCCGGACAGCGCCTGCAGGACGACGACGATCCACGCCGAGGTGCCCGCCAGCACCGGCTCGGCGAACGACAGCGCCTCCGCGACGAGGGCCGACAGCGCGTCGACGGCGCCGAAGGCCATGATCGCGAGCCCGTAGGCGGCTCCCAGCACGACCGGCAGCGTGGGCAGGCGCGTCGGCGAGATCGTGCGGCTGCGGTGCATCAGCCAGTGCAGCACCCACACCGCGGCCCACACGATCGCCGTCGAGAGCGCCTCGGGCTCCCATTCCCCGCCGATGCCCTCGGAGACCGCCGCGGCGAGGGCGCTGGTGAACATGACCAGCGACGTCGTCAGCGCGAGGGCGACGTACAGCGACCACGTCACGGCGCCGCGCTCCTCGGCGGTCGTGAGGCGCCGCCGCTGCCACCACCACAGCACACCCGCGAGCGGCCCCGCGATGAACGTGAAAGCCAGCGCCAAGGCGAGCCCGGCCTGATCCGACGCGAGTTCGCGGCTGAAGCCGATCGCGCGCTCGAGGAGCCCGGTGAGACCGACCGCCGTCACGACGACGAGCGCGAAGAGGATCGCGTAGACGAGGATGCGCCGCACCGCGGTCTGGGCGGAGCCCGGTGCCGCCATCATCAGAACGCCACCTCCTCGCACACCGCGAACTCCCACGGAGCGCGCGTGATGAGCCACTCGCCGTCGGCCTTGTCGAGGGTGAACTCGGCTTCGTAGTCGAATTCGCTCGACCCCAGCATCCCCGAGCCGTAGCTGGCGGCGACCTGCACGTCCACGCGTGCGAAATCGTCGCCCTCGGTGGTGTCCAGCAGCGTCAGCCGCAGGCTGACGGACTGCGTCGGAATCGTGCGGCAGCGGTCGGCGACATCCTCGGGCAGGTAGCCGAGAGCGGTGTCGACATCGCCGTCGATCACGGCCTGCGCATAGCGCTGCACGACGCCTTCGGGGGTGTCCGCCGCGTACTCGACGGGCCCGCTGCGCGCGAACACGGCGATGAGGGCGATGATGACGACCAGCGCGATCCCCGCCCCCAGGGCGATCATCACGACGCGCGACCGTCCACTCTGCTCGGTCATGGCACCATCTTCCCGCGCGGCGCGCGAAGTGATCCGGGTCGAACGTCCCCCGGCGCGTCGCCGCCGCGAACACGACGGCAGCGGCCCCCGCGGGCCCGCTCGTTGTTACGATCGACGAGCGGGCATGGGCGCCTGCGGACCGGCTCCTTTCGCCCGACGGCACTCCTGGAGGTCGCCTTGGCAGACACGACGATGACAGATGCCACGGCGAGCGCGGCCGTCACGGCCGAGGGCTTCCTGAAGCGGACCGAGAGCATCCTCGACGCCGTCGGCAGAGTCATCGACGGCAAGCCCGACGCGGTGCGGGGCGCTCTGGTGTGTCTGCTCGCGGAAGGGCACCTGCTGATCGAGGACGTGCCGGGCGTGGGGAAGACGATGCTCGCGCGCGCGCTCGCGGCGTCGGTGGACGCCAGCGTCCGCCGCATCCAGTTCACGCCCGACCTGCTGCCCGGCGACGTCACGGGCGTGTCGGTGTTCAATCCGGTCGAGCGCGAGTTCGAGTTCAAGAGCGGTGCGATCTTCGCCAACATCGTCATCGCCGACGAGATCAACCGGTCGTCGCCCAAGACGCAGTCGGCGCTGCTCGAGGCCATGGAGGAGGGTCAGGTGACCGTCGACGGGCGCAGCCACGTCCTCCCCGAGCCGTTCCTCGTCGTCGCCACCCAGAACCCGCTCGAGATGGAGGGCACCTACGCCCTCCCCGAGGCCCAGCGCGACCGCTTCATGATGCGCCTGTCGATGGGATACCCCGACGCCCAGGCCGAGGCGCTCATGCTCCGTCAGCGCGAGACCTCCAATCCGCTCGACGAGCTCTCCCCGGTCGTCTCGGCGCAGGAGGTGCTGGACCTCATCGCGTGGGCGCGCCAGATCCACGTGGCGCCCGCCATCGAGGAGTACGCCGTCGCCCTCGCGCGTGCGACTCGGAAGCACCCCGACCTGCGGCTCGGCGCGAGCCCCCGCGCGACGCTTCAGCTCGTGCGCGCCGCCAAGGTCCGCGCGGCGCTGGACGGACGGGGGTTCGTCATCCCGGACGACCTCACGGACCTGATCGCCCCGGTGTTCGCGCACCGGCTGATCCCCACCCGCACCGCCGGCACCGGCCGAGGCCGCAGCGCCGGCGACCACATCGCGGCGATCCTCGAGCGCATCGTGCAGACGGTGCGCGTCCCGATCGCCCCACGGTCCTGACATGTCGGGCGTCTGGCCGTTCACTCCGCGCGGGACCGGTGCGCTGCTGCTCGCCGTGGTCGCCTTCGTCGCGGCCGGCGAGCTGGGCCTGGTGGAGCTGGTGTACTTCGGCGTGCTGCTCGTGACGGTGGTCGTCACCAGTCTCGTGGCGATCTACATCGCCCAGCGCACCGACAGCGTCGCGCGGGCGCTGCATCCGGACGTCGTCGCGGTGGGCCGCGAGGCCGACGTGACGGTGCGGGTCGGCGCGCGCAGCGCGCTGCCGACGGCGACGGGACGCTGGCACGACGCCCTTCCGCCGGGCCTGGAGGGCGAGTCCGAGGGGATCTTCCCCGCGCTCGCCTCCGGGCTTCGAGGCGCCGAGCGCACCGTCGATCTGTCGTACCGCGTGCGCGGGGTCCATCGCGGCGTGTACGCGATCGGTCCGCTGTCGGTGCGGGTCCTCGACCCCTTCGGCCTCGTGCGGCGCAACACCGTGCTCGGCGAGCGCACGCGCGTCGTCGTGGCCCCCGAGGTCGTCGAGCTCCCGTCCTTGCGGGTGATGGCCGGCGACTCCGGCGGCATGCGCCATGTCACCAACGAACGGCTCGGACAGGGGTCGGACAACCTCACGCCCCGCACCTATGTGCCGGGCGACTCGATGCGGCGCATCCACTGGCGCGCCAGCGCCCACCACGATTCGCTCATGGTCCGCCAGGAGGAGCAGGAGTCGACCCCCGAGGCGACGGTCGTCCTCGACCGGAGCGTCACGCGGTGGGAGTCCGCTGCGGAGCTCGCGCCGGGAGCCGACCCCGGCTTCGAGGTCGCCGTGTCCGCGTGTGTGTCGGCCGCCGCGCGACTCGTGCGCGACGGGTTCGCCGTCGATGTCGCCGACAGCGACGGGCGGCTGCTGGCCGAGCCCATCGAGGGCGGCGACCTCATCGAGGTCGACCACCTCGTCGCCGACTTCGCCTCGCTCGTGGCGCGCCGCGAGGACGCGCTGCCGCGCCTCGCGAGGCTGTTCGCCGGAGCGTTCACCGGCCCGGTCGTCGTGATCGTCGGACGCTTCGACCCCGCGGATGCGGATGCCATCGCCTCGGTGACCCATCACGCGTCGGCGGCCATCCTGCTCGCGGTCGATCCCCGCGGCGACGCCCTCGAGCGCGCGGCCGCCCACGGCTGGCACGCGGTGCGGATCCAGCCGGGCGAGATCGCCGACGCGTGGACGGCGGTCGCCCAGGCGGGAGCCGGTCATGTCGTCCGCTGATGCGCGCGCACCCCGCCGCGGCGACCTGACGCTCGCGATCGGCTGCCTGGTCGCGCTGCTGGTCACGGTGCTGCCGCTGCTGCGGGTCGTCGCGCCCGGGCCGTGGCTGGCGGGAACAGTGGCGCTCATGACGGCGCTGCTGGCGACCGGCTTCGTCGCGCGCCGACTGAGACTGCCGGCCATCGCGGTCAGCCTCGCCGAGGCGGCCGTCTGGATCGTCGTCATGACGACGGCGTTCCTGAGCGGGACGGCCCTGCTGGGCATCATCCCCACGGTCGCCACCGTGCAGGCGGTGCCTGGCCTCATCGACGCGGCGATGACGGAGATCTACCACGGGATCGCACCGATGGCGGCGACCGCTCCGCTGGCGTTCCTCATCGTCGGCGCGACGGGGCTTCTCACGATCGCCGTCGACCACGTCGTCATCACCGCGCGGATGCCGCTGCTGGCCGCCGTGGCCCTCGTGATGGTGTCGCTGATCCCCGCGATCGCCGTGCCCGTGGAGCCCGACATCCTCGCGTTCGTGCTGCTGGCGGCGTGCATCCTCTTCCTCGTGCGCGCCGAGACGCAGTCCCGCACGCCCGGGCCCGCACGACGCGAGCGCGGCGCCGACGCGACCCCTCCGCTGGCCGGTGTGACGGCGACGGCGGCGGGCATCGGCGTGGTCGCCGTCGTCGTCGCCCTCGTGATCACGCCGGCGCTGCCCCAGCCGGTGCTCCGCGCCGGCAGCAATCCGTTCGGCACCGGCGTGGGCCTGGACGCGTCGCTCGAGCTCGGCGACGACCTGCGTCGTCCGCGCGAGATCGAGATCATGCGCGTGCACAGCTCGGCGCCGACTCCCCCGTATCTGCGCGCCACGACGCTGTCGGACTTCGACGGCGAGGTGTGGATGCCCGACGTGTCGCGCTCCATCCCGCTGGACGCGCCGAACGAGTTCGGCGACGTGTCGGTGGATGAGGACATCCGCGTCGACGAGTATGTGACCACGGTCGAGGTCGAGAATCTGTCGTCGACGTGGCTGCCGGTGAGCTTCCCCGCCGTCCAGGTCGACGGGCTCGCCGGGCAGTGGGCGGCGGTGCCGTGGAACCGGACCGTGATCGCGCGCGCGGGCTCGAGCCAGGGCGAGACGTACCAGGTGACCACGCATGTCCCGCGCCCGACCCTCGAGCAGATCCGGCTCGCGGACGCGCGGTGGCCGGGTCTGCCGAACGACACGACCGCCGTGCCCGCCGGCGTGCCCGCTGTCGTCGGAGCGCTGGCGCGCGAGGTGACCGCGGACGCGTTCACCGACTACGACCGGCTGGAGGCGCTGCAGTCGTGGTTCCGCGGGGCGGACTTCCGCTACTCGCTGTCGGCACCGGTCGACGAAGGCTTCGACGGCTCCGGCGCCGAGGCGATCGCGCAGTTCCTCGAGGTACGCGAGGGCTACTGCATCCACTTCGCGTCGGCGTTCGCCCTCATGGCGCGCACGCTCGACATGCCCAGCCGCATCGTCGTGGGCTTCCTGCCGGGGTCGTCGACGACCGAGGTGATCGACGGCGAGACCGTCCACTCGATCACGACCAGCCGCACGCACGCATGGCCCGAGGTGTACTTCGACGGCATCGGGTGGGTGGCCTTCGAGCCCACGAACAGTCTGGGCTCTCCGACGGCCTTCTCGGCTGCGCCGACCGATCCCCTCACCGGCGACCCGGCTGTGACGCCGTCGACGCCGGCGAACGCCTCGCCGACGCCGACCGCGGGTCAGGACCCGCGGGACGTGGGTCAGGACGAAACCGGGGCGGCATCGGGTCCCCTCACCGCGACCGGCACGGGCTGGCCGCCCGCCGCCATCGTGCTGCTGATCGCTGCGCTGCTGGCTCTGCCGGCGGTCGCGCGCGAGGTGCGCCGACGCAGTCAGCTGGCGCAGGCCGGCGACGGCGATGCCGCGGCGGCGTGGACGCTCGTGCAGGATGCCGCGATCGATCTGGGCATCCCGGTGCCGCCGTCCGAGACGCCGCGCGCGCTCGGCGAGCGCCTCGTCGCGCGCCACGGCGCCCCCGCTGAGCAGATGGGACGGTTGGTCGACGCCATCGAGCGGGCAGCCTACGCTCCCTCCCGCGCGCAGTACTGGGAGGGCGACACCCTCCCCGACGCGGTGCGGACGGTGCGCGCGGCGATGATGGCGCAGGTCCCTCTCACGCAGCGGGTGCTCGCGATCCTCGCCCCGCGGTCATTGGCGATCCGGCCGGGCACGGCGTACGCCGCCGCCGCTCAGCGGCGGCGTTGAGACCGCGAGCGTGATGCGCGCGGTCGCCTCAGTGGGATGCGACCCAGTTCCGCAGGACCGTCAGGGAGATGCCGTAGCGGCTCTGCGGCTTCTTCAGCCCCAGTTCTGCAGCGATCTGCTTGGCCGAGCAGCCCGCGGTGTCCGTCACCGTGTAGCCGGACCGGGCTCCGTTGCCGTCGACGAAGACGCCGGACTTGTTCGCGTAGTACGAGCCCGCGGCCTTGCGCACGCTGTCCGGAAGCGACGTGCCGCTGCAGACGTCGGCGGAGTCGGCCACGCCGTCGCCGTCCGCGTCGCTGGGCTCGGGAGTGGTGGTCGAGCCGCCGCCGCCGCTGCCGCCCGACGAGCACGAGAACGTCCACGTCAGCGACGACGGGCGGGTGCCCGCGGCTTCGTACGACCAGCCGAAGCTGTGGTTCGCCGTGATGCCGGCGGTGTAGCTGATGCCGGACTTCGCCGGGGCTTCATAGAATCCGAACGCTGCGCCCAGGGCGACGGTCATTATGATGTCGTCGCCGGTCAGCGCGGGGCTCACGGTCACGCGGAGCGTCTCGCCGGCCTTCATGCCGACGACCTCGCTGACGCCCGAGGCCGTGACGGTGCGGCCGTCCAGCGACGAGCACGTCACCCCCGAGAGCGTGGTGGACGAGCCTCCGCCGTCACGCGGGGGCTTCGCCGCCGTGGCGGGCATGATGGCCGTCGTGACGGCCAGGGCGATTCCGGCCAGTGCGCCGATGGCGCCGATGATCTTGCCGCGAGCCTGCATTGTGTCTCCTCGGTCGACGACGTGGGGGCGTCCTCGCCCTCCCCCGAGAGCGCGAGCTATCCATGCCTATCAGATCCAACCTGGGCATTTCCACAGTGAGCGTTTTCCCTGGCAGCGCGCGTGGACGGTCGTCCGCGGTCCCGGGGCACCCCGTTCGACCGGGTAGACTGTCCTGCGGCCCGCTTCGCCGGGCTCTGGAGGATTCGCCTAGTGGCCTATGGCGCACGCTTGGAAAGCGTGTTGGGTGCAAGCCCTCAGGGGTTCGAATCCCCTATCCTCCGCCATGTGATGAGTCGCGACATAGATGACATCTGAGTCGCGACATGGGAGACATCAAGTGAGAGAGCCCGGCCATCGGCCGGGCTCTTTTTGTGTGTTGCGCCAGTAGCCGCGTGTGGGGTCGATGGTGTTGGTCGCGATGATCTCGCCGGTGTCGAGGTGGACGACGGTGATGGTGTGGTCGTCGGCGAGGGCGAGGACGCGTTTGCCGGCGTGGCTGGTTCCGATGCCGAGGTGGTGCATGCGGCCGGCGCGTCGGAAGCTGATCTTGCCGCCGTCGCCGACTTTGTCGTAGCGGAGCCGGTAGTGGACCGGGTTTCGGGAGCCGGCGGGAACGGCTTTCGGTGTGGCGTTGTAGGCGGTCGCGGGGGTGTGTCCGTCGAGGGCGCGGTGCGGCCGGTGGTGGTTGTAGTACTCGCGGAACCGGTCGAGCTGGTGCTGCAGGTCGGGGAGCGTGGTGGGGGCGGGCTGCCGGGCGAGCCAGCGTTTCAGGGTCTGGTGGAAGCGTTCGATCTTCCCCTGGGTCTGCGGGTGGTTCGGGGAGCCGTTCTTCTGCCGGACGCCGAGGACGGGGAGGACGTATTCGAACGCGTTGCGGCCGCCACCGGAGCGGGCGGTGTAGACGCGGCCGTTGTCGGTGAGGGTCGAGGCGGGGATGCCGTGGACGTCGATGGTGGTGAGGAAGGTGTGGACGACATCATCGCCGGTGACCGGGATGTGCGCGGTGCAGGACAGCAGGCAGCGGGAGTGGTCGTCGAGCCAGTTCAGGATCTCGACGTCGGTGCCGTCCGCGAGTCGCCAGTGTGTGAAGTCGGATTGCCAGGTCTCGTTCGGCTGCGCGGCTTCGAACCGGATGTAGGAGGACCGGGGGCGTTTGCGTGGTTCGGGGGTGATCAGGTTCGCGTCGGTCAGGATCCGCCGGATCGTGGAGGTCGATGGTGCCCGCAGTCCTTCCTGGGTGAGGTGCCAGGCGATGGTGACCGGTCCGGCATCCAGCCCGGATGCCGACAGGCTCAGCCGCAGCACGATGATGCGTTCCCGCACCCGGTCGGTCGTGCGATGCGGGCTGGACAGCGGGGCCCGCGACCGCGGCTCGAGCGCATCGAGCCCGCCCTCCCGGTAGCGGACGAGCAGACGGTGCAGATGCTGACGGCTCATCCCGTACTCCGCGGCCGCGGCCGAGACCGACAGCTCGCCCGAGACGACCTTCAACACCACGACCCGATGCTTCGACATGCACGTGACTGTCGCCGATGACGCGACTCACGTGTCACCCATCACCCGTCACCTATGTCATGAACCCACACACCCTATCCTCCGCCATCTGTCATCCACCCCTCATCAGGGCTTTCTCACTCCTGGTCGAACCGCTCCGCCGACGCGATCTGCTCAGCCGCACGTCGCAGCGAGAGCAGCAGCGGCTCCACGAGCACCGATCCCAGCACGACGTAGCGAACCGCCTCATCGGGCGAGGCCAGCGGCACATGTGCGATCTCTGCATCGGCGATCCGGCGCATCGCCTCGACGTACTCCGCCACGACGGCGGGCGGCATCTCGAAGCCGGCGCGCTCGATGTTCTGCAGCGACCGCGCGACCGCGGCGACCGTCGCCTCGTCGCACATTCCCGGCCGCCAGCCGAGCCCGGCGATCAGCGCCTCAGCGGCGGCGGTGTCGATCCCGGCGTCGGCGGGCGGCGTGACCGCGGCGTGCGCGGTGCCGAGAAGCTCGTGAGGGCTCTCGGGCGGATCGTCGAGCACCGCGATGACCTTGCGCGCTCCGGCGATGCTCACGCCCGAGTCCATGAGCGCGCGGATCACACCCAGGCGTCGCACGTGGGCCGGGCCGTAATCGGCCTGCGTCGGCGACGAGCGCACGCCTTCGGGCAGCAGCCCCTCGCGAAGGTAGTACTTGATCGACGCCACCGAGACCCCGGTCGTGTGCGCCAGCTCTGAGATCCGCATGATCACCCCTTGACATGGATAGTAGCGGTATCCAGTATGGATAGCGACACTACAGATAGTGGTGCTATCGAGAGGATGCCGACATGGCGAAGGTCATTCCGGGTCGCAGGACCCACCACCACGACGGGGAGCTGGTCGTCTTCCACATCGGCATGCAGATCAACCGCCCGTGGCGACCGGATCTGTGGCTGCCGGTCTTCCTGGCGATGCCCGGCATGCTGCGCGAGCTGAGCGAGGATCCCGAATCGGGAATGCTCGGCTACACCCTCCTCTTCGGCCGCGGCGGGCCCCATGTCGTCCAGTACTGGACCTCGATCGACAAGCTCTACGCCTACGCCTCCGACCCGGCCCAGCAGCACCGGCCGGCGTGGGCGGCGTTCAACCGGCTCGCACGGCGCGCACCGGGCGCCGTCGGCGTCTGGCATGAGACGTTCGCCGTCGACCGCGCCGAGTCGATGTACGTCTCCACCCCGCCGCTCGGACTGGGGGCCGCGACGAGCATCGTCGAGGTCGGGCGCGCGAACACCCACGCCCGCGACCGGCTCGCGGCGGGCGCCTCCCGCGAGGCCGCCTGACCCCTACCGCCCTTCAGGCGGGCGCCGCGACCGAGGACCACTTCTCGGCGTGCAGCCGCTCGAACGAGTCCAGCAGGATGTCGAGGGCGAACGCGAACTCGGCGTCCGCGTCGCATTCGGCGCCGGCATGGGGCGCCGTCGTGGCCATCCGCACGATCCCGGGATACGCCTCCGCGAAGCCCACGAGCGCCGCGGCGCGCTCGGCCGGATCGTCGGGCATCGACGGCGTCGGCAGCACGTCGCGCGTGAATCCCCACATGCGCGTCGACAGGGCGTGCATCGCGTGGTGGACGAGGTCGGCCGACAGTCCGCCGGCGAAGAGGATCCGCATGAGGCGGTCCATGTAGGCCAGCACGGCGGGGCTCGCCAGCGTCCGCGTCTCGATCGCCTCGACCGACCACGGATGCCGCAGCACGAGGGCGCGGGAGGCGACGATCTGCGCGCGAAGCGCGCTCTTCCAGGCCTCGGCACGGACGGCATCCGGATCGACCCCCGGCTCGATCATCTCGCCGACGATGTGGTCGACCATCGCGTCGACGAGCTCCTCGCGGTTGGCGACGTGCTTGTAGAGGGCCATCGGCGTCACGCCCAGCTCATCGGCGAGCCGGCGCATCGTGGCGCCGTCGAGGCCGAGACGGTCGGCGACGGCGACACCGGCGGCCGCGACGCGGGCCCTGCTCAGCGGCGTGCGGGCGGAGTCCGGACTTGACATGTATACACCGTATACCTAGAGTCTGATCCCGTGAGGTATACGCCGTATACTTCGTCGATCCTCGTGAGATGCCCCACCCGATCAGAACGGATGAAATGCCTCGACTCCGCTCCCTCGCCCTCGCGGCGGGCCTGCTCTACCTCGTCACCCATGTCACGTCCGTGGGCGCCGCGATCGTTTACCGTCTCGGCGCCGACGGCGGCGATGTCGCACTCGTGCAGCTCGGCATCGCCCTCGAAGTCGCGCTGGCGATCGCGTGCGTCGCCAACGGCGTCGTGCTGCTGAGCGTCCTGCGCCCGTACGGCCCCGTCGGCGCCGCCGCGTTCGCGGGGCTGCGCGGTCTCGAGGCCGCGATCATCGGCACCGGGACGCTGCCGATGATCGTGCTCGTCCAGCTGCAGACCGGTGCCATCCCGGCTTCGGTCGACCCCGCGCTCGAGCCGGCCCTGTCGTGGCTGCACGAGGCGTCGTTCCTCGTCGGCCAGGGGCTCGTCATCGCCGTCAACACCCTCCTCGTCTCGTGGCTTCTGTGGCGCTCGCGCCTCGTGTTCCCCGGCATCCCGCTCCTCGGGGCGATCGGCGGCACGCTGGTGCTGCTGAGCGACCTCGGTCAGCTCTTCGGCATCGTCGGGCAGTCGGGCGGGCTCGCGATGATCCTGGCCGTGCCGGTCTTCGGCTTCGAGCTGTGGTTCGCCGGCTACATGCTGTTCGTCGGCTTCCGCCCGGAGTCTCCCGAGCGGATGATCGAGCCCGCGCGCGACGCCGCCGTGTCGCGCTGACGAGCTCGCCCGCGAGCCCTCGACGCGCGCCGGTGATGCCCCGGCCCTTCCCGCCCCCGACACGCCGCGATACGTTGGCCGGGACCGGGAGCGGCCGGGGCGGACCGGCCGTGCGCGAGGGAGCGGGGTCGACGACATGGTGACCGAGATCGATCCGCTGGCCGTCCTGCGGGAGGGCTTGCCTTCCCGCGACGGGGAGCGCACGAGGATCATCATCGTCGGCGCCGGCATCGCCGGACTCACCGCCGGGATGCTGCTGGCGGATGCCGGTCATGACGTGACGATTCTCGAGGCTCGCAACCGCCTGGGCGGACGCATCCACACCTATCGCGGGTTCGCCGGCGGCATGTACGGCGAGTTCGGCGCGATGCGCTTTCCTCGGCAGCATCGCCTGGCGCAGCACCTCATCACCGAGCGGTTCGGGCTGCAGACGAAGCCTTTCCCGATGGACAACGGCGACACCTTCATCTTCCTCAACGGCAGGAAAGTGCGTCGCAGCGATTTCGCCCTCGACAGCTTCGAGTTCGACCTCCCCGAGCACGAGCGCGGGAAGCAGCCCGCCGACATCCTCGAGGACGCGATGCAGCCGCTGATCGAGCTCATCGACCAGCCCGGCGGATGGCAGAGGATCATCGACGACTACGACCGATACTCGCTGCTGAGCTTCCTCGTCGAACGCGGCGTCAGCAGACAGGCGCGAGCGCTGCTCGGGCCGCTGCTGAACATCGAGGGACGCTTCCATTTCTCGCTCGTGGAGTGGTTCGCCCAGTACCACGAGGACGTCTTCGGCCATCTGGACTACATCGTCGACGGAGCCGACACTCTCGCGAACGCCTTCGCGCCGCAGCTGCTGGACCGCACGCGGCTGGGCGCCGAGGTGCGCGCCGTCATGCAGGACGCCGACGGGGTGCGGGTACGATTCCGCGACGGCGTCGGCGATCAGCACATCGTCTCGGGCGACGAGTGCATCGTCACGGTTCCGCTCATCCTGCTGCGCCACCTCGATCTCCAGGGTGTCGACGTGCAGAAGCGGGCGGCGATGCGCAACAGCTACTACGGCCGGGCGCACAAGATCTTCATGCAGTTCAGCCGACGGTGGTGGGAGGACGACTACGCGATCACCCACGGGCTCACGGTGACCGACCTGCCGATCCGCAACGTCGTCTACACGCCCGCGGGCCAGAACCACGACATCGACAAGGGCGTGCTGATCGCGTCGTACGGCTGGGGGCAGGACAGCATGGCCTACAGCATGCTGACGGAGGAGGCGCGCATCTCGGATGCCCTCGACCACCTCGTCAAGATCCACCCCGAGGCGCGGGACACCTTCGAGTTCGGTGTGTCGCACGACTGGGCGCTCGATCCGTACGCGGGCGGGATCGGACCGCTGTTCCGCCCGTACGAGATGAGCGGCGAGACCTACGACGACCTGGTGCGCCCGGTCGAGCGGATGTGGTTCGCGAACGACGCGTGCGACCGCCGTGCCCGCAGGTGGATCGAGGGCGCCATCGAATCCGCGGTGAAGAACGCCTACGCGATCCACACCGGGATGCGCGGCGAGATCCCGACCGCGGTGCCGCGCTGAGGCACCCCGGCAGGGCTTCCGACGCTCAGGCGCCCGCGGGCACCCACTCCGACACGCGGTCGAGTTCGGCGACTTCGTCCGCCGCGAGCTCGACGCGCGCACCGGCGAGCAGATCGGCGACCTGCTCGGTCCTGGATGCGCTCGCGATGGGAGCGGCGACGGTGGGCTGCGCCCGCAGCCACGCCAGCGCCGTCGAGGTGATCGAGACGCCGTGAGCGTCGCCGATCCGCTCCAGCGCGTCGATGATCCGCAGACCCTGCTCGGTGGCGTACTTCGCCGCGCCGCCGGCGCGCGGTGAGCCGTCGCCGACCGCGTCGGCCGCGCGGTACTTGCCGGTGAGGAAGCCGCTCGCGAGCGCGTAGTACGGCACCGTCGACATACCGAACTCCTCCGCGACGGGGAGGATGTGCTCCTCGACGTCGTTCCGGTGGACGAGGTTGTAGTGCGGCTGCACGGCCACGGGACGCATCGCGCCCATCTCGTCCGCGATGCGGATCCACTCGCGGATGCGGTCGGCGCTGTAGTTCGACACGGCCGGATACCGCACCAGCCCGTCGCGCACGAGCCCGTCGAACGCGGCGACGGTCTCCTCGAGCGGAACCGTCTCGTCGTCGAAGTGCGCGTAGTAGAGGTCGATGGCGTCGACACCCAGGCGCGTCAGCGACGCCTCGGCCGCGGCGCGCACGTTCGTCGCCGACAGGCCTCGGAACTGCGGGTGCGCGCTCACCTTCGTCGCCACGACGACGCCCTCGGGACGGCGGGTCCGCAGCCACTCGCCGATGATCGACTCGCTCTCGCCGCCGGCGTTGCCCGGGGCCCACGCGCTGTAGGAGTCGGCGGTGTCGATGAAGTCGCCGCCGCCGGCGACGAACGAATCGAGGATCCGGAACGAGGTGTCGGCGTCGGCGGTCCAGCCGAAGACGTTGCCGCCGAGCGAGAGGGGGAGGATGTCGAGGTCACTGGTTCCGATGCGCGTCATGTCCGGACGAACACTCGTCGCCGGTGACCCTATTCCCGCGGGGCGGTCGGCAGCACGACGCCGACTGACGCATTCAGCGGAATGGACAGGGCGGACACGGCGTTTCAGAGGACATGAAGAGCTTCGGAACCCTCTCGTTCGGCCACTACGGCCCGCTGGGCGGCGGGCACCACCTGTCGGCCGGCGATTCGATGCTGCAGGCGATCGACCTCGCGCAGGGCATGGACGAGATCGGCGTGAACGGCGTGTACTTCCGCGTGCACCACTTCGCCCGCCAGCAGTCCTCACCCATGCCGCTGCTCGCCGCGATCGCGGCGCGCACCGAGCGCATCGAGGTCGGCACGGGCGTCATCGACATGCGCTACGAGAACCCGCTGTACCTCGCCGAGGAGGCCGCGTCGGTGGACCTCATCTCGGGCGGCCGGCTGGCGCTCGGCGTCAGCCGCGGGTCACCCGAGTCGGTCGTGCGCGGGTTCGAGACCTTCGGGTACACCGGCTCCGAGGACCCGCGCGGCGCCGACATCGCGCGCGAGCACTTCTCGCTGTTCCTGCGCGCGATCGAGGGCGAAGGCCTGGCCGAGCGCGACCCGCACTCGCCCTTCGGCGGCGGCACGGGCCTGCAGCGCATCGAGCCGCATTCCGAGGGGCTGCGCTCGCGCATCTGGTGGGGCGCCGGCAACCGCGACACCGCGGAGTGGGCGGGGCGCACGGGCGTGAACCTGATGTCGTCGACGCTGCTCACCGAGGCCGACGGCACGCCGTTCGACGTGCTGCAGGCCCAGCAGATCGAGGCGTTCCGCGACGCGTGGAAGGCGGCCGGCCACGCGGGCGAGCCGCGCGTGTCGGTGAGCCGGTCGATCATCCCGATCACGACGGCGCAGGAGCGCATGTACTTCGGCGGCCGCCAGGACGGCGACCAGATCGGCGTCATCGACGGCATGCGCTCGACGTTCGGCAAGACCTACGCCGCCGAGCCCGACGCGCTCGTCGAGCAGCTGCTGCAGGACGAGGCGATCCGCTCGGCCGACACGCTCATGATCACGATCCCGAGTCAGCTCGGCGTCGCGTTCAACCTGCGCCTCATGGACTCGTTCGCGCGCTACGTGGCCCCGGCCCTGGGCTGGGAATCCACGCGCGCAGCTGCGCCCGAGGCGCACCCGGTGAGCTGAGTCAGGCCGCGACGCCGTCGAGGCCGAGGCGCTCCGACATCCACTTGTCGGTCGGCTCGACCACGACGCTGCCGTCGGCGAAGCGCACGACCGGCACCTGCATCCGCCCGCTCAGGCGCACGGCCGCCTCGTGGTTCTCGGGCTCGGCCTCGACGTCGTGGAACGTGTACGCCACGTGGTGCTTCTCGAGCAGCGCCCGGGTGCGGTTGGTGTCGGGGCACTCGAGCTTGCCGTAGACGTCGATGTGGTCGTGACTGGTCATGAGGTGCGCAACGACGCCGCGTCCGCAGATAATCCCGACGACGCGAATCTCATGCCCGCGGGGCGCGCAGCAGGGCGATGGCCCACGTGATGATCCCCGCGACGTTGGCGAGCATCGCGACCATGAACAGCGGTGACGTGAACATCTGGAACACCGTGAAGCCCATGCCGATCACCTGCCCGGCCCCGGCGACTATCGCCGCCCAGCCGGCGACCTTCGACCATCGGCGGCGTCGCAGCCCCTGGACCCCCGCGGCGACGAACCACGCGCCGATGACGGTCAGTCCGACGAACTGCAGCACGATGGCGCCCGGAATCGCGAGCAGACCGAGCCCGTTCGCGACGAGCACCGCCGAGCCGACGACGAACGCCCCGGCACCGACGAGCCCCGTCGCCGTCGTCGCGCGCGCTGCCGGGTCCTGACCGAGATCGCGGCCGACGCCGAGCAGGACCGGCAGGAGCGCGAGGCCGAACAGCAGAGCTCCGCCGTCGGACAGCAGAGCCCACAGCCCGTAGACGCCCGTCGACTGCTCCGCCATGAAGCCGATGCCGACGCCGTACATCAGCACGAGCGCGATCAGGAGGAGCACCAGGTAGGTGCGTCTCAGCTCGATCGGCGATGAGGCCGCGGCGGAGTGCGCCGAAGCGGGCGTCGCATGGGAAGCGTGTGCAGTCATGGGTCCATCCCCTTGTCCCAGGCGGGCCGGCGACGCCGCCGGCGGATGCGCGGAGCGCTCCGACCCGCAATCCTCTGTCCCCCTGGTACCGATGGTATTCTTTTGATTACTGGTGTCAAGCAATATATTCGAGGATCTTCACGGAGGACGACGTGTCACCACGGGCGTACCGCATGGGCAAGCGCGCCGAATCCGTCGCGCGCACCCGCGCGGCGATCCGCGAGGCGGCGCGCGACGAATACGCCGAGACGGGCGTCGAGGGCGCCAGCATGCAGTCGATCGCGCGCCGCGCCGGGGTCGCGCCGGGAACGGTGCTCTACCAGTACCCCGACCCGGTCGAGCTCGCGCGAGAGGTCATCCAGGAGAGCGCCCGCACGATGCGGTTCCCCACCGCCGACGCCGTCGACGCGGCCGCCGGGATCGAGGCGCGCGTGCGCTGGCTCGCACGGGAGCTCTTCCGCGTGTACGCGGGGAGTGAGCGGGAGTACCGGGCGTGGTCGCGCAGTCGCAGCCACCCCGCGATCGCCGAGTCCGACGCGTGGTACGCCCGCACGTATCAGGAGGTGCTCGCGGCCGTCCTCGGCGCGGAGCACGCGGACCCGCGGGCGTTCCAGGTCGCCTCGGCGATCATCGATCCGGGCTTCCGGGCGAACCTCCTCGCCCGGGGCCTGTCGGACGAGGAGGCCGCCGACACCGCCGCCGACCTCGTGATCGGCTGGCTCGCCGGAACTTCCTGACGCACCCGCGGGCGCGGTCACCCCACCGGCTGGCCGGCGGCGAACATGTTCGTCGGGTCGTACACGCGCTTGAGCTCGCGCAGCCGCTCCCGCGCGCTGCCGAAGCCGAGCGTGCGCTCCACTCCCCCGTCGATGAAGGTGAGGGCGAGGGCGGGTGCGTGCCAGTCGGCGAGGGCCTCGACGACGCCGTGCGCGGCGGCGAGGGCGCCCTCGGCGAACTCCGGCGCCGGCACCATCGCGATCCCGGCGAGCAGGTACCCGCCCTCCACCGACCCGATGGCCCCGGCGGCATCGGGACGGCGCGCGGCGGCGCCGCCGACGTGGCGGAGCTCGGCGAGGAACAGCCCCGGCGTCGTGGTGGCCGCCGAGACGTAGGCCGCGGCGGCCTCGGCCGGGAAGTCCGACAGCATCGCTCCCGCCGTGAAGGCCGGGGTCGGCTCGGGCGGATCCATGTGCATCTCGACGACGGCCGCCGACGGGATCCGGGCGAAGGTGTCCATCTCGGGGGCGAGCGAGCGCAGCGGCTCGAGGAGTGCGCCGGCGACGGCGTCCGATTCGAGGATCACGCCGTCGATCACCACGACGCTGCGGCCCGACAGGAACGGGGGCAGTTCGGGCATCGGCGGGAAGTGCATGATGCGCATCGACGTCGACGCCGACTCGGGGGCGGATGCCGTCCACGCCGACCACGCGTGCGCGACCGCATCCGCGTGCGACGCATCCCACAGCATCATGCCGGCGAACACCTCGGCGTACGGCAGCAGGTCGATCTCGAGCGAGACGACGATGCCGAACGCCCCGGAGCCGCCTCGGACCGCCCAGAACAGCTCGCGGTTGTCGAGGTCGCTGGCGCGTGTGATGCGCCCGTCGGCGGTGACGATCTGCACCGCGCGGACGCTCCCCACCGCGAGGCCGTGCGCGCGGGCGTAGAACGACAGCCCACCGCTGAGGGTGTAGCCGACCACGCCGACGTCACCGGCGCTGCCGTGGAGTGCGGTCAGCCCCCACGGCGCCGCTTCGGCGAGGACGTCGTTCCACGTCGATCCGCCGAGCACGCGTGCGCTGTGCGCCTCGGGGTGCACCGTGACGCCCCGCAGGTTCGTCAGCGACACCAGGATCGCATCCGACAGGTCGGTGTCGGCGAGGGCGCCGGCGCCGTGCCCGGTCGACTGGGGCGCGACGCGCAGACCCGCGGCGGTGGCGGCGCGAACCACGTCGACGACCTCCTCGGCGGACTCGGGGCGTGCGACGGCGAAGGGCCGCTGGTCGATCGCGAGGTTCCACGGCACGCGGGCCGTGTCGTAGCCGTCGTCTCCGGCGAGCAGGATGCGGTCGCCGAGCAGGTCGCGCAGCGTGTCGCGGCGCTGGTCGTGGCGCTCGTCCACGACGGTGGCGGTGTTCTCAGTACTCATATGCTTCGGTCCAATCGTGATGAAGTCCACATCGATCGTGGGAAGAGCACACGTCGATGAATCTCATGCTGGGCGCGATGGCGCAAGGGGATCCATCCCAGATCCGGGGGCAATTCCGAGCCCCCAGAACTCTGGGATGGCGCGCGGGCCCGGTGCGGGAGCACACTTGTGCCATGCCCTCGGAACTGGCCATCGGCCGCGCGCGCAGCGACATCGACGTGATGTCGCGCGCGGGGCTGCCGCTGCAGCGGTTCATGGACGAGGTCACGTCCGCCATCCAGAGCGTGGTCCCGATGGACGGCGGATGCCTGTCGACGCTGGACCCTGCGACCTCGATGGTGTCGAGCACGCGCAAGTTCGGCGCGATCGCCGGCAACAATTCCGACGACATCCGGTGGGCGCACATCGAGTACGGCCTGAGCGACCCGACGGCGATGGAGGCGATGGTCGCCGCGGGCATCACGGCCCTGGGCGTGCATCTGCACCTGAGGGGCGCCATCGAGGAGTCGGTGCGCATGGCCGACTTCATGCTCCCGGTGTTCGACTTCCACGACGAGGCGCGCGTGGTCTTCCAGGACCGCCACGGAGCGTGGGGCGCGATCTCGATGTTCCGCGGATCGGACGACCCGCCCTTTTCGCGCGAGGAGCTGGACTTCCTCGCCGACATCGCTCCGGACGTCACGCGGGGCATCCGCGCGGGACTGCTCGCGCAGCTCAGCCGCGCCGATGGCCAGCGCGACGTCGGACCGGCCGTCGTGATCATCGACGCCGCCGACCGCATCACGCAGTCCAGCCCCGGGGCCACGGCCCAGCTGGCGCGCATGACGGGCGCACCCCATGCCGGCGACCCGCTCACGATCGTCCACGCCCTCGTCGCGGGAGCCCGCCGGTTCGCGCGCGGCGAGATCGGGCTCATGCCGCGCATCCGCGTGCGCACCGCCGACGGCGTGTGGCTCATCCTCTCGGCGGCTCCGCTGGGCGGAACGGCCGACCGCGCCGGCGACGTCGTCGTGACGATCGAGGAGGCGCGGCCCCAGGAGGTCATCGGCCTGGTCGCGGATGCGTTCGGTCTCACGGCCCGCGAGCGCGATGTCGTGGGCATGGTGCTGCGGGGCTCCGACACGAAGGAGATCGCGGCCGCCCTGCACGTCTCGCCCTACACGGTGCAGGACCACCTGAAGTCGATCTTCGACAAGGCCGGCGTCGCGAGCCGCCGCGAGCTGGTCGCCCGCGTGTACTTCGACCAGTACGTGCCGCGCTGGGGCGGCGCGCTGACCTCCGGCGGCGGCATCGCCCCGTAGGCCGCGGGAGGCCCCGACGGCCCAGCGCAGCGGGTGTCGTCGGCACCGTCACACGTAGTCGTCGGGCACCAGCATCCGCAGTCCCTCGTCGTGGAGCAGCAGCTGGGCGCGCAGCCGCACGTCGACGGCTCGGCACTCGGTCGCCATGCGCGCTACCCAGGCACGCGTGCCGTCGTCGAGCTCGTCCGGGCCGGGGCGCTCCCACACCAGCACGACGCGATGGGCGTCGACGACCTCGGCGATGAAGCCCAGCCGCACCGCGAGCACGCGCGCCATCGGCACGGTTCCGAGGTCGTCCGTGTCGACCTCGTCGGCGGGGTCTTCGGGGTACTCGTCTCCGGGCATGAAGGGACCGGTCAGCCGGTCCTCCTCGTCGAGGAAGATGAACCACAGCTGTTCGCGGCTGGCCCTCATCAGAAGATCCTCCAGCGCGAGTCTCAGCTGATCGTCGGTGCGCAAGGGGCCGTGGAGGTGCAGGTCGGGCTCGGTGTTCGTCATGCCGCCAGCCTCGCGATACGGGCTTCGACGCGGATCGCCCGGGCCCCGGTCGGGGACAACGGGGCGTGGAGTCGTCGCTGGGGAGGAGATGCGCGTCTACCCTCGGAGCATGGGCACGCAACCGGCCGCGGGCTGGTACGACGACGGCACCGGCAAGCAGCGCTGGTGGGACGGGTCGCGCTGGACCGAGGAGTACATCGACCTGCGCGAGGAGTCCACGCAGCTGCGGACGGATGCGGGGCACGCGGCGACCGGCACCGCCGGACCGGGCTGGTACGACGATCAGCGCGGCCGCAAGCGATGGTGGGACGGGCGGCGGTGGACGTCGGCGGTGCAGTACAGCGGTGACGAGCGCGAGCTCGCGGGCGTGGTGATCGACCGCCGGTGGATCCACTTCGGCGACGTCAGTCAGCCGGTCGCGGGCGTCGAGGCGTCCATCGAGCAGGGCGCGGCGCTCCTGGCGAAGCCGGACCTGGGCCGCGCAGCCACGCAGCGGCGGCTGTGGGGACCGACCGGCGCGATAACTCCCCGGGCCCTCAAGCGCAGCGTCGACCGGGCCGCGACCTACCTCGTCATCACCGGCGCCGAGCAGGTGTGGCTCGCCCCGATCGGCGCCCGGACCCCCGCCGAAAGCAGGGAATTCGCCACATGGGTCAATTCCTCGGCCGAGCACTACCGCTACCACTGAGCGCACCAACGCACGGGCCGGGCGGGCGCCGAGCCGCGGAATCACGGGCCTGCGCGGGCCGTATACCGCAGGAAGTATGCCCCTGACCGGGCCTTTCCCTCTCAGGAGACGTCCAGCAACCGTCGAGGAACCGTCCAGACGAGCCCGACACAGTATGGGACTTGTGCCCGCCCCGAGGGCACGGTCCCGGCGTTACGGCGGCGCGGACCCCGCTTACGGAACCGGTCACATGCGCCCCAGTCAGATCGACACCCCTGCCCGACGCACCTCCCGACGCGACATCCGACGCTCCGCACGCAACGCCGCCCGGCGTTCGACGCGCCGCACCGCCGTCGTCGCGACGGGCGTGGCTCTGGGCCTGCTGGCGACCGCGGGCGTGTCCGCCGCGACGCCGACGTCCGAGGCCGAGGCCGCCGGGGTGACCCCGAACTTCGTGCTGGCGTCGTTCACGATGTCGGCCGAAGAGGGCTCGCTGGCCGGCCGCGAGCAGCTGGCCTCCGCCGCCGATCTGGCGGCCGCCGACGCCGATGACGCGATCGCGTCGGCCGAGGAGGTCGCAGCCGCCGTGAAGAAGGCCGGGCTCGACGTCAAGGGCTCGACCTCGGTCGACACCGGCGACCTCGAGGACGCCGTCTCGAAGCTCTCGACCGCTTTCCTCCTGTCGACCTCGGATGTCGAAGACGTCACGTCGCTCGTGTCCACCGTGACCGAGGAGACCGACGACCTCAGCGTGCGCCTCGACAAGGCCGAGAAGGCCGAAGCCGCGCGCATCGCCGCCGAGAAGAAGCGCAAGGCCGAAGAGGCCGCCGCCAAGGCCGCCGCCGAGAAGGCCGCCGCCGAGGCCGCTGCGCGCGCCAATTCCGCTCCCTCGAGCTCGTATTCGTCCGCCCCGGTCGCCTCGACCGGCGACAACAGCCCCGGCGGCGCTCAGGCGACCGCCCGCTCGATGATGCAGTCGCGCTACGGCTGGGGCGCCGACCAGTTCTCGTGCCTGGTGTCGCTGTGGAACAAGGAGTCGGGCTGGAACTACCAGGCCTACAACCCGTCCAGCGGCGCGTTCGGCATCCCGCAGGCGCTACCCGGCAGCAAGATGGCCACCGCGGGCGCCGACTGGCAGACCAGCGCCGCCACGCAGGTCTCGTGGGGCCTCGGCTACATCGCCGGCCGCTACGGCACCCCGTGCGGCGCGTGGAGCCACTCGCAGTCCTACGGCTGGTACTGAGTCCCGTCCGATCGCGCGGCAGAACCGCGCGGAGTTGTCCACAGGCACCGACGCACGCCGCTCCGCCGACGCCTAGGCTCGGCCACGGCCGGTCCTGGACCGGCTGCGCTGGGGACGCGCCCGCGCGGCGCACTCGGTCCGGATGCTCCTGCTCCGCGCGCTGATGGCGTCGCGCGGGTGTCCCATCCGATCGACGGGAACCCGACCCGCCGAACCGGCGCAGACACGGGTCCGGCCGTGTCCGAACACTCGTTGTTCGGACACGGCCGGGGCTGCGGTCACGCCAGTGCGACGAACCGATCGCACTGGGCGCAGTACCCGCGAGGCGAAAGCATCACTCGGCAGGTCGGACACTCGGCTGCGCGGTACCGCAGTCCCGGTGCATCGGCATCCGAACGTCCCTCGTCAGAGTGGAGCATGTCGAGCGTGATGTGCCGGGCCGAGAGTCCGGAGACCAGGGCCATGAGGCTTCCTCCTTCGCCTGCCTCCCTCTGTGGGCGGCTTGCGTGACGTCAGCCTACGGCCGTGGTCCGACCACGAAGTAGGGACCAAAGTCCCATTGCCCGACGAGGAGTTCCGGCGGGCGTCGGGGCGCATGGCAGAGGCCCTCGACCTTCCGGGCTTCGATGGTTTCGAGGGCGTGCCGTTCAGTTCGGGGACCTGAGGTTACCCCGGGGTTCACACCGTCGTGGGTCGGGAAGCGTACCACCTTCGCGGCGATCGCGCACATGGGCCTCGTTCCGCGAGGACGGGCGCGCGGTGGCGTCGTCGCGGATTCAGGCGGTGAGCAGGAACTCGCCGCAGTGGCGGCAGTACCCCGCGCTCGCCAGCAGCACGCGGCACGTCGGGCACTCGGCGGTCGCGAAGGCGTGCGAGGGAGCGCCGAGATCGATCGGGCTCTCTCGTTCGGCGCTGTTCGCCATGGGCACCGTCCTGCGCATCCTCGACCGGTGGGGGATGTCCGGTCGCCGTCCATCCAGCCTTGCACGGAGCATGCCCCCTCACGCCGTCGCGATCACGTCAGTGGCAGGATGTCGCCACGGTGGGTCGCCGCCCATCGGCGACCGGCCGGTTCAGCCCAGGAACTCCGCGGGATCGAACTCGTCGATCGGGATGACGCGCACGCGCGGCAGCGGGGCGTCGAAGGCATCCGCGTCGTACTCCAGGTCGAAGAACTCGATGCCGGGGATCCCCGCGAACTCGGTGCTGCGGAACTCATGGAACGCCAGCACCCCGATCCGCCGCTCGCCGTCGGCGAGGCCTTCGAGGTCCTCGGCGAAGTCGCGGTCGTGGCTGACGAGCACGACGTCGTCGGCATGGTCGGCGAGGGCGCGCAGGGTGCGCTGGATGGCGATGTCGACGACCTTCTCGTCGGCGTCGCCCGACAGCGGCACCGGCTGGTAGCCGAGGGCGAGCAGCGCCTGCACGAACGACATCGGGAGGTGCGAGCTGGCGTTGAGGAAGAACAGGCCCTTCGCCGGCTGGTCCCATCGGTCGGCGATGAAGGTCAGCAGCCGGTCCCAGCGCGGCCGCTCCTCGGGCTGCGGGCGGCGTCCGAGGATGGATCCGCCGAGCGTCGCGTCGATGTTCTCGCCGTCGACCAGCACCCAGCTGCTGCGTTCCGCCACGTCCCGCTCCCCCGTCCCCGCCCGTTCCGGCCGGTCAGTCCCGACGCTAGCAGGCGGGGCTAGCGTCGCACCGGCTGCCGCAGGAGCGTGCGCAGCTTCGCCGGGTCGGTGCGGCGGAAGTCGCTGAAGTAGATCTCGTGATGCCTGCCCGTCATGCTCAGGCCCTGGCCGGGGATGAACTCGTCGTGCATGCGGGCGAGCACCGGACCTTCGTCATCGAAGGAGCCGACGTGCAGCGTCTGGACGCACGTGCCTTCGATCAGATCCTCGAGGCGCACCGACCCGATGGACGGGGCGCCCTTCTCGGCGGCCGTCGCGATCGCCCGGTCCACGAGCTCGGCGGGCATCCACTCCGGGACGAGGCTCAGGCACGTCCAGCTCCACTGCGACGTGTCGCGGTCGACGGTGAAGCTGGTCATGTCGTCGGCCCACCACAGCGCCTCGAGCGGCGGCACGACGTAGTCGCGATCGAGCTCGCGCCTGCTGAGGAACTTCAGCGGATACGCCACGCCGTAGATCGTCGTGATGGCGTCGGCGAACGCCGGCCCGGCGGGCGCGCCGTGCCCGTCGATCATGAGGTAGCGCAGCGGCGGGACCTCGACGATCTCGAAGCGGCCGCGCGGGGCCGTGTAGCTCGCGATCTCCTTCTTGAGGTCGACCTTCACAGCACCCTCCTTCGCTCAGTCCGGACTCATCCCCGGCTCACGTCACTGCCGGAAGTACGACTCGGCGACCCGCGTGAGGTCCCACAGGTCGCTGACGCCGGCGAGTTCGCGCGCCGAGTGCATCGACAGGATCGGGATGCCGACGTCGACGGTGCGGATGCCGAGGCGCGTCGCCGTGATCGGTCCGATCGTCGACCCGCACGGCACAGCGTTGTTCGAGACGAACTCCTGGCTGTTCACGCCGGCGGCATGGCACCAGCCGTTCCACGCCGCGGCTCCTTCGGCATCCGTCGCGTAGCGCTGGTTGGCGTTGATCTTGAGGATCGGACCGGAGCCGAGCAGGGGCTGGACCACGGGATCGTGCTTCTCGGCATAGTTCGGGTGCACCGAGTGCCCCACATCGCTCGAGACGCACCAGGATGCCGAGAGCGCACGCAGCTGCTGTTCGCGGTCGGCGCCGAGCGACAGCCACAGGCGCTCGAGGACATCCGACAGGAACGGGCCGGCGGCGCCGGAGCGGGTGCCCGAGCCGACCTCTTCGTGGTCGAAGACCGCGAGCATCGCGATGTGGTCGGCGTCGAAGCCGTCGGCGGCGGCCTCGAGGGCGACGACGCCGGCGTGCACGGAAGCGAGGTCGTCGAGGCGGCCCGACGCGAAGAAGACGTCGTCGCGGCCGAACACGGCGCCGCGGGCGGAGTCCGCCGTGACGATGTCGTAGCCGCGGATGCGTGCGGCATCGACGTCGGCGGAGGCCGCGAGCTCGGCGAGGATGTCGGCGGAGGCGGACTCGCCGAGACCCCACACCGGCTGGGTCTGCGACTGCTTGTCGAGAGTGAGGCCGCTGTTGGCGTCGCGGTCGAGGTGGATCGCCAGCTGCGGCAGGCGCAGCAGGGGGCCGGTCGCGGCGAGCGCCGTCGTGCCGTCGTCGAGGACGAGGCGACCCGCCAGGCGCAGCTCGCGGTCGAGCCACGAGTTCAGCAGGGGTCCGCCGTAGACCTCGACGCCCGCCTGCAGCCAGCCGAGCCTTCCGGTCGTGGGCTTGGGCTTGAGCTTGAACGCGGGCGAGTCGCTGTGCGCGCCGAAGATCCGCACACCGGTCGATGCCGTCGCGTCGCCGGGCGTCACCCACGCGATCACCGCGCCGTCGCGCACCACGAGGTGCTTGCCGCCCGGGGCGGCGGGCCACGACGCCGTCTCGTCGAGGCGCGTGAAGCCGGCCTCCTCGAGGCGTCGCGCGACCTCGGCCGCGGCGTGGAAGCTGGACGGGGACGCCTCGACGAAGGCCGCGAGGTCGGCGGCGTGGGCGAGGGTGTCGGGGGAAGCGGGCACGGACGAGCCTCCTGATGGTGCGTGAGCGGTGATTCGATCGTAGGCGGCGATGCGGCCGGGCGAGGATTCGTGCGACTAGCGTGAGGGCATGCCAGCCCCGCTCCCCGCCATCCCCCTCTTCGTCTACGGCAGCCTCCGCCCGGGCGGCGAGCTGTGGGGGGCGATCGAGCCGCATGTGATCGAGGCGCGGCCGGCGATCGTGCCGGGACGGCTGGTGTGGCACGAGGGGATGCAGTGGCCGCTGCTGCTGGCCGATGCCTCGTTCGCCGAGACGGTGCGCGGCGACCTGCTGATGCTGCGTCCGGGCGACGAGGTCAACCGCGTCATCGTCGACGAGGAGCTCCTGTACGGCTACGACGTGCGGTGGACGACCGTGCTGGCCGATCCGGGAGGCGCGTCGGCGGAGGTGCGGGCGCTCGTGTTCGTGTGGAGCCGCGACGACGAGATCGGCCCCGACATCATCAGCGGCGACTTCGCCGCGGCGTGGGCGGCACGGACCCCGACGAGTTCCTGAGGCGGGTCAGCGCTCGACCATCTCGGAGGCGTGCGCGGCGATCCACTGCATGAGCGGAAGCATGTGCTCCATCAGCTCGCGTCCACGATCGGTGAGGGCGTACTCCACGCGCGGCGGCACCTCGGGGTAGGACGTGCGGTCGACGAGGCCGTCGCCCTCGAGGGTGCGCAGGGTCGTGGCCAGCATCTTCTCGCTGATGCCCTCGACGCTGCGGCGCAGCTCGCCCCAGCGTGCCGTGCCGTCGCTCAGGGCGAGGAGCACGAGCACACCCCACTTCGACATCACGTGGTCCAGGACGACACGTGACGGGCAGGCCGGCGTGAAGGCGCCTTCGCGCTCCCCCCTGATCTGCGCATAACTTACGACCATGTGGGTACCTTACCGAGAAGTGGGTACCGCAACACTGGAATGTGCTGGGAGGCGGACCGGTTCGAACCCGTATGCGGTCGGACACGATCGCTCCGCTACGAAGGGAACCCCACATGACCATCCTCGTCACCGGCGCGTCCGGTCAGCTCGGTCGCCACGTCGTCGATTCGCTCCTGTCGCGCGGGGTCGCCGCATCCGACATCGTCGCGGGCGTCCGGACCCCATCGAAGGCCGCTCCCCTGGCCGATCTGGGCGTGCAGCTGGCCACCCTCGACTACCTCGACGCCGAGTCGGTCGCGAACGCGCTCGACGGCGTCGACACCGTGCTGCTGATCTCGGGCTCGGATGTCGGGCAGCGCTTCGCCGGTCACAAGAACGTGATCGACGCCGCCCAGAAGGCCGGCGTGACGAAGTTCGTCTACACCAGCGCACCCAAGGCCACCACGTTCGACTACGCGCTCGGCGCCGAGCACCGTGCGACCGAGGAGGCCCTCGCCGCCAGCAACCTGCCGGTGGTCGTGCTGCGCAACAACTGGTACACCGAGAACTACACGCAGGACGTGCTGGGCGCCGCCGAGTCCGGCGTCATCGCCGCCGCCGTGGGCGACGCCAAGGTCGCCAGCGCCAGCCGCAAGGACTACGCGGATGCAGCCGCGGTCGTCCTCACCGAGGACGGGCACATCGGCCGCACGTACGAGCTCGCCGGCGACGCGAGCTGGACGTACACCGAGCTCGCCGCCACCGCATCCGAGGTGCTCGGTCGCGAGGTGACGTACACGTCGCTGACGGCCGAGCAGCGCCAGGAGGCGCTCGAGGGCTTCGGCCTGCCCGCCGAGATCGCGGGCTTCGTCACCGGCATCGACACCGCCATCGCCGGCGGCGTGCTCGCCGACACCGACGGCACGCTGTCGGCGCTCATCGGCCGCCCGACCACTCCCCTCCTCGAGGGCCTCCGCACCGAGGTCGAGGCCGCGCGCGTCCAGGCCTGATCCGAGACCGGCGGCTGACGGAAGCCGACGTCGGTCACGAGACGACGCCCACTCGGCCATCGCGGCCGGGTGGGCGTCGACGTTCTGCGATCACCGCCGGCGTCTGCGACGCCGGCCCCACTCAGACCGCCACGGCCCGGTGCTCCACAGCGCCCACGCGATGAACACCGGCTGCAGGAAGAGGCGGATGAACCGTGCACGGTCGGTGCGCAGGAGCGGCGCCGACCGTCCGGTGCGCCAGTGATGGACGTTGCCCGGGAAGACCGCGACGAAGAACGCCGCGACGGCGGCGCCGATGGTCTTCCGATCACCGGGGAGCGCGACGAGCGCACCGCCCAGCATGATCTCGGCCGCGCCGGAGGCGACGACGATGGCGTCCTTGTCGAGGCCCGACGTGCGCGAGGCCCAATCGGGCACGGCGATGCGGAACCCGCGCCGCGCCCAGAAGAGGTGCGCGAGCCCCATGTACACGAGGAAGCCGCCGAGCAGGACACGGGAGCCGATCCGGAGGACCTGGACAGGTGAGACGCGCGCGGTCATCGCGCCAGTCTGGCACGGGGTGCACACACCCGAGGCGGGCCGGGCAGGCAGGCACGCATCCACGCACGCAGGCAGGCAGGCAGGCAGGCAGGCCGCAGGCACGCAGGCAGGCAGGCAGTCAGGCGGGCACGCAGGCAGGCACGCACACGCAACCAGGCAAGCACGCATCCACGCAGGCAGTCAGGCGGGCACGCAGGCAGGCACGCACACGCACCCAGGCAAGCACGCATCCACGCAGGCAGGCAGTCAGGCCGCAGGCACGCAGGCAGGCACGCAGGCACGCAGAGCAGGCACCCAGGCACCCAGGCACGCAGGCACGCACGCAGGCAGGCAGGCAGCATCCAGCCAGGCACGCAGGCACCCGCCCACGCCGAACATCGGCGCGCGATAAGAACACAACCTGGTCAGAACGGGGCGTCGCTCGCATCCGCGGGACGGAAGACCGGGACTCGGCGTTCGGGCTGTACGACGTACTCCCGACCCGATGGAGACGTCCATTCGATCGCTCCGCCGCTGTCGGGAACCTGGCGTATTCGCCAGCCGCCATGGTGCTTGATCGTGTGATGGCCCTTGCAGAGCGGCGCGAGGTTGTCGAGCGATGTCGTCCCGCCGTCGATCCACGCGAGCGTGTGGTCGACTTCGCACCGCGAGGCCGGCATGACGCATCCAGGGCCCATGCATCGGTCTGCACGCCACTTCACGAGGTCGTAGAGCATCTTCGGCGGCTGATACCGGTCGCGCCCCACCGAGAGCACCATGCCGGTCTCGGGGTGGGTGAGCACCCGCATCCAGTCCTTCGATCCGCCGCACAGCTCGCGCGCCCGGGCGTGCGGGATCGGCCCCGCACCCTCGACGACCGCCGGATCAGCACCCTCGGGGTGGTCATCCTCGAGCAGGGAGAGCGCCGGGACCGTGACGACGACCGTGGCGCGGATGCCCCGCGCCTCCGCCGGAATCGCTCTCGTGTCGCCGTCGATCAGCAGATCGCCGAGGATGTCGGCGCGCACCTGGTCGAGGGTTCGGGTCTCGCGGGGATCCTGCAAGAGCGCCTTGCCCATCGCCGTGAGGCGCCCGTGGATCGCGTGCGCCTCCACCGCGGGCCCGTACGTGTGCAGCCAGGCCATGCCGTCCTCGGCGTTCTCGACCACGACGCGGCGCCGCTTCAGGGCGTCTTGGTGACGCTCGGCGAGCGTCGGCGCCTGCTCGGCCTCGATCAGCTTGCGCAGGGCGCGCCGGAACGCACCCGGCGTGGAGGCCTCGGCCAGGTCGAGCGCGCGCGGGACGATCCGCTCTCGCACGTCGTCCTCGAGCACATCGATCAGCGAGACGAAGACATCGGCGTGGGCCTTGGTGATGTGGGCACGTCCGAGCGAGGCGAGCACTGACGGATAGCGGTGGACGAGGGCCTCGGCCATCTCCATCATCGACTGCATCTGGCTCTCGGCGACGTGCAGTGCCGCCGCCAGCTCGAGCCGCACCGAACGCACGACGACCTCGGCGATCGCGCCGCCATACCGCTCGGCATCCGCGAGCGCACGCCGGCGCGCTCCGTCGATCCGCTCGTACTGCTCGGCTGTGAAGACCGCCACCATGGTCGTGGTCTCAGTCACGAGATCGATGTGGTCGGGCACGGGAGGGACGAAATCGGGCACGTCATCCACGTCATCCACGTCATCCACATACGGCTCATCCCACGGCGCCCCCGCCGCGTCGGCACCGCCCGGGTCGTTGAACGATGAATCCTCTTCCATACCCGCGAGATTAGAACATACCTCCGACACTGCATCCCGGTCGGACCCCACCGCGAAGCGGACGTGCCAGACTCGCACCGATGTGGATCGGATGGATCGAGTTCGACGTCCTGCTCGGTGACGTGCACTCGCTGAAGGAGAAGCGCAGCATCCTGCGCCCCCTCGTCGCCGACCTGAGCCGTCGCACCGAGGCGGCCGCCGCCGAGGTCGGCGCCCACGACCTGCACCGCCGCGCCGAGATCGGACTCTCGGTCATCGGATCGGATGTCGCGCACGTGCGCGACGTGCTCGATCGCGCCGAGCGCCTGCTGGCCGACGAGCATCCCGAAGTCACGCTCCTCTCGGCCCGCCGCGGTCTGCACTCCAGCGACGACTGACCAGCTCCCCGAGCGCGCCCCTCAGTCCCGCTCGAGCAGAATCGCCCCCGGCATCCGCTTCACCACGGCGTGGAACGGCGCCTTCGCGAGCGCGGCGGCCTCGTCGGCGTCGATGATGCGCGCGGCGCTCGTGCGGTGCTCCGCGCCCTTCCAGGCGAGCGTCGCACCGCCGGCTGCGACGACGTTGCGGGCCCAGTTCGTGTCGAGCCCGTACGGCAGACCGATGAGCACGACACCCTCGTCGTAGGTCGGCACCACGGCGATCGGGGTGGCGTACTCCGCGCCGCTGCGGCGACCCCGGTGATGGATGACCGCCCACAGCGGGAACGCGCGATGCCCCGCGAGCGATCGAGCGACGGGCTCCGTGAGCCGCCGCGCCGTCTGCAGCGGCGATCCGGAGCCCCGCGACGTCATGCCGCGCGCCGTCCTGCCGCGCGCAGGCATGCCCCGCGACGTCATGCCGCGCGCCGTCAGTCCGGTCCCGCCCGACATGACACTGCCGAAGTGCGCCGCCACAACGAAGACGCTCGCGATCCCGCCGACCACGACCGCGACGGCCTCGCCCCGGGAGCGGATACCGCGCCGCAGCACGAGGAGCCCACCCACGAGGTTCATCGCGCTCCACGCGATGTTCGTCACCGGCGGCGACATGCCGACCCCCGGCGGATCGGCGAACGGAGTCGGGAAGGGCCTGCCCTGCAGGCCGCTCACTCCATGGGGAACGGCGTTGACCAGGAGCGCGCCGCCGAGCGCGCGGGAGAGGATCCGGAGCGCCTTCATGGCCTCAGGGTAGCGAGGCGGATGCCGGGACCGTCCGGCTTCCGCGCGCCGTGCCCGTCCGACACCCGGAACGGCTGTAGCTTCGGCGCCATGTTGACGGAGTACCCGAGATCCCTCAGCGACCCCGCGATCCTCGAGCAACGGCGCACGGCGGTCGATCAGTCCCGACACCTGTCCGCTCTGGTGAGGTTCCGCGCCGACCTCGCCGCCGAGCACCGGGCGACGGTGCCGCAGTTCGACCCGACGGATGCCGGCACGCGCGCCCGCATCCTGCTGCTGCTCGAAGCCCCCGGCCCGATGACGAACGCCGGCAACGCGCGCCCGGGATCCGGGTTCGTGTCGGCGGACAACGACGACCGCACCGCCGAGAACCTGTGGCGAGCGCGCACCGCCGCGGGCCTCACCGACAACGCGGTCTGCTGGAACGCGGTCCCCTGGTACCTCGGCCCGGCATCCCGCAAGCCCACGGCCGGCGAGCTCGAGGACGGCGGAGAGGCGCTGCAGCGCCTGATCGGGCTGCTGCCCGACCTGCACACGGTCGTGGCCCTCGGACGCGCAGCGCAGCGCGCGTGGCGCGATCACGCGCGCGTCGGCTCGGGTCGTGGCATTCGCACGATCGAGACGTGGCATCCGTCTCCGCTCGCCCTCAACACGGCGGGCCGCCGCGAGGACCTGGTGAGCGCGCTCGCCCGCGCGCAAACCGACTGGCGCGCTCAGGCGGCGCCCGAGGAGATGCACGTGGACGTCGACGCCGACGGCCGACGCGTCGCGGTGTGGTACTCCGACTTCCACGGCGACCGCATCGACGTCAATCCGACGTGGTGGGACGTGCTGCTGAAGGCGAGCTGACCCGGCCGCACGGCTGCGGTGCGGTGGTTGGGCGAAATCCATCCCATCCGTTTCGCCCGGGGCTCCGAACAGGTGGTGGACGCGAAAACGTCGCGTCGTCACCGAAGGAGGTCGCCCCATGGGCTCGTCACCGAACCGTCTCGTCGCCACGATCTTCGGCGCCGTCTACCTGCTCGTCGGAGTCCTCGGCTTCGCTGTCACCGGCGGCGTCGGGTTCCTGGCCACCGACGGCGGTCTGCTGCTCGGCGTCTTCGCCGTCAACCCGCTGCACAACATCGCCCATCTGCTGATCGGCGGCGCGCTGCTGGGCGCCGGGCTCGCCGGCGCGCGGGTCGCACGCGGCGTGAACACCGCCGTCGGAGCCACCTACCTCGCGCTCGGGGTCGTCGGCTTCTTCCTCGTCGGCACGCCGGCGAACATCCTCGCGCTCAACGTGCCGGATCACTTCCTGCACCTGGCGAGCGCCGTCGTGCTGCTGGGCGTCGGTCTCGGCACCGAGCGCGCGGCCACGCGGCCGGCGACGGCATGACTCCGCGGCGCCGGCCGGGGGCGACCGGTGCGGCCGGGGGGCTCGCACCGTCGTGGCCGGCGCCCGCGTCATGGGGGGCAGGGCTGGTCGCGGCGGCGGTGGGGGCCGCCGCCGCGACCGGCGTGCCCGACGCCACCCTCGGAGCGCGCGGTGTCGGGGTGGCGCTCGTCCTCCTGGGGGTGGCCGCCATCGCGTGGGGTGCCGCGCTGCTCGTGCGCGGTCGCGTGCCGCTGCCGCGCACGGCGACGGCATCCGCTCTGGTTGGGGTGTTGCTGCTGGCGACGCTCCTCCTGCTCGAGCCGATCCGCACGAGCGTGTACGCGGTGGCGCTGGGCGGGGCGCTCCTGGTCGCCACGGCGCTCGGGATCACCCGGGCGACGCGACGCTCGCGAACCACCGCCCCGCTGCGCATGCCGGTGCTGCTGGCGGCGGCGGCACTCCTCGCCGTCACGGTCACTCCCGCGCTCGGGGCGACGCAGGACGCGGTGCTGCGGCAGGACGACGGCTCGGTGGTCTCGGTGCCCGCCCACGAGGGGCACTGAGACGAGGCGCGGCGATGTCCACCCGTCTTCGCGCCCGGTCGTGGGGCATGCTAGGGGGCATGGTCGTCGACGGGGTTGAGGTGCCCGAAGACGGCGACGTGCCCGCCGATCACGTCGGCGAGCTGCTCGACCAGGTCGCCGGCGGCGACCAGGATGCCTTCGCCCGCCTGTACGACATGCTGTCGTCGCGGGTGTTCGGGCTCATCCTGCGCGTGCTCATCGACCGGTCGCAGAGCGAGGAGATCCTGCAGGAGGTCTTCTTCGAGGTGTGGCAGTCCGCGGGCCGGTTCCGCTCCAGCCGGGGACAGGGCCGGGCGTGGGTCATGACGATCGCGCACCGCCGGGCCGTGGACCGCGTGCGGTCCTCGCAGGCGACGACCGATCGGGACATGCGCGTCGGGTTCCGCGACCTCGACGTCGCGCACGACGGCGTGGCCGAGCAGGTCGAGCTGCGCATCGAGGCCGAGCGCGTCTCGGATGCCGTCGCGGCCCTGCCCGACGCCCAGCGCGAGGCCATCACGCTGGCCTACTACGGCGGATACAGTCAGAGCGAGGTCGCGGCGCTGGTCGGGGCTCCGCTCGGCACGGTGAAGACACGGATGCGGGACGGATTGGCCCGCCTGAAGGACGGGATGGGGGTGCCGCGATGACCGAGTCGGAGTTCGCCGAGCTGGCCGCCGGCCACGTCCTGAACGCGCTGTCGGATGCCGACGAGCGCCTGTTCCGGGCCGAGCTCGAGCAGCATCCCGAGTGGGCGCATCACGTCGAGGACGCGTTCACGTCCGTCGACGTGCTGGCCGAGTCCGTCGAGCCGGTCGCTCCCCCGCCCGCCGTGCGGTCGGCGCTGCTGGAGCGGATCGCGGCCGAGCAGCGCGAGGCGGATGCCGAAGCGACGCGCGACGAGGACTTCGCCGCCGCGGGCCCCGCGCCGACCGATGCTGTGCCGGTCCAGGCCGAGCAGTCCGTGCAGACCAAGCAGCCGGTCCAGGCCGAGCAGTCCGTCCAGGCCGAGCAGCCCGTCCAGGCCGAGCGGTCCGTGCCCACCGAGCAGCCCGTCCAGGCCGAGCAGTCCGTGCCCACCGAGCAGCCTGCGCCGGGCGGCGAGCACACGACACCCCGCCTGCGCACGCGCGGGCGCCGCGGACCGCGACGGCTGTTCGTCCTGGCCGCCTCGATCGTGGCCGTGCTGGTGCTCGGCTTCGGCACGTTCGTGGTGACGCAGCAGCTCGTGCGCCCGGCGGCGGTGGTCGCGCTGGAGCGGATCGACCAGGCGGGCGACGCGCAGACGGCGACGGTCGAACTCGCCGACGGCGGTCAGGTGACCGCGCACTGGTCGGTATCCGAGGGTCAGGCCGTGCTCGTCGCTGACGGCCTGCCGGTCGTCGCCGACGACGAGACGTTCGAGCTGTGGTTCGTGCGCGACGGCGGCGCCGTCTCGGCCGGCACGTTCGCGGCGGGCACCGACGGCGACGCGACCACGCTCCTGGCCGGGACGTACGAACCCGGGGACGTCATCGCCGTGACGGTCGAGCCCGAAGGCGGGTCGCCGACCGGCGCCCCCACGTCTGACCCGATCCTCGCGATCACCACCTGACGGCCCCGCCGCCGGCGCGACGCGCGCGATGCGATGCCGAGGAGGGGGCGGCGGGCGGATGTCCCCTTCCTCTTGTCACGCGCGCCGTTTCGCGCTTCTCTATACCCAGATAGCAGTTGATGTACCCAGTCCAACCAGCGGTGCTCCTGTGCTCGTTGGATGCTCCATCCCTCCCCCGAACACGAGCATGAGCACCGAGAGGCACCACCATGAAGCTGCTGCACATCGTCGCGAGTCCCCGCCTGGACGGGTCGAACACCCTCCGGGTCTCGACCGCCCTGCTGGAGGGCCTCGCCGAACGCGTGCCCGACCTCGAGGTCGAGACCCTCGACCTGTTCCAGCGCGACCTGCCGGCCGTCGCGGGCGACAACATCGAGACGAAATACACCCTGATGATGAACCAGCCGATCGATCGCGCGCACACGGAGTCGTGGGCGCAGATCGAGCGCGAGATCGAGCGATTCCGCGCCGCCGACGCCTACCTCGTCACGGCGCCCATCTGGAACTTCGGCATCCCGTACACGCTGAAGTACTACATCGACTGCATCGTGCAGCCGGGGTACATGTTCCGCTACAACGAGCAGGGAACTCCCGAGCCCCTCGTCCTCGGCAAGAAGATGGTCGTGTCGCTGTCGTCCGGCGGCGACTACTCCGATGCCAGCCCGATGCGCGCGCTGAACTTCAACGAGCCGTACCTGCGCACGATCTTCGGGTTCATCGGCATCACCGACGTCACCTTCATCAACGCGTACGCGATGGACATCGCGCCCGACATCCGATCGGCGTCGCTCGACGGTGCCGTCGCCGACGCGCGGCGCGTGGCCGAGGACGACACCTGGCTCACCGTCGGCGCCGCCGCATGACAGGGAACATCGTCCAGCTTCCCAACCCGCGATCGAGGACGCCCGCGGTCCTGGCGCTCGTCCTCGCCGTCGCCGGCCTCGCCCTGTCGACGGTCGTCACGATCGCCCTCGCGTCGCTCATCGAGACCGAGGACCTCTACACGCCCGCGATCGGCGTGCTGCAGCAGATCGTGTTCTTCGTCGGCGTCGCGGCGGTCGCGGCATCCGTCGTCCTCGCCGGCATCGCGCTGCTGAACCCGCGGTTCGGAGGCCGGGCTGCCGGCGTCGCGGCGCTCGTGATCGTCAGTCTCGGGGTCGCGGCTGCCCTGGGGATCGCGGTCGTCGGGGTCGCCACGTCCGCCGGCTGAGCTCCCTTCCGACGGGATCGGGGCGACTCGCGGGGCAATCGGGAATGCGAAAACCCCCCGATCGCATTACCTTTAGTCGGGCGTGTCAGCACCCGAGCCGACATGCGGCGCACTTGCGCCCGATGAGAGGAACACCCGTGCACCACCGTTTCGATGCCATCACCGCAGACGACCTGCGTGACGTCGGCAGCGTCAAGTGGACGCGCTTCCCCGACACGATCGGCGCGTTCGTCGCAGAGATGGACTTCGGTGTCGCACCCGCGATCCGCGAGGCCGTGGCGTCGTCGATGGAGCGCGGGCTGACCGGGTACCTTCCGGCGGGGCTGATCTCCGACATGGCCGCGGCGACCGCGCAGTGGTACACCGACAACTACGGCTGGGACGTCTCGGCCGACGCCGTGCGCAACCTTCCCGACGTGGTCACCGCCTACCAGGTCGCCATCGAGTCGTTCACGCCCGAGGGCTCGGCGATCATCGTGCCGACGCCCGCGTACATGCCGTTCCTGACGGTGGGCGCCATGATGGGCCGCGAGGTGATCGAGGTGCCGAGCATCGAGGTCGACGGCCGCATGACGATGGACCTCGACGCGATCGGCGACGCGTTCGACGAGGGTGCCGGAATGGTCGTGCTGTGCAACCCGCACAACCCGCTCGGCACCGTCTTCACGGTGGACGAACTGCTCGCCCTCGCCGAGGTCGTCGACGCCAAGGGCGGACGCGTGTTCTCGGACGAGATCCACGCGCCGCTCGTCTACCGGCCTGCGCAGCACATCCCGTACGCGTCGCTGTCGGAAGCGGCCGCGTCCCACACGATCACGGCCACGTCGGCCTCGAAGGCCTGGAACCTGCCCGGCTTCAAGGCCGCTCAGGTGATCCTCTCGAACGAGGCGGATGCCGAGGTCTGGAAGACCGTCGAGATGCGCGCCCAGCACGGCACCGCGACCGTCGGCGCGATCGCCGCCACGGCCGCGTACCGCGGTGGCAAGGAGTGGCTCGACGAGGTCGTGGCGTACCTCGACGGCAACCGCACGCTGCTGAAGGAGCTCGTGGACGAGCACCTGCCGAAGGCGCACGTCACCGAGCCCGAGGGCACGTACATCGCGATGATCGACTTCCGCGCCTACGGCATCGAGGGCGACCTCGCCGAGTGGTTCCGCGAGAAGGCCGGCGTCTCGATGACCGACGGCGCCGCGTGCGGCCACGCCGGAGTGGGCTTCACGCGCTTCGTCTTCGCAATGCCGCGCCCCCTCATCCGCGAGGCCATCGAGCGGATCGCCGCCGCGCTCGCCGAGCACGCCGTGGCCGAATCCGCGGATGCCGATGCCGGCGAGCACACCGATGCCGACGCCCCGGTCGACGAGGCCGAGGTCGCAGCCTAGGCGGAATCCCGCCTCTGCCCCGGCGCGACCGTCTGGCTCACCTGACGTCTGCCGCGCGGGAGCCGGTGGACTCACCATCCACCGACGCCACCGCCACGCTCAGCTGCGGAAGAAGTCCGTCGCGGCCTTCGTCCACAGCAGGATGAGGCCGATGACGGCCAGCAGCGCGTTCACCCAGAACGACCAGACGCTCGCGCCCGTCGCGTTGAAGGCGCCGACGACGGCATTGATGAGGTTGAGCGAGAACACGATGGTCGCGATGATGCGGGCGGCGCGGTTGCCGCTCCACAGCCCCGCACCGACGATGATCGTGATGAGCCCGAGGATGCCCAGGATCCAGCCGGTGATCGCGAGGACCTGCCCTTCCGTCCCCGTGATGAGCAGCAGGATGCCCGTGATGACCTGCAGCAGGCCCGAGATCCAGGCGAGGATCGAGACGAGGGTGACGCCTCCGGGGCGGCGGGACGTGGCCATGAGAGCTCCTATCGGATGCGAGTGAGGCTCACGCTAGCGGGCTGACGCGCGGTCCGCCCAGGGTTGGCACGGCGTGCCGCGCGCTGCGAGCGGCCCACACCCTCCGGCGGCGGGCGATTCGGCCGTGCAGGGCATGGCAGACTCATCCGCGTGGGCGCCCGTTCGCCCGCCGGATCGCGTGCGAAGGAGCCGCCGATGACCTCACTGCCACCCACGTCCACGACCGAGGTCGACGTGTCGACCGGGCGCATCCGCGGGACCGCGGCCGACGGCATCCGTCGCTTCCTCGGCATCCCGTACGCCGAGCCGCCGTTCGGCGAGCGCCGGTTCCGGGCACCCGAGCCGCGGGCGCCGTGGGAGGGCACGCTCGACGCGATCGTGTTCGGGCCGGCGGCGCCGCAGACGCCGTACCGGGGTGCCGTGAGCGAACTGCTGCCGAGCGTGGAGGCGTGGGGCGAGGACTGCCTGACGGTGAACGTGTGGAGCCCGGATGCCGCGGCCGCTGCGCCGGTGGTGGTCTGGATCCACGGCGGAGCGTTCGAGCGCGGCGCCCCGAGTCTCGCCGGCTACGACGGCACGCCGTTCGCGCGCGACGGCGTCGTGTTCGTGTCGATCAACTACCGGCTCGGGTCAGAGGGCTTCTCGGTGCTCGACGGGGCGCCCCGCAATGTGGGCCTGCGCGACGCGGCGCTGGCGCTGGAGTGGGTGCACCGCGAGATCGCGGCGTTCGGCGGCGACCCCGACCGCATCACGCTCATGGGCGAGTCGGCGGGCGGCTCGATCGTCGCGGCGCTGCTGAGCATGCCCGACTCGGCGCGCCTCGTCGCGCGCGGGGTCATCGAGTCGGGGCCGCTCGAGGTGCAGCCGCCCGAGAGGGCGGGGCGCGTCACGCGCGACCTCGCCAAGCGTCTGGGCGTGGAGCCCACGCGCGCCGGGTTCGCGTCCGTGCCGCCCGGGCGCCTGCTCGAGGTGCGCGCCGAGCAGGCGGCGGGCTCGAACCCACTGCAGGGTGCGCCGGGCTTCCAGCCCACGATCGACCCCGACTCGCTGCCGGTGTCACCCCACGAGGCGCTGGTCATGTCGGACGTGCCGCTGCTGATCGGCGCGAACACCGACGAGTACCGGCTGTGGTTCGCGCCCGAGGTGCTCGCCGGAATCGGCGGGCTGAAGTCGTGGGTCGCGCGCACCGCGCTGCGCATCCCGCGCGCCGCGACGCGCGCCGCTCGGGCGGAGTGGCCGGATGCCTCACCCGGCGAGCTGCTCGGCCAGCTCGTCACCGACCGGATGCTGCGCGCCCCGCTCACGCACCTCGCCGGGGCGCGGTCCGCGCCGACGCACGTGTTCGAGTTCGCGTGGCAGAGCCCCGTGCGCGACCTGCGCGCGGGGCACGCCGTCGAGCTCGGGTTCGTGTTCGACGCGCTGGCGGAGTCGACGAGCCTGAGCGGGCCGGATGCGCCCCAGCACCTCGCCGACGAGATGCACCGCGCGTGGGTGGACTTCATCATCGGTGGCGACCCGGGGTGGGAGCCGTACGGAACCGGACGCGCGGTGCGCGTGTTCGACGTGGAGTCGAGCACGGTGCCGCAGCCGCGGGCCTCGATCGTCGACGCGCTGAGGTAGCGGACCCCGGCGCCGAGTCTCGGGCGGCGTTGCGCGGTCGAGCGACCCGGCGCCGGCAGCGGTGATCGGGCTGCGCCCGCGTCAAGGCAGCGCGGGCGCAACCCGGCCAGGTGTCAGGGCGCGATGTTCTGGTTGAGGTGGAACAGGTTGCCCGGGTCGTACTCCCGCTTCACTGCACGCAGCCGGTCGTAGTTCGCCCCGTAGCTGGCCGCGACCCGCGACTGGTCGTCCTGCGACAGGAAGTTGACGTAGCCTCCGCCGAGCCCGGTCTCTTCGATCGCGGCGTGGTAGTCCTTCACCCACGCGATGTTCGCGTCGTTGTCGACGGGGTCGGGCCACATGCCCGCGATGACGAGCGCGAACTCGGCATCCCGGTGCCCCCATGCCGTGGCCTCCGGCGCGACGTCGTGGCACGCCCCGTTGATCGGATAGAAGTGCACCGTCGAGTTGACGATCGGCACCTTCGAGCCGTGCTCCATGTGCAGGGCGATGGTCTCGGCGGTGAGCCCGTCGAGGAACGCCGCCTTCCAGTAGTGCTGCATGCCCGGGGGAAGCAGCGGGTCGAAGGCTCCGCACAACGCGTCGTACGGCATCATGCCCACGCCGTCGGCGACCGGGGACGCGACGTCGCGGAAGGTCTGGACGAGCCTCTCGCCGTCGGCCTCGGATCCGTTGTGGCAGAAGACGACCGCGACGAAGGGCTCGCCGACGCGGTTGGCGGGGACGAACGGCAGCGGCGGCGCGATCTGGAAGGCGGCGAACAGGCCGAACTCGCGCGGTGCCGTGCGGACGAACTGATCGTAATGCGCGAGGATCGCGGGACCGTCGTCGAGTTCGAAGAACATCGGCCCGCCGTAGATCTGCGAGACCGGATGCATCGCGAACGTGAACTCCGTGACGACGCCGAAGTTGCCTCCGCCGCCGCGGAGTGCCCAGAACAGGTCGGGCTCCTGATACTCGCTCGCGGTGACGACGCGTCCGTCGGCGAGCACGACGTCGGCCGAGACCAGGTTGTCGCACGTGAGGCCGTACGCCCTCGCGAGGTAGCCCATGCCTCCGCCGAGCGCGAGCCCGCCCACTCCCGTGGACGAGACGACGCCGGCGGTGGTGGCGAGCCCGTGCGGGGCGGCCGTCCCGTTGAACTTGCCGAGCGTGGCGCCGCCGCCGACCGTGGCAGTGGAGGCATCCGGGTCGACGGTCACATCGTTGATGCCGCTCAGGTCGACGACCACGGCGCCGTCGCCCGTGCCGAAGCCGGGCACGCTGTGGCCCCCGCCGCGCACGGCGAGGTCGGCGCCGGAGTCGGATGCCGCACGGACCACCGCTGCGACATCCGCGGCGTTTCGGCAGTGCACGACCGCGGCGGGCCTTCGGTCGATCATGCCGTTGAAGACGCGGCGGGCCTCGTCGTATTCGGCATCCCCTTCCTTCGTGATGATGTCTTCCAGGGCGCGCGGCAACGCGTCGATGACGGATGTGGACATGAGTTCCAACTCCCCAGTCGGGTTGACAGCCATGGCGGCGGCGCATCCCCCCAAGAACGTCGTCGTCCCTGGCGCTCACGATCCTCGTCGGGTGCGAACGTGTCAAGAGGTCCCGCGTGCACCTCGAGGGGCCGTGGAGCTCTCCGCTCTGCGGCCCGATGAGCGGAACCTGCCGCGCGTGCCGACCCCGCGCGGCGGTCGCCGAAATCAGGCGTCCGGTACGGGCACGGCGCGCAGTTGCAGCGCGTCGATGCCCTCGAAGTCCGCGGGGTTGCAGGTGTAGAGCGGCACGCCCTCGGCGAGCGCCGTCGCGGCGATGAGGGCGTCGAATGCCCGTGCTCGTCTCTTCCTGCCCGACCTCCGGAGGTCGGCCGCGATTCGGCCGAAGGCCCGAGCGGATGCCGCATCGAACGGCAGCGGATCGAAGTCGGCCTCAGCCTGCTGCAGGTGCAACTGGCGTGCCGCGCGCTCGGCCGGGTCGTCCGTCACCAGCGGACCGACCGAGAGTTCGGCGATCGTCACTGCGCTCACGAGTGGTTCGTCCGGCAGCGTGGCGGGATCGAGCCGCCCGAGCAGCACGACCACGTTCGTGTCGATGAGCCCGCGGTCGTCGCTCACAGCGACATGTCCACGGATGCATCGACGTCGGCGCGCAGGGCGTCCGGATCGATCGGCGGCAGATGGCGGCGGCGCACCACGAGTTCGGAGGCCGAGAGCCCCTTCTTCGCCAGGGGCCGAAGTTCGGCCACCGGAGCGCCGTCACGTGTGACGACCACAGCCGAGCCCCGTGCGACGTCATCCAAGACCGCGCCCCCGTGGTTGCGCAGGTCTCGCACCGTCACCGTCTTGCGTGACTCCATGGCGGGGATAGTATCACCGGTGAGACAGTGCGCGTCGGAGCACGGTCGTCGGTCGCGCCGCGCCTCGGCTAATTCCGCACGGGACAGGCCACGCATCGTTCACTCATGCAGGGAGCCTGGCGCAGCACGAGTCGGATACTCCTCGGCATCCGCCATTCGGTGAGAACATGCCCGGAGCTCGCATCTGGGGAGAATCGGCCGCAAGTCGCGGAGATCATGACGGGCACCGAGGGCTCGAGGCAGACTCCGCGCGCGCCCGTCACGCCGTAGTCTGACCCGCGTGAGCGACTACGACATCATCGAGATCGGCGCCCCCGACCAGTGGTACGACTACTTCGGCGGCTTCACTCCCGACCGATCGCGTGACGGCCGCCGCGTCGTCGACCATGACATCGACACGCAGTTCATCGGCATGACCGCGAACACCTACGAGCCTGGCGAAGAGGCGGGTTACTGGCACACGCACGCGCAAATCGAGGAGTTGTACGTGTTCCTCGCCGGCACCGGCCAGATGGGACTCGACGACGAGGTCGTGGATGTGCGCGCCGGCTCGGTCGTGCGCGTGGGCCAGGGAGTCTGGCGCACGTGGCGTTCGATGCCCGACAGCCCGGGCCAGCTGCGGTGGCTGTGCATCCGCGCGGGCGGTGGCCAGATCGCGCACATGCCCGACGACGCCGAGCGTGATGTGGATCGCCCGGCTCCGTGGTGAGCTGAGCGCCGTACTGCCTCGTATCCGTTCGCGCCTCGCAGAAGCGCCCACGGCCACTCGTCGTCGGCCGGGCACACCGAAGCCACCACGATGGGGCACGGGTCTCGTAGCGTCAGGCTCGGTTCAGAAGGGTGCGTCGCTGGCGTCCGACGGCCGGAAGACCGGGACGCGTCTCTCGGGTTTCACGACGTACTGCCTGCCGGAGGGGGAGGTCCATTCGATCGCTCCCCCGCTGCCGGGGACTTGTCGTATTCGCCACCCGCCGTGGTGCTTGATCGTGTGATGGCCTTTGCACAGCGGCGCGAGATTGTCGAGCGAGGTCGATCCGCCGTCGGCCCACGCCAGGGTGTGGTCGATCTCGCACCGCGACGCCGGCATTCCGCATCCGGGTCCCATGCACCGATCGGCGCGCCACTTCACGAGGTCACGGATCATCTTCGGCGGCTCGTACCGGTCCCGACCGACCGACAGCACCATCCCGGTCTCCGGATGAGTCAGCACCCGAGTCCAGTCCCGGGCCTGCCCGCAGAGCTCCCGCGCCCGCTCGAGCGGGATCGGGCCGACACCCTCGACCACCGCCGGGTCGCCGCCGCCGGTGTCGCCGGACAGCACCGACAGCGCCGGCACCGTCACCACGACAGTCGGCCGGATCCCCCGCGCGCTCCGCGGCAGACTGTCGGTGTCGCCGTCGATCAGCAGGTCTCCGACCACGTCGGCACGTACCTGGTCGAGGGTGCGCTCCTCGCCGGGCTCTGCCGTGATGGCCTTGGCCTTCGCCGTGATGCGTCCCTCGATCGCGCGTGCCTCGACCGCCGGCATGTACGTGTGGAGCCACGCCATGCTGTCCTCGACGTACTCGACCGCCACACGCCGGCTCTTCACGGCCTCGACGTGGCGTTCCGCAAGCGTCTGCGCCCGCTCGGTCTCGATCAGCTTGTGCAGCGCCCGCCGGAATTCGGCGACGGTCTTCGCTTCGGCGATCGCGAGGGCCCGCGGCACGATCTTCTCAGCCAGCACGGGCTCGAGCACCTCGACAGCCGTGACGAGACAGCGGGCGTGGGCATCCGTGATCAGCCCGTACCCGAGCGAGGTGAGTACCGCCGGGTACCGATGCACGAGCGCCTCGGCGACGGCCATCATGCCACCGGCGACGGTCTCGCTCACGCGCAGCGCGGCCGACAGCTCGAGCCGCACCGACCGCTCGACCACCGCCGCGATGGAGTTGCCGTACCGCGCAGCATCCGCAATGGCACGAACACGGAGCTGTCGATGCGGTGGTAGCGCTCGGCGGCGTACACCGACTCCATGCTCGCTGTCTCGACCACGAGACTGATGTCGTCGGGGATATAGGGCTCATCGTCCGAGGACCGACGGGCGGCGAAGTGCACGCCGACATCGCCGGCAGCGTGGGCCTCGTCGAATGCCTCTTCCTCGGTCATACTCTGACTCTAGAACATACCTACGACATTGAAACGAGGTCTCCAGCCCCGCACCGGTCAGGTGGGCCGGCGCGGCACGGACTCATGAGCACGTCTCGACGAGACCATCCGCGGACCCCGAGCGGGAGACATGAACGTGCGGAACGCCGCCCGGGCGACATGCGCAGCTTCTCCGCCCTGCGGCATGGCAGGCGGATGCCGCCCGTCACGCGCAGCCGGCATCCGCCCGGCATCCCGCGCACCTCGAGAGCGCTCACTCCTCGGTCACGGTCACCCCGAGGCCGCCGCGATCCCCGCGAGCCGCTCGTCGTCGCCTGCTGCGGCGAGCCCCACGGTGTCGCGGAAGGCCACGCGGACGGTCGCGAAGACCATCTCGACGCAGTAGTCGAACGGATCGCTGGCGACCATGAGCCAGGTGCCGCGGGTGCGCCCGACACCTTCCCCGATGATCTCGAACGCGATGCGGGCGAGCCCGTCAGGGTCGGTGGTCACGCCGAGGTCGGCGAGGAGCCGGCGCCCCACGGCCGGCGCGATGCGTCGGCGCGCCTCGCTGATGAACGCTTCGCGTTCGTCTTCTGAGACGTAGCGGACGGAGCCGGCGGTGTAGACGGCGGTGAGGAAAGCGCGGAGGCGGTCGTCGCTCCACGACGATTCGTAGGTCATGAGATTCTCTCGCGAGGCCCCGGCACGCGGCGGTGCGGGGAGGTGTGAACGGAACGGGAGTCGATCGGCGGATGCCGAACGGGGCGGCCGGCGGGCGCGCCGACGAGCGCCGAGGCCTCAGGCCAGGCGCAACTCCCATTGCCTCGCGGTGAAGAGATCGCACCGCGCGCGAGATGTGACGAACACGAGGGAGAAGTTAGAGGATCGGCCTCAGCGCGGTCAAGACCTCACGGCGAGCTCGCAGGCAGACGGGACCAGCGTCCGAGGCGCGGTTTGCGCGCCGCGAGCGGGGTGACGAGCCGCGCGCGCGATCGCCCATCGGCTCGTCGGATGCAGATGCGGTCTGCTCGATCGACGTACCGGAGCGTATGCCGCCGGCGCAGGAAACTCTGCATCCGGCGGCACTCGACGGCGTCCGCGATCCGGCTCCGGTCTCGTCCGCGCTACTCCTCCCCGACCTCCCCACCCTCGAGCGCGGGGCGGGAACTGGCGTTCGCGATGCCGGAGAGCTCGTCGTCATCGCCGACGCGACGCACCGATTCGCCGTACGCCCGGGTCAGTTCCCGTGCGACGAGGTCGGTCAGATAGGCCCAGGGGTCCGAGCTCGCGAGCAGCCAGGTGCGGCGGCTGCGGTCTTCCCACCCGGTGTCCTCCAGCACTTCGAAGGCCACGAGGGCGACCCCGTCGGCGTCGACGGATGCGCCGACGCCCGCGAGCACGCGGCGCTGCACACCGGGAACGAGACGGATGCGGGCCTGGCGCAGGAACTCGTCGCGCTCGGCGTCTTCGATGGGAGGCGCGAACATCCCGCCGCGCAGGAGGGTGAGGAACTCGCGGAAGCGCTGGTCGCTCCACAGGGAATCGTGCATGTCGTGTCGTCTCTCGCGTCAGCCGTGCGCGAGCGCGCACGGACAGTGAACAGAACAAGGACGGCCGACGGCGTCGACCGCAACACTCAGCAGGTCGCCGAGCATTGACTCCTTGGATCGCCGGCGCGAAGGGACGCGCGCGAGAGGTCGTTCACGAGTGACACATCCGCGAGGCTACGGCACGCCTCTGACATGCGGCAAGGACGTCCCGCGGAGCCGCAAGCCGCCACTCGCTCCACCCCACTCCGACCGCGTTCAGTCCGAGCTCGCCCAGGGAGACGGCAGCCCAAGGATGTCGAGGGCATGCTCGTACTTCGTCGCGAGCTTCTCGCGGTCGTCCTCGCGGAGTTGCGCTACGCGATCGGGCTGCGCGTTGTGCGTGATGTGCGCGTACTTGACCCGCCGCGCCACCTCGTCGTCACGGATGCGCGCGTAATACGCTTCCTCGTCCGGGGCCCGGCGCGTGAGTAGCTCGACAACCTCGACGATCTCCGAATGGATGCCGGCATCGAGCAGCGCCTGCGGCGAGAGGATCGTGTCTTCGAGCACGTCATGCAGCCAGCCCGCGCAGTGTTCGACCGTTTGGGTGTCAGTGTCGAACTGCGCGGCGACCGCCTTCGGATGCTCGATGTACGGCACACCCAGCTTGTCCTTCTGGCAACGGTGCGCGATCGTCGCGATGGCGCTCGCACGCTCGACCTGGGCCAGCCGCTCGTCGAGGGGTAGCTCGGCGACGGGCACGCGGCTTGCGGCATCCGGCCAATTGGCGTCCGCCAGAGGGAGAAGGTAGTCAGTCACCTGCTCCCAGGTCTTGAACTGAGCGTGACCGAACCGGATCAGCTCGCCCTCGAACTCGCCGGCACCGTTGTGGAGCCGGTCGTCGATGAGGAAGTCACCGTGGTTCAGGTTCTTGTGGTGCGACAGGATGAGTCGCTTCCACGCCGGCGACGTCTCTTCGTCGCCCAGGTGCAGGTGGACCCACTCGATCTTGTGTTGCCACGCAGACGGGTTCTTCCAGGGCGCGGTCGACAGGATGTAGGTGTCGAACACCTTCGACAGCTTGCGTTAGGCGTCGATCGCACCGGGCACCGGAGGCATGACGGCGAACAAGCCAGGGATCTCGTCGTAGCGTCCGTGATACTTCTCGAGAATTGCGGGATCAATGCCGTCGAGCTTGGCTCCGAAATCCACCAGTCTGTTGTCCATGTCGATGTACAGGATCTTCTTGCGCATGCGCGTTTCCTCCCCCTCCGCCCCTCAGTGCGCGATCTCGCGCAGGGCGAATCTCTCGGCGACGCTTCCGCGCAGCCATGTCCAGATGATCTCGGCGACCTCGGCCGGCGTCACGACGACATCCCGCGGTTCGTAGATCGCCATCAGTCGTCCGTCGTCGCGCGCGTAGCGGCGACCCCGTCGCATGCCGGCACGGATGCTGTGCACACGGCGCGCGTAGCATTCCGGCCCGGGCATACCGTTGACCTCGACGATCCAACCGCCCGGCACACGCATGCACTGCGCCCACGTGGAGCCGTGCCGGCGCCGCACGACCGCCCAAGCGCCGTCGTCCGCGAGTGTCATGACATTGGCAGCGAGCTCGTCAACCCCCCTGAGTGTGTTCTCGACGCTGCCCCGCGGGCACCACAGGACCGGTGCGCTCGTGCCGGGCTGGGCGTGCAACCACGCCTCGACGTCGGCGCCGACTTGCCCAGCCTCGAGCGGCGCAAGCCCTGGGGGCGCAACCTCAGCCGGGGAGGGCTTCACCGGTGCGGGCCCGATCGGCGACATCCGTGCAAGCCCAGCCTCCTTCACCGCCGTCTCGACGTTCCGCGCCGTCGGCACGCCGCTGACGCCGCGCACTGCGCCCCTGGGTGCGACACCCACCGGCATCCACATCTCACTCATCCGTCTCTCCCCGTCATCCACCCGCCGCCGGACGGGCCCCCGCCAGCCGCGCAACGGCCTCGCGCAGGAACCCCGCCGGATCGAAGTACGGCAGCACCCGCTCCACGCCCGCCCACGCGTCGCCCAGCGCGACGCCCCGGTGCCGCGCCGCGTACAGCGCCGCGACCGCCGAGGTCCGCGACCGCGCCTCGGCGCAGTGCACGAACACCTCGGTCCCCTCGGCCCGAAGTTCGGCGATCACGTCCGCGGCTTCGCGCAGCGTCACGTCGACGCCGAGGTTCCGATCGGGCTGATCCACGAGCCACACCCGCACCGACTCGAGCCCCTCGGGCACCTCGCGCACCCCGACCCGGCAGAGCGAGACGACCGCGCCAACCGAATCCGGAAGCATCCCGAGCGCACTCTGCGACCCGAGCCACACCCCGGAATCGTGCGGATGCCGCACCGGCGCCGTGTGCCGGAACCCCGGCTGCAACGCCGTATCCCCCGCCGGCCACCCCGCGCTGTCCGACCCGCCGCGCCGCGCCGCGAGCACCGCCAGCCGCACCAGGTCGTTCGCACGCAGCCCCGGCCACCCGTGGATGCGCCGCTGCCACGACGGCGGGATCTGCGACACCCCGAATCGCGCCCCCGCGAGCGCCCCGGCAATCGCCGCGACGGTGTCGGTGTCACCGCCGCCGCGGATCGCGCGGTACACGGCATCGGTGAAGTCCCGCGCCCCGAACACCGCGGCGAGCGCCGCCTGGAACGCCTTCACGACCCACCCGTTCTGCGCCTGGAAGTCACGCGGGTGCCGCCCGCACGCCTCATCGACAAGCGCCGCCCACCGCACCTGCCGCGGCGACCCCTCGCCGAAGAACTCCGTGAACCCGTCCAGCTCGAGTTCCCCCGTCAGGACCGCCGACCGGATCATCAGCGACCAGATCACCGTCGCGTCGACGTTGTCCTGCTCCCAGTGCGTGAGCTGCGCGATGCGCCCCGCCGCCTCGGCGAGCCGCCGCTCGCGCCCGTCGGCGAGGTACCCGAGCGCGACGGGTCCCGTGCGCATGAGCGACCCGTTGCCGCCGCTGCGTCCCGAGCGCGAGTGATGAGCCTCGGATGCCGCACGCGCCGCCTCCTCGGTGTGCACGCCGCCCATCGACCGCAGCACCTGGCGTGTCTGCGCGCCGACGTCCTTCGCGGTGCGCGACCAGGTGTCCCACTCCCCCGCGATCCACCCGAGCACCGCGGGATCCCGCAGCGACTCGCCCCGCGCGAGCGCCTGCAGGATCGGCATCGCCATGGACGTGTCGTCGGTCCACTCGCCGACCCCGTGCCCGAACACCCCGACCCCGAACTCGGGCACGAAGTCGTCGCCATGCGCGGGCCCGAACTCGTACTGCGACCCGAGCGCATCCCCGATCGCCATCCCGACCACCGCGCCCGCGGCCCGGTCGAGCTGCTGAGCGCTGAGGTGCGCGGGAGCCTGCCGCCCGTGGTGCTTCGCCCCGACGAGCCCGTCACGGCGAGCGGATGCCGCCCCCGCCGTCCCACCCGAACCCGGCGCCGACGACGCGGATGCCGCAGCATGCGCCCCCGCCGCCTTCGGCACCGGAACCCCCGCCTTCCGCAGTTCCGCCGCGAACGACGGCGGCAGAGCGACGTTCGCCCCGGCGCCCGCGAGCAGCGGAGCGACATCCGACGGCTGGTACGGCCCGATGCCGCAGCCGAGCTCGGTGACGAGGAACGTCAGCTCGGGATGCGCGTCCGCGAACCGCAGGAACGTGGCGATCTCGGACGCCATGGTGGCGGCATCCGTCATCGTGTCGACCGCGTACGACTGCCCCTGCAGGCCGTGCCCCTGCCCCCACACGGCCCCGAACTTCTCGTGCGCGATGCGCGCGGCGCCGCCGCCGTGGCGTCCGCCGGAGTTCGAGCCGAACACGAAGATCTCGTCGGGCGCGAGGGTCTTCACCCACCCGGCGAGGACTAGGCGCCCGGCCTCGTCGTGGGTGGTGTTGGCGGTCATCGCTGACCTCCTGTCTCGGGAGCGCTGAACCGCTCGCGCGTGCGGTGGGGGCGCTCTTCACGGTACGACTCGCCGTTCGGCCCCGTGGTCCGGTCGTAGAAGAAGACGAAGTAGCCGCCGACCGGCTCGTCGCCCTCGCGCAGGTAGTGCGCATGCGGGCTGGTCTCATGCGGCTCGCGCAGCGGCGTCGAGAACCCCGTGGGGATGCCGTCCTCGGGGAACACCGGGAGCTTGTACCGCTTGCCGTCGATGGGCCCGCCGAGCATCACCGCCGGCACGTGGTCCAGCTCGCTCTCGTGGTAGCTCTTCTTCATCGTCATGGCATTCCCTAATTAGATCAACTCTCGCCAATATCTCTTCCACCATCAGTATGCACCCAACCTCCGACATTTGCTCACCCTTCGCCTAAACTCGTGCCCGTGACCTCCGCCCAGCCGTACCGCGACAGCCACGGAAAGACCCTCGAGGACTACCCGCACCCCTCCGTCGCAGTCGATACCGCCGTCCTCACGGTGGTCGACGGCGCCCTCGCGGTGCTGCTGACGAGAACGACGGATGCCGTCGCCGACGGCCGCGACGAGTGGCGGCTTCCGGGAACCTTCCTGCACGAGGGCGAGACCCTGCGCAACGCCGCGCTGCGCTCCCTGCGCGAGAAGGCCGGCGTCGCGGGATTGCACCCGCGGCAGCTGCGGGTGTTCGATGCGCCGGACCGGGACGACCGCGGGTGGGTGCTGTCGGTGGCGCACGTGGATGCGGTGCCGGTGGAGCGGGTGCCAGGGTCGGACCGCACGCGCCTCGTGGGCGTTGACGACCTACCGCAACTGAAGTACGACCACGACGAGATCGTGGCGACTGCTGTCACCGACCTACGCGAGCGCTACGCTCGCTTCCCGGATCCCGCTGGCCTCCTACCGCCCGGGCCGTTCGTGATCCGAGACCTGCGGGCGCTACACGAAGCGGTGGCAGGCCGACGACTGAACCCAGATACGTTCCGGCGCTCGGTCATCGAGCAGCTGCGCGCGACCGGCGAGATGCGGAAGGGCGTGCGGGGGAAGCCGGCCGAGCTCTTCGAGCGCGTCGGGTAGCCGACGTCAACTGAACTCGAACGTCAAAGTGGCATCGGGCGCAATACCGCTCACGATGCCCTCATAGAAGGCCTTGGCCTGCTCCTGAAGGAGCTCTCGATTCGTCTCGATGTACTCGTCACGCGCGTCATCACTGAGAATCCTGTTGATCATGTCCGCTTCGTCGATCTCGGGCGTGACCCAGCTCAGCGCGCCGGCACTCTCGACAACCAGCTTGAACGGCTCACCATCGTCGCTGACGAATTCGTGTCCGATGAAGATGAACTTCGGAATCGAGACGGTGTACTCGTTCTCAGCGGTCTCGACAATGTCGACGTCGCCGCCCTCGAAGCCCAGCTTGGCTTTGAACTCGTAGCGCATGAACGACGTGCGCTCGCTACCGGGCACCGCCATCCCGAAGAACGCACTGTTTGCACTCTTCTCCTCGATGCCCTGAATGCCGAGGCTCACGAGCACAACCTGCTTCTCGCTCGAGACCGCGTCCATCACCTGCGAACTGCGGCTGGATTCCTCCACCGACACCGGGCTCATGTCGAAGAACGGCTTGACCGCACCGGTCGCCAGGAGCAGCACCAACGCGCCGAGACTAGCGGTGACGAGCACAACGAGCGCAATCGCAGTCCCTCGGAAGAAGGCCTTCACTCCCCACCGCCCTGAGACCATTGCGTCCCTGACACGACACTCTGATCCGGCGTCCTGCCGGCGCTCACAGTCTGCTCCCCATTGCGCATTTCCCCCCCTCGAACGAACAAGGTCCAAGCTAGCCGAACACGCGGGGCCATGAGACGCGCTGTCCACAACGGCGGGCGACGTACTCATTGCGGATGTGATCGCAGACAGCGGCTTCTTCCTCGCGGGAACCCTGAGTGCCAGGATCAGGACATGCCCGACATGGACTGGCCAGATGCCGCGGAGCTCTTCGCCCCTTTCGAGACCACGATCCATGACTGGACCTCATTCCAGGAGCATGTGAATGACCTTGTCGGAATGCACGGCGGTGAACGCTTCGTGTGGCGCGGGCAATCGGATGCGAAGTGGGGCTTGCGGAGCAGCCTGTACCGCAAGCTTGCTGACCAGCTTCTCAGCACGCCGACGGAAGACCAGGTCATCGCCGCAGAGAAGAAGCTCTTGAAGCTCGCTCGCATCGAATGGAGACTCGACGGGATCCCCGCGCTCCAGCTGTTCGCGCAGATGCAGCACGTCGGTGTGCCGACGCGCCTCATCGACGTCACGTTCAACCCATTGATCGCCGCATGGTTCGCGGTCGCACGAAACGACTCCACCGATGATCTGCCGGGGCGACTCCTTGCGTTCACCCAGAACAACCGCCCGCTCCAGCTCCACACTGGCTGGAACACGAACACGCCCCGCTGGCACCGGCTCGGTAGTGATCAGGAACGCCGCACGGTCAACTGGGGTACCGGCCTCGGGCGCAAGATCTGGCGCCCACCGGCGCTTCACGGACGAATTCCGGCACAGAACGCCGCCTTCATCGTCGACGGCCTTCCGATCGATGCCCTCGATGTAGATGGCAATCTGCCGACACGGCGATCACGCTGGTTGGCATCGGAGCTGAGGTGGCATGCGTCTGTTCCCATGCGTCTTGCGCGTGTCGAGGAAGACCGCCTTCCGCGCAAGGCTCCTGTCTTCACGTTCTTGATCACTCCGAACGCGAAGCGGGAAATCCGCTTCCAGCTAGAGGAGAACTTCGGATACAAGTTCGCCACGGTCTACGCCGACATTGAAGGACTCGCAGAATACGTCAACAGCTGGCCAGCGGACGCGCTAACCGGCACCTATCCGTAGGACTGCACCACTCCGTCCAACGCATCGTCGACGTCCGCCCGACAAAGCGCCACGCCGCTCCGGGCGGCAACCCCGCGATGGATCGGACGATGGGAGTCGTCCACCCCGGGGCGTGAACGGATGCTGACACTCCAGACCGTAGCGCCGCCATTGCATGCGGGTCAGAAATTGATCTCCGTCTCGATGTCGATGTCGCGAATCGACTCCAGTGTCTTCGTGAACTTGCCTCCGAGCTGAACCCCGAGAGCCTCAGCGGCCCCGGCGAGCTTGAGTCCTGCACTGAAGTTGGAGGCCGACTCGCGGGTGCCGCTGAAGGTCATCTTGTAGTGACTGATCGGATTCGTGCCGGTGCGCATCTCAATCAGGTCTCGCATCTGCTGATCGCCTTGCAGGTTGCGCTTTGTCAGATAGGCGGTTGCGCCTTCGGTGTCGGGCGGCGAGCCGGGAAAGACCATTCGAGCCTGAAGTTTCTCCTTGAGCTTCTGTTTCATTTCCTTGCTGGCCTCTGCGTCAGCGCCGAGTTTGGGCAGGTGGAGCATCGCGTTCGCCACCCAGTTCGCCGATTCGTTCGACATCCTCACCTCGACGAACTTGATCTCACGCGCGCCCAGGAGCCGAACGACGTTCGCGAGCGCGTGATACTTCGCGACTGCGAAGGCCTCGATGGCCGTCTCCGCGGATTCGTAGGTCTCCCCTTCGTAGGGGTTCTTGATGAGGAACGCTCCCTGGACGAGTTGCCCCGACTTCACGAGGACATCTCGAACTCGCGCAACTTCGGATTCGTGCACTGCTGCATGACCGGCGTAGGGCACAACCATCGCATCAAGGTCGTCGATCAACGCGACCGCCTTCGGGTCCTGGATGATCTCGAGATAGACCTTGTCGTCGACGACGGTGATCGAGCGCGGCATCGTTCGCGCACTGCCTTCGGGAGTCACTGCTGGGTCTCCATCTCGTTCGACTGCTGGCTCTTTGTCGGGGCCGGAGTCGACACCAGGCGTTCCCCGAGTTGCTCGCGGAGCCACGCTGCAGCGTCGGGTTCGGAGAGATCGCCGACCACCAACCGGGCGTTCTTGAGCGTCAGGCGGTTCAGCCTGATCACCGGCACCGCGTCGACGCGGCCGCGAAAATCCTCTTGCGGTGCAGACTCATAGTCGGGGTGCCGTTGGGCGGACGTGCCTACGAGCACGTACTGTTTCGGCTTGCCCTTCTTCTTCGACATCCACCCCTGCAACATGAGCAGGTCCTGCTTCACCCTCGCCGTTTCGTTCTCGTCTCCGCTCACGAGTAGGTCGGCGCGGAAGAGGTAGCAGACGATGTCCGCGCTGCTCACCTCTTCTTTCCACTGAGGGAACCCCAGGACGTCATCTCCCGGCACGTCGCGCGTCACCAGGAACGTCTCGGAGCCGATCGACGAATCCAACTCGACGATTGCGCCCTCGCTGGGAGCTTGTGTGGGAGAGACGCTCTTCGGAAGCCGCTGATCCCGTAGATAGCTGATCAGCGTGGTCTTCCCCACCCCTCGGCGGCCGATGACTGCGATGGTCTTGGGCGCAGGAGCATTCTTATGCTTCTTCTGCCACTCGATGAGAGCCGTCGTACCGACATAGATGCCCGCACCGACGAGCCCAAGAGGTATCAACGGGAGAAGCAACGGAATCGGCATGTCAACCTCTGGATCTCTCCGCCTGCGGGTGTTCCGGTCAGTGGCGGCCGTGCCACGTTCGACATAACTGCCGACCGCGCTAGAAGGCCAGCCTATCCGCGCCGCCAGCAATCGATGACGCGGGCCGGGGCCTGCGATCGGAACCCTCGTGCGTTGACGACAAGCATCGCTGTCGGGTCCTGGCGCTAGAGTCCGACTATGGTCACCGAAGATCGTGAAACGCTGCCCGTGGATCCCAAGCGCTTCACGTTGCGCGCAGAAGACCTCCGGAAGCGTGCGATCGAGGTGCGCAACGGTCTCGAGCACTTGACTCTCGCCGAGCAGCGGGAGAGCGGGGCGAGCCTCTCGAGCTCGTGGAACTCACTTCTCGACCATTGCCTTCGAGCTGAGCTCAACATCAAGACCCTGAGACACCTGGACACTGTTCAGCGCACGATCGAGAAGACACTCGCTGCAGTATTCCGCTCGCTCGGCGAGCCACTGCCACCGCCCCGCCCGCGTCTCGCGCCCAGCGCAACGCCCGCAGCGAAGGAGAAGCTCGGCTCCAACCTGCGCGCAACTCGACGCGCGACCGGCCGGCCTTCGCCCGCGCAGGCGCCGCCCAAGCTGAACGGGCCAATGAGCGACAACTACTACATGAATCCACTCGACTCGAAGTAGTGCGCCGAGCCTCGGAGTGAACGCCGTGCGCCTTTACCCGGTGATCCCTGGACGACCGCACCCACGTTGCCGGAAGATCTCAGAAGCGCCAGCTCGACCCTCGTTCGACTGAAGTCATCCGATAGAAGTGAGGACATGGGCACACGATTGATTGTCGGTCGCCGAGTAGGCGCGCCGCACCGGCTCGCCCTGTACCGGGTGAGCAACGGCAACATTCTGCGCCGCGATGGCGCGTACTGGGTTGACCCCGCCCGATTCGCCGCCACATCCTCCGCATGGTACGACGTAAGGCCTGACCGGGAAGCGGACGTCATGCAGGTCATCGGAGCCCGTCGTCTCTCGGCACTCGACTTCCTCAACTACTTCACACCGTCGACCGCTGGCCTCGGCGCCCCGCTCGAAGTCGCAGCTGTGTCCGAAGTGCGAGAGGTGGAGTGGAGCGATTGGCTGACCGAGCCTCCGCTGACGCGCCGGGCAACCCATCTCCTGGCCATGAGGGAGCCGGCGGTCGAGATCGTCCCCGGATGGTTCGTCGGCAATGCGGAGAAGGCATTCTCAGACGTCGCAATGCTCGACACGCGAAACTGGCTGAGGACACCTCCCTACTTCGGGCAGGCCGTGGTTGAAATCGATCCCGCCATGCTCGGCGATGCCCTAAGCAAGTACGATGCAGCGTCGGTCGACGACCACCTGCCGGCGACGATCGACATTCCGGGAGGCACGCTTGCCCGGCGCGCAATCGAGATCCATCCCGACGCCGCAACCGAAACCTGGGGTTGGAGACTTGCCACCGCTATCGCGATGTCACCGCGAGCGATCCGACCCCGGGTGCGAGTGGTCGAGTCGAGCCATACGCATCCATCAGACGAAGACGAGGACACCGCCGCCCTCACTGCCGGTCTTGACGCACCACAGGTCGTCGTCGTCCAGTTGATCGGAGAAACCGACGCGAGCCAGCCCGACGACGAAAATCAGCCCGCAAGCTACGAACAATCGACTCGCTTCGTGTCTGTCGGCGTCGAACCGGGCGCGTACACCCGTGACGACTCCCACCCCACCTCTTGGGTAAGCGAGCTCCGACGCAGCGGGTTCGAAGCCGCGGCGAGTGTGATCAACGAAAGCATCCTGTACAGCGACTTCGAAGTTGCTGGCCGTGTAGTCGACCGCATGCAAGTGCTCGGTTGGGACGACGTCTACTCCGCCGAGGAACTAGCGCGCCAGGCGGACGAGTACCGGATCACACTCGAAGTGACAGTGGACCCGAACTCGATGGTGGACGCAGCTTCGGCCGCGCTCGCGGATGCAGTAAGCCGAACTCCGATGCCCCGAAGGCAGATGGTCGCCAACGACTGGGATGCAGCGTGGGAGGAAGCACTGATGATGTGCGACCCGGACACCGAGGAGCTTCTATCCTCGCTGAGCGTGAGGGGACTGCCAGCGCCATCTCTGGCTTACCCGGTTGACGCTTCCAAGTGGGAGCTGGAGGCTGCCTGGCCGGCGCATCGCGTCGCGATCGTCAGTTTTCGTAGTGCCGAGCGGGACGACTGGCTCGCAGCGGAGGGCTGGTGGGTCGTGGGCCCTCAGCCGGCTCACCTGCTCGAGACGGACGCGCAACAGTTGGTAGTGCGACTGAGCGGCCCCCCTCACGAACGGCCGAGTCCCCCGCACGAAGTTGCGCAGCGAGGCTAGCGGGCCGCCGCGACAGGGATCCATCAATCCTCCATGAACGCCCGCCCTTGGCCGCCGTACACGCGATACCCCGCGTCACGGAGTTCGTCGGCGGTCCGTTGCTCCCATTCGAGGGCCTCGTCCCGCGACGAGAATGGTTGGCCCGGCGGGGCGAGCTCCGCGCGCAGCATGCGCCCGCGTCGAGTGACGACGCGCGCCGCCGTGCGCGCACCGGAGAGGTGTTTGGCGAACCTCTCCTCTGGGGTGAGCGCAGTCTCCCCCACGTAGACCACGCCCACATGCTGGGACTCCCATGGCTCAGGAGCGAGCTCGATGACGTACACCCAGTGGTCCTGTTCGGTCACGCAGCCTCGCTATCTGCCAGCGCCAGTCGCCATGCCACCACTACCGCGGCCCGAGTTCGGATTCAAGGGGCCATTCACTCAGCTATCGCCCCAACGAGACGCTGCGCCCACCGCACAAGATGTGCGAGACCCCCGATACGGTGCTGATGGGGAATCCCGACGAGCGCCAAGGACACCGATGTCCGACGCCTTCGATAGCCTGTAGGGCTTTGCGCGAAGCGAGGGCAAGGCGTGACTGGGGATGGAAAGCGCACGAGACATGGACGTCGAAGAATTCAGGGCACAAGATCGAGAGTGGCGGCGACGGCTTCAGGGCCTGTCGCTCGTAGCAGAAGCGAATGTCGACGCTGAGGATTCCATCGCCGCTCTGAGCACGCTATTCGAGCGCGTGCGGCGCATGGAGTCAGGAAAGCAGCGAGTCCAGCTCCTGAAGCGCTACGCCGCAACCACTCTCGTAGGTCTGGCTGGTGTCGCTTCGGTCAAGTACGAAGAGGGGACGTTCTGGCCCCGGATCTCGGACGTTGCCGAATGGGAGATCACGCAGCCGTGGCAGGCGTTGCTGTCGAACACCTTCCGCTACGGGCTCGACCTTCTCGGCCTTTCACGTTTCGATACGCCGCTGCGCAATCTCGGAGAGATCCTCATGCACGCGGGCATCCCCGTGGCGAGCGTGGGCAGCTTTCTCCGAGCGCTGCAGAAGAAGGACACGGGCACCTATGACCTGTCGGGATCGGACCTGTGCGCCTGGGCATCCTCGCTTACTCGCTCGAATGCCGCGGCCAAAGGTCTGGATGCACCGACCTGGCGGTTCCTGGCGAACGGAGGCGACGTCTCTGCAGACCTCGTAGACCGCTTCCTGGCAGTCCTCGATGCGAGTCAGGGCTCTTCATCAGTCGATGAACTCCCCCTCGAAGCGTTGCCCACTCACCTCGGTGACGAAGTGAAGAGGCTCTTGCTCACAGGCGACGTGGGCCGCGCACCCGGGCGCCGCCGAAGCAGGGAAGCTCGGCTGATTCCACGGCTCATCTACGCGGACGGGGAGCTTCAGATCGATCTGCCAGCGTTCGAGCGACGACTCGGGGCTGACGTGACCTGGCAGATCACCGCCGCCGGGGAGTCGAAACTGCGGCGAGTTCGGGCTCCCTGGCCCGGCGACATCGCCACACCCAATCGGGAAGCCGTTCAGCGCCCTGCGACGAAAGTGGTCGTTGCGCTGCAAGGGCGAGAACTCGAGTGGGCCATTCCCGTGGTCGACACGACGAGCCCGCTGCTCGTCTTCGACGCGAATAGCGGAGAGGCCCTCGCGTCGGGTAGTCAGCTGCCCAAGGGGCGCGCTTGGGTGGCGTTCCCCAACGAATCGGACCGAGACATCTCCGATGCGCTCGAGCACGCCGGAGAACTCACGATTGTCGAGCACGTCGATGCGCCGTACGGCTGGGACGGATGGTCGTTCGCGCTGGTCGACCTGAGCAAGACGCACAAGTTGCGGCCTCGATCAGATGGCGACTTCCGTTGGCGCTACGTCTCCTCGCTCACTCGACCGACCCTCGAAGACGTGCCGACTCTGTCCCACCTTCGCGCGGCATCGGGCAGGTTCATTCTCAGCGAGCGCCCTCGCATCGTGCTTCCGGCAGCGCGAGCGGACTCCGAGATCGGCGTTGCATCGACGCTCTGGACGATCAGCGTGACGAACTCCGAGGGCGAAGTCCTCAACACGGTTCACCACGAATCCGCGCTCGAACCGGTGGCGATCGACCCATGGCCCGACGAGGCGGGAACGCTGGTCGGCGAGTTCCAACTCCGCGCGCAGGGGCCACTGGGCCGTGGCGCGACACACGACATCGCCATCGCTGAGGGCGTCTCGACATCATCGACGACGGGTTTCCGATGGTTCTCATCCCACTCCGGGCTGGATGACTGTGCTGTCCGCATCGAATCGTCGGGCCACGTCGACACAGTCGTACTCGATGGTGCGACGCGGGGTACCTCGGTCACGATTCCGGATTCGCTCGGCGCACCCGCTCTCAGCGCCGCCACCGACATCGACTTCATGTGGGTGGCAACGGCCACCGGCACCCAGACGACGAAGCCCGGGATCGGTCCCGCACAGCTCGAAACCGAGAGCCTTCCCGACAGTCTCATCCGTTTGAACACCGTGCCCCGCCTGCAAGGGACGATCACAGTGGCCGCTGGCGGGGCGGACGTTCAGGTGATCCCAGCGGACGCGAACGCGACGGGGATCGCCCTCGTGAACCTTGCGACCATCGCCGACACCGCCGAGCGCCACGGCGCGGTGACTCTCCGGTACGACGCAGCTGATCGCTCCACTGCTGTCGCCGTCATCCGCCCGCGCCAGCTGATCGCGAATCTGTTCGTCGAGGACGGTCAGCTCCACGTCGCCAAGAACGGTGAATCGGTTCCGCTCGACCTCGGTGTCTATCTCGACTTCGCGCCCTGGCGAACGCCCGAGGCCCTGCACATTCCTGCAGACTCCGACATGGTCGCTGCACCGAGATCGCTTCGCGGAAGAGGGCCAGCAGTCGTCGTCGCACGGGTCGATGATCCGTGGACTTCCGACGAGTGGCCCCAGATGCCGCCGAAGGCCGATGGGAACCTGCACCACCTCGAGCTTCCCGTCGAAGACCTCGAGACGTTGGACGACGCGTTCCTGGCATGGGTCGGAGGCGAGCTCCCGCTCCCGTCCCTGCCCGAGGCCGTCCCCTTCGCCATCGAGATCTACGGATCACTCCGACGAAGCCGCACTCCCCGTCCACGCTACGAGCTGTTCTCCGACATCGCCCAGCTCACCATCGACCATGGCGACACCTTTCTCGATGCTGTGCGAGCGAGCTCCTGGTCGCGATCCACGCACGGTCGGCTCATCGCCGAGGGGTGGGCGGCGACCGCAGCGGCCGGCGACCTTCCTGTCGACAGCACGACGTGGACCCTCTCGCCGTTCCTCGGCGTCGTCGAATCGATGGGACGGTGGCGCAGCGAACGCGACGAACTCGCCGATCAGGTCGAGGCGACGCTGGGGGCGTCGGCACGAACCATCCTCGAGGATGGGCGGGATGAGCATGCATCCGTGGGCGCATTCCGCCACGAAGCGGAAATCCTCTCCGACTGGCCGGCAGAGCGGATCGATGCCGTATGGCGGGCAGCCGCGCCGGTCCCCGGGGCGCTCCTCAACGGCGATCAGCGGATGCTGCATGCGAGAGAACTCTTCGATAGCAGGATCTCACCGCGCACACGCGACATCGCGCGAACGTCGCACGGTGTACTTCGACGGACCCATGCGGTCCTCCAGGACACGCTCGGCGATCGCGTCCGCGGCCCGATCGGCGCGAGAAGCGGGAGCGATGGCTGGCCATCGCTCCCGTGCCTCAGCATCTCGATCGCGCTCCTGGCCCGGCTCGCTGCCCGCGGCTACGAATCCGCCATCGAAGCGTTCGGCAAGTACCGGTCGGGCTTCGCGGATATGGCCGAAGCTGCACCCAGCTTCATCGAGCAGGACCTCGTGCTCGCTGAGCTCTGGATGACTCGTTGGGAGAACGAATGACCACCATCGATCCGATCGCCGTCAGCACTGCGCTGACCGACGCCTACCGCCGGTATCTGGGCAGCCTGATTACGCCCAACGAACCGGCGATCGCCGACGCGCTCAGCAGCGAGATCAACCGAATGGCTCGGTCCAAGCAAGGTCTCGCCAAGGGTCCCTACCTCGAACTCACCCCTGCATACGAACAGGCCGCGACTGCTCGTCAGCTGATCGATCAGGGCGAACTCGATCCAGCATTCGCGCGACTCGAATTTGCGCATTTCTCGTTGGATCGTCCGTGGTACTCCCATCAGGTCCAGGCGCTCGCTCAGATTCGTCGCGGACGCAATGCAGTAGTCGCGACCGGAACCGGCTCCGGAAAGACGGAGAGCTTCCTCCTGCCGATCCTCGATCGCCTCCTCCGTGATCTCCCAGCGGGCGAAGCGACTCCGGGAGTTCGAGCACTCTTGCTCTATCCGATGAACGCGCTCGCGAACGACCAGCTCAAGCGTCTGCGCCAGGTGCTCGCTGCAACACCCGAGATCACCTTCGGTCGCTACACCGGTGAGACTCTCGAGAGGCGAGAAGACGCCGAGGCGAAGTTCCAGCAGCAGCACCCGAACGATGAGTTTCTTCCGAACGAGCTGATGAGCCGCGAGGAGATGCGCGCGCATCCACCGCACCTTCTCCTCACGAACTACGCCATGCTCGAGTATCTGCTGCTGCGGCCTGAAGACAGCGAGTTGTTCGGCGAGCCCGGCGCGAACACCTGGCAGTTCGTTGTCGTCGACGAAGCTCATGTCTACGACGGAGCGAACGGCGCTGAGATCGGCTATCTCCTGCGCCGCCTCCGCGAGCGCGTCGCGCCCCACCGACAGTTCCAGGCGATAGCCACGAGCGCCACAGTCGGCACCGACCTCGAACGCGCAGCGACATTCGCCTCCGATCTCTTCGGCGCTCAGTTCAGCGCGCACGAAGGCGACATCATCACAGCCACCCACAAGCAGCTCTTTCGCAGCCCTGCGTGGGGCGAGTTCCCCGCTGCCGCACTCGAACCGGGCCAAACGGTCGAGGGTCTCGAAGCGGCGGCACGCGCCGCAGGGGCAACCGGCGACTCGGGCTTCGACCTGTTCACCGGTGAGAAGACGATCCGCAAGTTGCATGAGCTCGGACGGGCGAAGCCGCGCACCGTGGACGAAGTCCTCGAGCGGTTGGGTCGCCCCGATCTGGCACGCGACCAGCTCACTACCCTGGTCGACCTCGCCGCCAAGGCACACGATATCGACGGAACGCCGGCCCTCTCAGGCAAGTATCATCTCTTCGCCCGCGCGACCGAAGGTGCGTTCACCTGCCTCTCGCCGAGCGGTCCTCATCTGTCACTCGCTCGCCGCGAGCAATGCGACTGCGGCTGGTGCGTGTTCGAGATCGCCGCATGCCGCCGTTGCGGCGGCGTGCACCTCGTCGGCTCGGAGCAGATCATCGATGGCCGGCGCGTCTTCCTCCCGAAGGAGTCGATGGCTGGGGCCAACGTCTGGTTGTGCTTGTCCAAGGCCGACGACAGCGACATCGATGAAGACGATGCGGTCCTTGAAGAGGCCCTCGCGACCGATGACGCCACGACGATCGGACTTTGTGCTCGATGCGGCACCGTCGCCACGAACCCTCGTGGAACTTGCTCGAACGCTGCCTGCGGCGCCAACCTGATTCCCGTTTCACGCAAGGTCCGCGACTCCCTTGCGCGCTGCATGCAGTGCGGCGGATCGAGTCCGCGCATCATCCGCCGGTTCGAGAGCGGAAACGATGCTTCCGTCAGCGTCCTCACCACTGCGCTGTACCAAGCGATGCCGCCAACAGAGGGTCGAGGAGCGCACTTGCCAGGCCAGGCACGCAAGCTCCTCGTGTTCAGTGACAGTCGCCAGCAGGCGGCCTTCTTCGCTCCCTACCTGGAACAGTCCTACGAGCGGCTCATGCAGAGGCGCATGCTCTTCCGAGCCATCGCCGGGGCCCAGTTCGAGGACGAGGCCGCCGCATCGACGGACATCGCCGCGACTGCTCGCAAGATCGCAACCAGGTCGGGCTACTTCCCGGACGCGATGACCGCGCTCAAGCGCCAGACCGAGGCCGAAACGTGGGTGCAGGCCGAGATCGTCACCATCGACGATCGGCAATCTCTGGAGGGAGTCGGCCTCGTCAAGTGGCGGATGCGCGAGCCGCGGGTCTCGACGTCCCTCCGACCCCTCCACGCCATGGGATTCACCGAGCGCGAGGCGCTCGATCTCGTCCAAGCTCTCGTCAGGACCGTGCGTCTTCAGGGCGCCGTCGCACCGCTCGAGAACGTCGATGTGAAGGATCCGATCTTCGAGCCGCGGCTCGGCCCTATCTATGTGCGGAGGAATGGCTCAGACCCGAAGCGGAAGGTGATCAGCTGGACTCCGACAGCGACCGGGGCGACGACGCGAAAGAACACACGCTCCGACTTCCTCACCCGGGTGCTGGCGAAAGCGGGAGCCGAGGGGGCGGTCTCTGACACGTTGGACGGAATTTGGGGACTTCTCGCGAACCCGAACGGAGAGTTCGGGCACTGGCTGGTGCACCCGAACGCGGGAAGCCTCGGAGCCGTCGCGCAGCTGAACCCCGAATCCATCGAGGCAGTGGTCCTCACCGACGAGGATCCCCTCTGGCGATGCGACACCTGCGGAACGATCGCGAACATCAACATCCGCGACGTCTGCCCCCGCTATCGCTGTGTCGGCACTCTGAGCACGTGGGCAGGTCGCGAAAAGGCAGCGGACCATGGGCACTACGGTCACCTGTACCGAACACTCGAGCCGATTCCCCTGGCGGCGAGTGAACACACCGCGCAATGGACGAGCGAGGAAGCCGCCCGCATCCAGCAGGAGTTCATCGACGGGAAGGTGAACGTACTGTCCTGCTCGACGACATTCGAGCTCGGCGTGGACGTCGGTGAACTGCAGTCGGTGGTTCTTCGCAACGTTCCGCCGACCGTATCGAACTACATTCAGCGAGCAGGTCGAGCTGGACGTCGCAGCGACAGCGCGGCGCTCGTCATGACATACGCGCAGAGGCGTTCACACGACCTCACCGTGTTCGGCGACCCGGCGAAGCAGATTGCCGGCTCCGTGCGAACGCCGGTGGTGCCGACGCGCAACCCTCGGCTGGCTGAGAGGCACTTCTTCTCGGTCGCGCTCGCAGGATTCTGGCGCGACGAGGCTCGACTGCACGACAGAAGGTACCGGTACGCCGTCGACTTCTTCGGCGGAGAGGGTGAGGGACCGACCGCCGCAGAACGGGTCGCTCCGTGGCTTCGATCTCGGCGTGACGAGCTTCAAGAGTCGATTCGTCGCCTTGTCTCCGGGACAGGGCTCACCTCCGACGACTGGGCATGGGATGGCTGGGCGGAACACCTCATGGCCCTCCTCGAAGACGTCCAACGGGGCTACCGCGAGGAAGCCTCCGTGTACCGCGAGCTCATGGACGAGGCATACGCCGCGAAGAAGGGCTCGAAGGGCGACTATTTCGGCCGCGTTCTGAAGACGCTCGAGCGGCGGAATCTCCTCGGGTTCCTCGCGAACCGCAATCTGATCCCGAAGTACGGCTTCCCTGTCGATACCGTCGAGATGAAGATCCCCGGTGGCGTCGCCGGCGCAACGCAACTCGACCTCGCACGCGATCTCTCGCAGGCGATCTTCGAATACGCACCCGGTGCAAGGGTCGTGGCCGGCGGCAAGATCTGGAAGTCAGCGGGCATCGCCCGCCAACGAGAGCGGGAGAACCCGCCCGTGTACTACCGGGTCTGCAAGCAGTGCGACTCGTACGAGGAATCCGCGGCCGAGGACCACGGCCCCTGCAAGACCTGCGGCGACGCTCCCACCGGCGCCCCGCACAAGTACATCGAACCGCGCTTCGGCTTCCTTGCCTCGAGCGAGACCGAGCGTACGGGTGACGCCGCACCTCGAGCGAGCTGGCGTGGCCAGACGCGAATCGCCAAGGACGGCGCCGTCGCGGACTCCGACACGATCGCAACGCCTCACGGAGAAATCGCGTTCCAGGTCATGGAGCGCGCCTCGATGGTGCGGATCAACGCGGGAAGCACAGATCGCGGCTTCAAAGTATGCAACTTCTGCGGGTTCAGCGTCGCCGGATACGAGGAGTGGCCGTCGAGCCACAACGATCCGCTCAAGTCGAAGTACTGCAGCGGTGGCTCGTCGACCTTCTCGCTTGCACACAAGTACGAGACCGACGTGCTCCGGGTGATCTTCCCTCAAGCTTGGAGCGGCGCTGACCCGCAATCCACCGCGCAATCGGTTCTCTACGCGGTGCTGCAAGCCGCTGCGAGCGTCCTCCAGATCGCCGCAACCAACATCGACGGTGCGGTGTCGAGCTACCACACCGCAGCGCCGACGATCGACATCGTCGACACCGTGCCCGGCGGCGCGGGCTATGCACGCATCATCGCCGAGGCTCTTCCGGCCGTGCTGCGAGGAGCACTGCAGTTGGCTCGCGAGTGCGAGTGCGGACCCGAAACGAGCTGCTACATGTGCTTGCGGTCGTTCACGAATCAGCGCGTACACGACCAACTCTCGCGGGGCGCCGCCGCGGACTTCCTGGCCGGCCTTCTGCTGGACCGTGGCGCAACTTCCACCATCGTGGCCGACCCCGGCTCCGAGCCGCGCTCGACGCAAGCGACCCCCGGCGACGAATGGGATGAAGCGAGCCTTCTCGCCGATCCCCGCATCGGCAGTCTGCTCGCGAAGCTCGAAGAGGTCGGAGCGCCGGCGCCGGTGGTCGGACTGGAAGTCGGTCCCGGTGGGTGGCCCGTCGAGTGCGGGTGGCCTGTGGAGAAGCGGGCGATCGTCATCGACGAGGACGCCGCGCGTGCCGACTGGCTCGAAGCCGATGGCTGGCGCGTGGTCGCTGCCCATGGAGGCTTCGACGAGGACGAAGCCGTAGCGATTCTCACTGAATCGGGTGACCTGTGACAGCAGGATGGAACGGAATCGCAACTCACATGTCAGCACCCTCACTCGTGTCAGCGCCCCGGGTAGCCTGTACCCGGAACCTCGGAGAACGTGCATGCCCAACATCGTGATGACGAAGCTGAAGAATCAGCCGAAGGACAAGACGGTCCGACTGAAGATCTTCGACTTCTTGGAGAAGCTCGCCGAGGACGACTCCACGTACGGCCTCCGCGTCAAGAAGATGAATCAGGCAGTCGATCCCCGCGCGCGCACGGCCCGGATCGACAAGAGTTGGCGCGCCGTGCTCTATCTCCTGGAAGACAAGCACCTGGAGCGCACCTGGGTGTTCGCCGGCGCATGGGAGCACGACGTCGCCATCGAGCGTGCTCGCACTCTCAAAGTCAACCTCAACGAGGTCAACGGTGCCGTCGAACTCATCGCAGAGACGATGCCCACCGACTCGCCACCGTCGGCCGGTGTCGCAGTGCCGACCACGAACGCTCCGAAGTCACTGAGCTTCCTCGAACAGTTCAACTACTCCATGTCGAACCTCGTCGAAGAGCTGGGTTTCGCACAGTCGATCGCGCAGCAGCTTCTGAATGCGACGACTGAGGACGAGATCCTCACCCTCGCTGAGGGGTTCGAAAACGCATGGGAGCAGGATGCGGCGATCAGCCTCGCTGCGGGCGCGTCGATCGGCGATATTCAAGACGAGCTCCGCCTGCAGGCACCCGCCGACGATGTCGATGCCAGCGAGGACGAGAAGATCCTTCGAGCTCTCGAGAGCGACGTGTCGAAGATGCAGTTCACGTTCGTGGACGACAACGAGGAACTGCGGAAGATCATCGAGGACGGCGACTTCGCGGCGTGGCGCGTATTCCTCCACCCGGAGCAGGCCCGGTACGCATCGGGCGACTATGCGGGCCCGTTCCGGCTGAGCGGAGGTGCAGGGACAGGCAAGACCGTTGTGCTCCTTCACCGAGCCCGACAGCTCATGGCGCAGAATCCGGAGGCCCGGGTCGTCCTCACGACCTACACGCGGGCCCTCGCCGAGAACCTCAAGCGAGATCTCCTCGTTCTGGAGCCCGACATCCGCATCGCCTCCGGGCTTGGTGCCCCCGGAGTGCTGATCCGGGGCGTCGACCAACTGGGTGCAGCGGTCCGTCAGAAGGCCGGTCCGGCATTCGGACAAGCCGCGGCGATCATCCTCGGAGAGGCTCGCGGCGGCGTCGGGCAGATCTACGGCAACCGTGACGGCTGGTCGGCAGCCGTTGGCGCGGCATCAGCTCTCCCCGCCGAAGTGGTCACTGACACGTTCCTGGAAGCTGAATACCTTCACGTCGTTCTGCCCGCACGCGTCACGTCGCGCGAGGAGTACTTCGCAATTCGCCGGCCAGGGCGGGGTATTGCGCTCGATCGGAAGAAGCGCGACGCGGTGTGGTCGATCATCGAGCGCTATCGGGAGAACGCGCGATCGACGTCATCGCTGTGCTACGCCGAAGTCGCCGAGATCGGCGCGGCATGGCTCGACCTGTACGGCGATGATGCCGGTGTCGTCGCCGATCACGTGCTGATCGACGAGGGACAGGATCTCTCGCCTTCGCAGTGGGCACTGTTGCGTGCGCTCGCGCGTCCCGGACGGAACGACATGTTCATCGCAGAAGATGCGCACCAGCGCATCTACGGGCATCCAGTCGTTCTCGCACGTTGCGGCATCGCCATCGTCGGGCGATCCCGTCGCCTGACGCTCAACTATCGCACCACGGCCGAGAACCTCGCATTCGCCGTCCGTTCGCTTGAGGAAGCGGAGTTCATCGATGCCGAAGGCGGCACCGCGGACGTCGCCGGCTACCACTCGGCGCGTCGCGGACCGACCCCAGTCGTCCTCGGCACGGTGAACGAGCAGGAGCAACTCGCTCGTGTCGGCGATCTCATCGAGAGCTGGGTCGGCGACGATACCGTCGATGCCGGAACGATCGCCGTTCTCGCACGCACGAACGATCGCGCGCTTGCCGTTCGCGACGCGCTCGTCGGTCGAGGGATCCCCGCGAATCACGTGAAGAGCGCACAGTCGTCGAGCGATCGCGTGCTGACGCTGACGATGCACACGGCGAAGGGCATGGAGTTCAGTCGCGTCGTTCTCTACGACATCAGCGACGGCGTGGTCCCCAGCAAATGGATGCTCGACAACGCGGCCCCCGAGGAGCGCGAAGACGTCATGCTCCAGGAACGATCGCTGCTCTATGTCGCCGCCAGCCGCGCGCGAGACGCGCTTGCTGTTACCTGGAGAGGATCCCCCAGCCCCCTCCTACACGCGGATGCCCGAGACCATGCCTCATCGGACCAGGAGTATTCCGTTGCCTCAGCCTGATCACCCGCTGCGAGCACGGACGCGCCCGGCGTTCGACGAGGGCGCCGGAGCGACGCGGATCGTCGACCTGTTCGCTGGTTGCGGCGGCATTACCCTCGGTTTCGCTCAAGCGTGTCACGCGGCCGGTCGATCTCTGCAGATCGCGCTCGCGGTGGACTTCGAGCCTCTCGCGACCCGCGTCTACCAGCAGAACTTCCCTTCCACCGAGCGCGTCGAGACAGCTCCTGTCGAGGCGTACTTCGACGGCGAGCTCGGCGACGAGCCCACGTTCGTGGAACAGCGCACCGCCGCATCGGTCTCGACAGTCGATGTCCTGGTCGGCGGGCCACCGTGCCAGGGCCATAGCAACCTGAACAACCACACCCGTCGGGTCGATGAGAAGAACGCCCTGTACCTGCGAATGGTACGAGCGGCGGAGATACTCCGCCCGCGCCTCGTCTTGATCGAGAACGTGCCCTCCGTGCTGCGCGATCGCCACAACGGCGTCGGAGTCGTGGAGAGGGCCGTCGAGCACCTCGGGCGAATCGGCTACCGAATCGAGCACCGTGTCGTCGCCCTTGCTCGATTGGGCGTGGCTCAGACGCGACAGCGACACCTCATGCTGGCAACTGCTCCGAATGAGCCGGCGCCCGGGGATCTCTTCGATGCGATCGAGGCTTCGGCGACCTCGCACGACCTGCGGTGGGCGATCGGGGATCTGACGGATACGACGTCAACCTCGATGCTGGACCGCCAACCGCAGGCTTCACCGACGAACGTCGAGCGGATGCAGTACCTGCTCGACAACGACATCTACGACCTCCCGAATGCGCAGCGCCCGACGTGCCAGCAGGGATCCCACTCATACAAGTCGATGTACGGCCGCCTGCGATGGGACCAGCCGGCGCAGACGATCACCAGCGGCTTCGGCAGCATCGGTCAGGGGCGCTACATGCACCCGGACCGCACCCGCGCTCTCACGGCGCACGAAGCGGCGCGCATCCAGGGCTTCCCCGACTACTTCGATTTCACTGCGTGTCCCACGCGGAACGCCCTGGCGACGATGATCGGCAACGCCGTCCCCCCGCAGCTCGGCGCTGCGGTACTCACCGCCTTCCTGACGAGCGCGGCGCGGTCGGATGCGGCGCGAGGCACGGACGAGTTCCGATCAGCTTGACGTGTCGGACGCAGGCGACATACTGGAAGGCTTTGCTCTGGGGAATGAGGATGTGACGATGAGCTCGAGCGTGATCGAGAACACGGCGACCGGCAACACCGAAGTGCCGGAGATCGGCAGCTTGGTCAACGTGCGGGGCGCGCGCTGGTCTGTCACGGACGTGATGGCGCAGTCGCTACCGCGCAGCAGTGCTGACGACGGCCGCGCCGAGCTGCAGCATGCGGTGACCATGCAGTCGGTCGAGGAGGACTACTACGGTCGTGAGCTCTCCGTCATCTGGGAGCTCGAGCCGGGTCGCAGCGTGATTCACGAGCAGGGCCTGCCCGCCGCCCTCCGCCCCGACCAGTTCGACGAGCCGACGACGTTCGCCGCATACGTGGATGCGCTCCGCTGGGGAGCGCTCACGAGCGCCGACCCCAAGACGCTTCAGGCTCCCTTCCGCAGCAGTGCGTCTGTCGAGGCGTACCAGCTCGAACCTCTCCGTCGCGCGATCGATTCGCCTCGCGCCAACATGCTCCTCGCCGACGACGTCGGGCTCGGCAAGACGATCGAAGCGGGACTCGTCATCCAGGAGCTGCTGCTTCGGCACCGCGCCCGCTCGGTGATCGTGGTCTGCCCGGCGGGCCTCGTCATCAAGTGGCAGGAGGAGCTGCGCGACAAGTTCGGGCTCGACTTCGAGATCGTCAACTCCGAGACGATGAAGACGTTCCGCCGCACGTTCGGCGTCTACGCCAACCCCTTCCGGGTCTACCCGCGCGTGATCGTCTCGATGTCGTGGCTCCCCTCGCCGCGCGCGGAGCGCATGCTCGAAGAGGTGTACGCAAGCGTCAAGGATGCTCGCACCGCCGACCGTCGGGCGTTCGATGTTCTCGTCGTCGACGAGGCGCACCATGTCGCACCGGCGACACCGAGCCGATCCAGCGCAGACAAGCCTCGCTATGCCGTAGACAGCCAGCGAACGATCGCCGTGCGGCGACTCGCCGAGCTCTGCGAGCATCGCCTCTTCCTCAGCGCGACGCCGCACAACGGGTACACCGAGTCCTTCACCGCCCTGCTGGAGATGATCGATCCGCAGCGTTTCGCACGTGGCGCCGACCTGGACGAGACGGCGCTGAGGCAGGTGGCGGTGCGCCGCCTGAAGAGCGACCTGCCCAATGAGGGCTTCCAACTGCGGCAGGTCCGGCCGCTCTGGTTCGATCCCTCGGACGGCGAGTCCGAGGCATACGAGAAACTGATCGCCTTCACCCGCCGGCGCAACGACGCCGTGCAGAAGGAACGTGGCAGACGCGCGTCGGATCTCGCCACCATCATCCTCAAGAAGCGCTTCTTCTCCTCCCCCGTCGCCTTCGCGACGACTGCTGAGGCCTATCTCGAGGCACGCGGCGACGAGGACGTGCAGCTTCCCGAGTACGACGACGTCCTCGGCGACGAGGCGTCCGACGAGGAGGAGGGCCGGTCCGAGCAGCCCGAGCTCGAAGCGCTCCGCACCGCGAAGCGCGCCCAGGTCGCGCTCACCCCTGGCGACATCTCCGACCTCGAAGATCTCATCACGTGGGGCCGCGGCTACGACGGTCGTCCCGATTCGAAGCTCGACGCGCTCCTCCGACTCATCGAAGGCGAGCTGCTCGTCCCCGGCCACGGCTGGGGCGACGAGCGCATCGTCGTCTTCACCGAGTACGTCACGACGCTGGAGTGGCTCCGCGACGTCCTCGAGTCGCGCGGCCTCGGTGGCGAAAGGCTCGCGATCATCGACGGGTCGACGGATGCCGAGACCCGCGAAGAGATCCGTGCGCGTTTCAACGCGCCTCCGCGTGACGAGCCGGTCCGCATCCTCCTGGCGACGGATGCTGCCGGCGAGGGAATCGACCTGCAGAGCTACTGCCACCGCCTCGTGAGTTTCGATATCCCGTTCAACCCGAACCGTCTCGAACAGCGCATCGGCCGCATCGACCGCTACGGCCAGACCGAAACACCCCTCGTGTGGCACCCGCGCGCGTCCAAGCACAACACTTCCGACTACGCGAAGGACAATGACCTGCTGGCTCGCCTCGCGAGCAAGATCGCGAATTCGGAACACGACGGCATTTCCGCGAACGAGATCATCGCACCCGATCTGCAGCGAGATCTCGGCTACGGCGACGGTCCGACTCGTAAGACGCAGACGGATGCGGGCGGCAAGGTGATCAACCGCGTGCTGCAGGCCGAGCACACGCTCGGCGCAAACCTCACACGCCTCGCCGAGCGACTCGAAGGCTCGCGCGACCGCATGCATCTTCACGAGGGCAACCTGCTCCGCGTCTTCGAAGAGGGGCTCCGGATCTCAGGGCAGCCCGACCTCATCGAGGTTGGCGACCCCCGCGAGGAAGCTCGGCTATTCGAAGTCCCGCCTGGGCTCTCGCGCACCTGGGTACCTGCACTGACTGGCCTCAATACGCGCCTAGCGCCAGACGTCATGCGGCCGATCACCTTCGACGAGGAACGCGCGCGCCACCAGACGGACGTCGTCTATGCGCACCTCGGCCACCCGCTCATCCAGCGCGCGGCTCGCGAACTCCGCGGGCAGGTGTGGACGCGCACCGAGCACATCCGCGGCGTGAGCGCCGTGGTCGTCGACGGTCTGGACCAGTCGTTCGCGGCGGGTGTCGCCCGCCTCGTACTCGTCGGCGAGGGTGGCACGCGCCTGCACGAAGAGATCTTCCTCGCGGGCACGCGCCTGTCGCGCCGCCAGGAGCTGGGCATGGAGAAGGCGGAGGATCTGCTGTCTTCCGCACTGGACGGCATTCGCCTGACGCAGCCGAATGAGCGGGTGCTCACTGCCCTCGCCGCCGACTGGAACGCGGAGTCGGATGCGGCCGACGGCCTCCGCAGTCGCGTCAATGCCGCCATCCAACGGCGGGCGGAGCGCCTCCGCAGCGGCGTGGAGTCGGATCTGCAGGCGCGTCGAGACGCCGACCTCGAAACCGTCGACGAGATCTTCGCGCGGTTCCGCTCAACGCTGGAAGGCACCCTCGCCGCCGCTGAGGAGGCACGTCGTGCAGGCGAGGAGACTCTGTTTCAGCTCGCGGAGGAGAAGAAGCAGCGCGACGACGATCTCAAACGTATTCGCAGGCGCCTGTCGCACCTTGAGGACGAGCTGCATGCCGAACGCGACGCCGTCGAGCGCAGGTACCGCGATGTGCAGCCGCACACGTTCGTCGCCGCGCTCGTGTTCGCGCTGACCCCCGAAGACGCCCAGAAGCTGGAGGCCGCCGGTGCCCGTTGATGTGTGGGAGTGGCTGTCGCTGATCGACCATGACGGCCCCTTCCTGTCGAAAGCCGCGTTGAAGTCGTTCTATCCCTCCGGGCTGCCTCGGCCGAGCGCAGACGACACCAGCACGGTCTTCGTGGATGAGTTCGTCCGTTGGTCCGCCGCGTGGTCCGCGACGGAGGATGTATACGAAGCGGCACGGGACCGCTGGGTGACGGCCGTGCTGCGCCGCCTGCTGGATTGGTCCGAGGACCTGCAGCTCTCCCCCGCGGATCTTTCCGCGGAATCGCCCAACGGTGCGGTGACGGTGACCCCGTGGGCAACCCTGGCCGGGCACAGCGGGCCCACGGCGCTGGTCACGATGGTGGATCGCACCGACGATCTACGGAAGACCGGGACCGACGGTTGGTCGGCGAACGCGATCGATCGGATGGCGGTGCTGCTTCGCGAGACCGGGGTGACAATCGGCATCGTCACTGATGGCCGATGGTGGGCTCTGGTCTCGGCGGCCAAGGACGTCACGACCGCCAGCGGCGTGTGGGATGCCCTGCTCTGGCGTGAGGAACGCCCGAGCAGGGATGCGTTCCTCACCCTCGCGAGCTACACCTCGATCGCGGGCGGGGACGACAAGAAGCGGTTGCCGCTCGTATTCGCCAAGAGTGTCGCCAGCGCCGAGGAGATCACCGAGGCGCTCGGTGACCAGGTGCGCCGAGCTGTAGAACTCGTGCTGCAGTCCATGTCGGATACCCACCTGCGTGCCCTGGCCGAGGGTGAACCTTCCCCGCTGCCCGAGGATCCGAAGGCGGCCTACGAGGGAGCGGTAACGGTACTCATGCGTATCGTCTTCCTCCTCTTCGCCGAAGAACGCGGGCTGCTTCCCGAGCACGACCTGTACCGGTCGTCGTACGCGATCTCCAGGGTGCGGGAGCAGCTGCAGCGCGATGCGACGGCGACTTCGGTGGAAGCGCTCGACCACTCGTGGGAGGCGTGGCACCGTCTGCTTGCCGCGAGCAACGCCGTCTTCGGCGGGGCGTCTTTCCAAGACATGCGGATGCCGGCCTATGGCGGTTCGCTGTTCGACCCCGCCCGGTTCCCGTGGCTGCATGCCACCGACGCGCAGGGCCGCCTGCGGGTGCGACTGTCCGACCGCGCCATGTTCGCTGTCCTCCGCGCTGTGCAGACGATCGAAGACGGCGCGATGCAGCTGTCGTTCCGCGACCTCGACGTCGAGCAGATCGGCTACGTCTACGAGGGCCTGCTCGGCTACTCCGCGGAATACGTGTCCGACGTCACCGTCGGGCTAGAGGGAAGGAAGAGCGGGTTCGAGCCCGAAATCGCACTCGTCGAGCTCGAAGAGATCGCGAACGCCGCAATCACCCCCTCCGACTTCGCCAAGCGCCTCATCGAGCACCTGAAGAAGACTCAAGAGCAGTCGAAGCCCCGCACCGCGAACCAGATCACCAAGGCCTACGGGGCCGATGACCAGACAGCCACCGCCGATGCCCGCACTCGCCTGCGGCACGCGCTCCTCGGCGATGACGACCTCGCCGCACGGCTGGAGCCGTTCCACGGACTCATCCGCAACGACCTGCGCGGGTTCCCCTACGTTGTCCCCGCGGGTGGGCTGGTCATGACCGAATCGCCGCAACGCGCGAACACCGGCACTCACTACACGCCCCGTTCCCTCGCCGAAGAAGTGGTGCTGCACGCGCTGGAGCCACTGGTCTACTCCCCCGGCCCGCTCGACATCGAAGACCGCAGCCAGTGGAGGCTCAAGTCGTCGGCGGAGATCCTCGACCTGAAGATCGCCGACATCGCCGCCGGCTCAGGCGCGTTCCTCGTCGCGGCTGCCCGGTACCTGGCCGACCGGCTCATCGAAGCACGCGCGAACGAGGGCCTCGATGTCAGCCACGAGTCCGACCTGAAGCGGTGGGCCGTACGCGAGATCGTCGCCCGCTGCCTCTACGGCGCCGACATCAACGGCATGGCGGTGGAGATGTGCAAGCTCTCGCTCTGGCTCATCTCCATGGACCCCGGTAAGCCGTTCTCCTTCGTGGATGACCGCGTCTTCCACGGCAACTCCCTCCTCGGCGTCACCACGGAGGAGCAGCTGAAGGCACAGCACATCTACCCTGAGCGGCGCCACGGCCGTGAGCAGCTGCTCTGGTTCGACGTCGACAAGGACCTCGACGATGCCGCACGCATCCGACGTGAGCTCGCCTCCGGGCAGGTCGACGACGCCGACCGGATGCGCTCCACCAAGGCGAAGCACGCCCTCCTCGCACAGGCGGAGCAGGTCACCGCGAAGCTCAGCGACGTGGCCGACGGCATCATCGCCGCCGGTCTCCTCGAAGGCGGCAAACCCGGCAAGAATCTCGACGACCGCTACGACGACCTCGCCGACGCGCTCCGCGCTGCCTATCCCTCCGATGAGAACGCCGCGCCCGACCGCACCGAACTCGATTCCATCATCGCCGCGGGCCTCACCCCCACCGTCGACACAGGTGAGGCACGTTGGAAGCCCCTCCACTGGATCCTCGAAGCCCCCGATGTTATCCATACCCACGGCGGCTTCGACGCCATTATCGGGAACCCACCGTTCCTTGGAGGCAAGAAGTTGTCTCCTGCCTTGGGTGTCAACACGCGAGAATTCCTAATCGAGGCGATCGCTTCGGGGCAACCCGGTAATACCGACCTCGTGGTGTTCTTCCTACTGCGCAGCTACGGCATGCTGAACCCGCGCGGCCGTCTCGGTGTGATCACAACAAATAGCGTCGCCCAAGGGGACAATCGCGAGGTCGGCCTGGATCAGCTCGAAAAGAGAGGAGCGGTACTCGATAGAGCGGTTCAGAGCAAGGCTTGGCCGTCTCGCAGCGCCAACCTCCAGTACGCGGCAATGTGGCTCGGGCAGCGCTCATCTGTAACCATGCCGTGGCTCGATGGTGCACGAGTCGTGCGAATCTCGACGCTGCTTGAACCTGAGGGCCGCGTCCTCGGTGTACCGCATCGCTTGGCGGAGAACAGGAACACTGCGTTCATTGGCTCCTTCATCAATGGGGTGGGCTTCACGATGTCGCCGTCCGAGGCCAGCAAGATGCTGGCTGTGCGAATAGCCAACCGCGAGGTGCTCGCACCGTACCTAGTCGGCAACGACCTCAATTCCAGTCCCAGCGCCGAAGCTTCGCGGTGGGTTGTCGACTTTGGCGACCGCACCGAGGCGGTCGCGCGCAGCTTCGTAGAACCTTGGCATTGGATCGAAGGAGACCTGCGGTCGCATCGCATGACAATCAAGAACAAGCCTCGCATCGTGGACGAGTGGTGGAAGTTCGAAGCTCGCGCGCTCAAGCTATATGCCGCGATTGACGGCCTTGAGCGAACCGTAGCCATGGCAGTGACGAGCAAGACAGTGATGCCCCTGATGGTGACAACCCGGCAAGTGTTCAGTCACGCAGTGGTCGTGTTCGCGACGGACGATACGGCGGACTTCGCATTCCTTTCCTCAATGCCGCATCAGACGTGGGCAATCAAGTACGGATCAGGTATGCGAAACGATCCGCGCTACACCCCATCGGACGTCTTTGAAACGCTCCCGCGACCGGCGAATAGCGACGAGATGCGGCTACTCGGCAACCTCCTCGACCGGAGTCGACGTGATGTCATGCACCGGAGGGGACTTGGCCTAACAGCGCTCTATAACCTCGCAAATTCTCCGGACGTGCTTGGGGACCCCGATATCGAATCCATCCGATCTCTCCATAGCCAGATTGACGAAGCCGTGATGGAGGCGTATGGCTGGGCCGACATCCCGCTCGGACACGGGTTCCACACCTACCGCCAGATGGAGCGGTGGACGGTGAGCCCAGCTGCTCGAGTCGAGATCCTCGACCGCTTGCTGGAGGAGAACCACCGGCGAGCGAAGCTAGAAGGCGAGTCCGCTCCGACAGCCAAGTCGAAGCGAGCCAAGAGCTTCGAAGAATCCGCCGCGCCCGAAGGAGCGATGTTTTAGTGTCCACGGAATCCCCGACAAACTCTGCGCAAGTCCGCGAAGAGCTAGTCGATCTGATCAGTCGCGACCTCGTCGGCCCGTGGGACGGACCCGACGAGACGATCGTGGGCACACCCCGCGCCCGCTACCTCGCCGGCGCGCTCGCCCCGATCTCGCTCCTCGATGGCGGCACACCCGCCGCCGAATCGTCGACCGACGCCCTCGACGCCACGCTCGCCGACGTTCGCGCGGACGAGTCCCTCGCCGTCGCCGATCTCAGCGGCGTGCGCGATGTTCACGGCCTGCCCGCCGATGAAGAGGAGCCCATCGCGGAAGCATCGCCGAGCGAACCCGACGAGGATCGCGGACCCGAGTCGAAGATCATCGCCCCGTCGTCGATGGGCCTGCGATTCCAGGTGCCAGCGGACAATGGGCTGCTCCGGTTCACCGCACGCTGGGGCAAGTACGCTGCTCGGCGGGACGTGGACGACCAGGGCCGGACACAGACGTACTACGACCGGACGCCCTTCGAAGAGCTGGCCGAGATCGACATCTCCATCCTGCAGGACGGCAGCTCGACGAGACGAGTCTTGCCCGGAGACGTCGAGATCAGCGTCGAGGTGTTCGACGTCGAGGGACGTCGTGTCGTCGAAGCGGCCCTCCTCAACACGGCGATCACAGGACGTGAGCTGCCGCCGAAGCTGTGGATGTTCCAGGCCGAGCTCGAGGTCACCGCGCCGAGCGGGGACGCCGTCTTCCTGCCCGCTCGCGATGCGATGGTGTCCGATCGCGGCTCTCGAGACCTGGAAGTGCGCCGTCTCGACCTGCTCTACCGCGACCGCCTCGAGTTCGCCGTCGGCCGCACAGCCTCTGTGGACTGGGACCTCTCCGAAACCGACACGCGTCGGGCGACGGCGGTCAGGACGACCTGGCTCCCCACCGCAGAGGTTCCGCAGACGCAGGCTCCCGCGGTTGAGGGCGCGGTACTCAGCATGCGAGCGCTCATGGATGCATCCCCGGCAGAGCTCGAAGCGGGCCTGCAGCCGCTCATCGACGGGTACGCCGGCTGGCTGAAGGAACGGGAGGAAGACAACTCGAGGCTTCCGGAGTGGCTTCGGGAGCAGGGGCGCATCGGGCTCGAGGACGGCGACGCAGCGCTCGTGCGGCTGCGTGCCGGCCTCAACCTCCTCACGTCGAACGAGCAGGCGCAGCACGCGTTCTGGTTCATGAACCGCACGATGCGCGATCAGCGCCTGCGCTCACAGGTCGCGGCACTCCGAATCGAGGATAAGGATCTGTCGATCGCCGATGCCGTCGCAGCAGTCGATTCGCGCGGCGAGAAGGCGGCGTCCTGGCGCGCCTTCCAGCTCGCGTTCATTCTCATGCAGCTCCCCTCGGTCGTCGACCCGACTCACGTGCGGCGCTCGACCGATTTCGCCCGCGCCGAGCTGCTGTTCTTCCCCACCGGTGGTGGTAAGACGGAGGCCTACCTTGGCCTGGCCGCGTTCACGTTCGGCATCCGGCGCCTGCAAGGAAAGGTCGAGACGCCCGAAGGGCTGCTCGACGGCGGCGACGGCGTCGCCGTTGTCATGCGGTACACGCTGCGACTGCTCACATCGCAGCAGTTCCTGCGCGCAACCACACTTATGTGTGCCGCCGAGGTCGTCCGTCGAGAGGCTCCGGAGACGTGGGGCGAGACACCCTTCACGATCGGCCTATGGGTGGGCTCGAGCGTCAGCCCGAAGCGGTACACCGAGGCGGCAGAGCAGGTGAAGGATGTCCGCGAGCGGGATGGGAGCTCCGCCTACGGTCTCACCGTCCTCCAGTTCGACCACTGCCCCTGGTGCGGTACCGAGATCAACCCGAAGGCGAACGTCGAAGCCGACGACGTCGAGAAGCGCATCCGTGTGTATTGCGGCGATCGTCGAGCCCGTTGTCCGTTCGCCACCGGCGGGTCTGCCGAAGTCGGGCTTCCCGTTCTCACCGTCGATGATGAGATCTACCGGCATCCGCCGACCTTCCTGCTCGCGACCGTCGACAAGTTCGCTCGGCTGGCTCGCGAGGGCGAAGCGGCGAGCATCTTCGGCTATGTCGCGAAGAAGTGCCCGCGTCACGGCTACAAACACCTCGACACCGACGGCAGCGTCTGCGGCGCCGACACGCACAACACCAAGACCGCGAATGGACGAACCTACCCCGCGACGCAAGTCACGACGGTGGGCCGGCTGCGCCCGCCCGACCTGATCATCCAGGACGAGCTCCACCTCATCACCGGAGCACTCGGCACCGCGGTCGGGCTGTTCGAAGGCGCGATCGACGTCCTGTCGAGCTGGGAACTGGGTGCGCCCGGTGCAGCGAAGCCGGTGAAGCCGCTCGTCATCGCATCGACGGCTACCGTTCGGAAGGCGGCCGCGCAGGTCCAACGGCTGTATGCCCGAGACGTCGAGGTGTTCCCGCCGCAGGTGCTGAGCGTGAGCGACACCTTCTTCTCGAAGGAAGTGCCGCTCGACGAGGCCCCGGGACGTCGCTACCTCGGTGTGTGCCTTCACGGCGCTCGCCTGACACTGGCAGAGATCCGCCTCAGCGAGATCCTCCTGCTCGCCGGTCAGAGGTTGTTCGACGCGCATGGCGCGGCAGCGGAGCCGTACCTCACCCTCGTCGACTACTTCTCGGCGACGCGAGAACTGGCCGGTATGCGCCGGTACCTCGAGGATGACGTGACGACACGGGTGAGCAACCCTGACAAGTCGACCGGATATCCACGACGGCGCACACCGCTCAAGCTCGGCGAGCTGACTTCTCGCATCTCATCCTCCGAGATCGGGAAGACGCTCACGCACCTGGCATCGCCGTTCGACGCCGATACTGACACGACCGCCGGAAGGGCCGTCATCGCGGCCAAGCTCAAGGCCGGCGAGCAACTCGCCCCGCGCGAACTGCCGTACGACGTCGTGCTCGCGACCTCGATGCTCCAGGTGGGCGTGGACGTACCTCGACTCGGCCTGATGATGATCGTGGGTCAGCCGAAGAACACCGCGGAGTACATCCAGGCGTCCTCCCGCGTCGGACGAGAAGGAGCGAAGCCGGGGCTCGTGGTGACGCTAGCTAACCGTGCGCGACCGCGCGACATGGCTCACTACGAGCAGTTCGAGCACTACCACGACACGTTCTACGCGAACGTCGAGGCGCTGTCTGTCACGCCGTTCTCAGAAGCCGCGCTCGAGCGCGGGCTCACCGGCCTCATCGTCTCGGCTGCGCGTGTGATCGACGCAACAGCGACACCCAGCGAGTCGCTCTCTGCAGAAGCCAACACCGGCGCCGGCCGCATCACAGTCCGACGCTCGACTGTCGATGCCATCGTCGACAAGCTCGTCGCGCGTGTCGATATCGCAGCCGACACCGGGGCGGCATCGAGCATGAAGAGCAAGATCGTGCTGCGGCTCGACAAGTGGACGGACCGGGCGACAGCGACGTCGGGCGCGCTCACGTACTCGAAGAAGACACTCCCTCACCAGATCGTCGAACCTCTGCTGATCAGCCCCGAGGACTCCATCGGCGAGGAAGGCGATCGCCTCTTCCAGGTGGCCAACTCGATGCGCGAGGTGCAGCCCGAAATCGATCTGCTCGTGTCGCCCTTCCCCGGCAAGCTCGCCGAACCCGTGACCGCGACGACGCCGAAGTGGACATTCACCGTCAAGGCGAAGAAGGATGCCAAGTGACTGAAGAGAACGGTTCCGCCGCGCAGGCGACCGCCGATGCGGAAGACCCTGTTGTCGGCGTCCCTGGTGACGTCGCGGACCCCTACGCGGGCGCAGGGCAGCCGAAGAATCGCGCGCGGATCGGTTCGATCCGGCCGAACGCGATGCTGTACACGTCGGGCATCGGCGCGACCGTCGACCTCCCTCAGATCGCCGTCATGCCCCAGGGGATCGACTCCTGGGACAAGGCGTACGCGAGGATGGGTGGCGACCCCCCGCTCGTACTCGTTCCGCGTCTGGTCGAGGCTGTTCGCCGTCAGCTCGGTCAGCAGGTCGGCGAACTCCGCCAGCCGCCGTGGTTGCCCGACGAGCGCGGCGGCGACACGACGCCCATCGGCATTCCCACCCGGGTCTTCCCTCAATGGCTCCGCTGTACTGGATGCGATCTGCTCGCGCCCGCGTCCGCCGCGAGTACCTTCGAGTTCGAGAACACGCGCAAGCACCGCCCCGATCTGGCTCGGTTCGTGCACAAAGGGTGCAAGGGGCGCCACAGCGGCGGCAAGGCCCGTGACCGCGTCGCCGTACCGGCCCGGTACCTGATCGCCTGCACGAATGGGCACCTGGACGAGTTCCCGTACGTCGATTGGGTGCACGGCGCCGACGGCCACCGCACAGAGTGCGTTGCGCAGCCGAAGATGCGAATGCTCGAATGGCGCTCGAACCTCGGACCACAAGTATCGATCAAGTGCGTCGCCTGCGGCACATCCCGGAACATCGTCGAACTGACGCGGGCCGGCGGCGCGGACTCGCTGCCGAACTGTCGCGGGCGGCATCCGCATCTTCCGTCGTACGCGTCCGCAGACGACCCGTGCCAGGGTGAAGTCCGACTCATGCTCCTCGGTGCGGCGAACCAGTGGTTCCCCGCGACCATCAGTGTTCTCGTCCTGCCTTCACGCAAGGTGCCGCAGCCTGCCGACACGGTCACGGAAGTCTTGGGCCTGCCGCCCATACAGGTGTCGAAGCTGACATCTCTTGCGGCGGTCAGCGGATGGCGAATGTACGCACCCGAGAGCATCACCGAGCGGTTCGAGGGGATCTCCGACGAGGATCTCTGGACGGCCGTCCAGGTCGCTCGCGGCACGCTCCCGCCTCTTACGCCCGAGGCCTCCGGCCCGGTCGGATACGACCCGAACCACCTTCTCGTTCCCGAGTGGGAGACGCTGACGCATCCGACGGAGTTCCTCGCCGAGGACCGGCGCAACGGCTTCAAGGTGCATCCCGTTCCCGTCGCCGCGACGCTCGGCTCGGCGATCAGCGATGTCGTGGCGGTGGACCGCATCCGAAAGGCCAACGCGTTCATCGGCTTCACCCGCATCGACGCACTCGACCGCGTCGGGGACGACGCGACGCGCATCGCTCCGATCGCTTTGTCGGGCAAGCCGAAATGGGTACCCGCGACCGAAGACCGCGGCGAGGGAGTCTTCGTTCGCTTCGACGAAGCCACCGTCGAGGCCTGGGAGAGTGGCGTCCTGAACAGCGAGGTCTGGGCTGACCACTGCGCGGCCCACGAGCGGAACCTCGCCCGCCGGCAGAGCACGACGGCAGTGGCCGTCAGCGCCGATGACCGGATGCCGCCGCCACGCTATTGGGCCCTCCACACGTTGTCGCATCTGCTGATTCGAGAGATGGCCATGTCGAGCGGGTATGGGTCCGCATCACTTTCCGAGCGCATCTACGCATGGCGTGGATCAGACGGACGGGATCCGGCCGCCGGCATCCTGATCACGACCACATCGCCCGATAGCGAAGGAACGCTCGGTGGCCTGGTGGACTTGGCTCGTACCGAGCGTCTGGAGTCCGTGATGCAGGATGCGGTGCATCGTGCGCAGCGGTGCTCATCCGATCCGATCTGCGCGCACCGTGTGCCCAAGAACCAGGAGGACTTCCTGCACGGCGCGGCCTGCCATTTCTGCGCATTCCTGTCGGAGACGTCATGCGAGCGAGCGAATCGCTTCCTCGACCGCCGGTTCATCCTCGACCTCCACGCAGGATCGTTGGACGTGAAGCCGCTACTCGCAGGCATCTCGGCGAGCTTCAGCTGATGGCCGAGCCGTTCGTCGAACTCGCCTCGACGCTCACCCCAGCGGCAGCGCTGAAGGTGGCCTCGAGTTTGGAGATCGACGGACGACTATCGAAAGCGGTCGAGAAGCTCCCGCAGGGCTCCCCGGCTGCGACGCCGTTGAAGGCCGGGTACGAGGCGGTCGGCGGCCCGATGCTGGCGGCGGTGCTGCGCGGCTTCGCCACCGCGGCACAGACGAATGCGACCGACATCCGCGCGGTTTGGAGCGGCCCGACCTTCGATGGCGACGGTGATCACACCACGTCGGCGATCGCGCACCTCATCGACGAGGCCAATGAGGACGTCTTCGCCTCCACTTTCTCGGCGACAGCTGACTCGGAGTTCGTGAAGGCGCTGTGGCGGGCGATCGCGCGCGGTGTCCGCACGACCCTGCTCGTAGACTCCAAGCTCAAGGACGGGCAGACGGCAGCGATGCTGCAGCAGAAGCTCGCTGGTGCGAGGTTCTGGACGTACGTGCATCCGGACGGGCACTACTCCGCGCAGCACTCGAAGGTCGTGATCGTGGATTCACGGAGCGCGTTCGTGACGAGCGCGAATCTCTCGACTGCTGGAGCGGAACGAAACCTCGAGGCGGGTGTCATCGTGCACGACGCTGGGTTCGCCTCGCACATGCGGCAGCGGTTCACCAAGCTGCGGCAGGCCGGAGCAATCAGCGATCTGGGCTGAGGGTGAAGGATGACCGAATCCTGGGCTTCCTCCGAAGGAACGCGGAAGTCGATGCTCGCGAACAAGCGTCGCGACACATCGACGGAACTGGCGGTGCGCCGGGAGCTGCACGCGCGCGGTCTTCGATATCGCGTGGACTTCGCGCCCGTTCCCAATCTGCGACGACGTGCAGACGTCGTCTTCACCCGCGCACGCATCGCGGTCTTCATCGACGGATGCTTCTGGCACGGATGCCCTGTTCACGGGACCACGCCCAAGCGGAACGCGGACTATTGGGGGCCGAAGCTCGCCGCGAACGTCGAGCGGGACCGCGACACGGATGAACGGCTGCAGAACGCGGGCTGGACCGTCATGCGTTTCTGGGAGCATCAGGATCCTGCGGATGTCGCGTCGCGGATCGAGGGCCAGGTGAGGAGCATCACCGGACGTTGAGACCCGGCCACGGCTATCGACGGGGCCGGATGGCGGAATTGACGTGCTTGAACTTCAGATGCCAGAGCCATTCGAGTGACTCCCGGCTCGGACGAGCGCGAAGATGGGACACGTCGAACCGAGTGATGCCGATGTACGCGAGGTCCCTTCCCGGTCGCGGCACAACACGCAACCCCTCCGGATCGATCCGCCACAATCCTGCATCCATTGCGATGTGGTGGTTGGCGCAGAGAACGAGACCGTTGGCAGGGTCATCCGTCCCCTTCGCGAATCGCGGGCGCAGGTGTGCGGAGTTGAGAAGCTCGCGCTCCCCCATCTCGCACACAGCACATGCCGGCCCGTACCGCTCGACGACCTCGAAGGCGAAGCGACGATCATTCGGCTTCGACACCACGCGCTCCGCGATCCAGCCGCGCTGGGTGGTCGAGACGGACACAGAGAGGGATGCGGGTGCTGCGATCGGCGCATCTACGAACGTCAGAAGGAACTCGTGAGCCTCGTCGTTGCAGGCTGCGATATACGCCAATCGCGCGTCCCTCGTTGGCGCGTCCTTGTGCCCGCTGACCACGAAGATCGGCAGGCCCAGACGCATTGCGGTCCGTGTCGCTTCCACCTCCATCTCGTCGTACCCGGGCACCTCCGTCTCGGGGAACTTGTAGATCAGCCCCGTCTCAGACAACCGGTCGGCGTAGCTCGAACCATCGTGGCGTACGCCGATCGTGATGCCGTTCGGTGACCACACCGATGCCGTGCGCTTCTTATCGACCCACACGCCGCGGTAGCCCTTGTAGAGTTCGAGCTCGCGAATCGTGGCGGCGGGAGCGACGGCGGTCGGGTGACGCGACACAAGGGCGCGCCATGCCGACGACCTCCACGCAAGCTCGGCCGCGAGATCCTCCTCCGGAACCCCGCTCAGCACAGGCGGACGGAGGGTCGACCCGAAGTCACTGTTCATCGAACGCTGCCTCGGCAAGCTCGTCCTCGATACTCATTTCCGCGGTTGTCGCGCTCGCGGGCGCGGCCACCTCGGCCTCGTGGCCGGCATTGAGGGTGCGCTCCAACAGACCGCGTAGCATCGTCCGGCGCTCCTCAGCGAATTGTGCGAAGTCAGTCGCAGACGCGGGCAGCCACGGCAGGGCGTTTCGTGCCTTGTAGGCCTCGAGAGCATCCTGCGAGTCGAAGGTCTCGGCGGCCCATGCCGCCGGCGAACGGTCCGACTTGGAGATGTTCTCAGGCCCCTCGAGCAGCTGGAGGTTCGGGAGCAGATCCTTCGCACCGATCAGGTTCTCGATGTCATCGCGCGCGATGCCGGCATCTTTCAAGGCCCCCCGACTCAGCAACGCTTGCGGGAAGACGTGGTCCACATGATGCACGTTTCGCGTGTTGACGTGAGGGAAGAGCGTCGCGAGAACGGCGAACGTGCGAGCACCGCCATAGGCGAGCGCAAGAATGTCCTCGATCTGCTCCGGGCCGAATAGCAGCGACTTTCCGCGGGCGGCCATACGGCGCTCGATCTCCGCGACCGGGAACGCGGTCGCGCCGTGGTCGAGGATGGCCTGCCGCAAGTCGCGGAGAAGCGAGTCCAGCCCTGAACCCCAGATCCCGCGCATGATGAGCGAGCGGAGCACCCACGACTTCACTGCTGCCCGGTCGCTTGCCTCGGCCGGTGCGGTTCGGTAGGACTGGGTCAATCGGCGGCGGTGGATGTAGTACGCAACCGGGATGAGGACGCTGTTCGCCGACAAGGTTGCGCCGGACAGACCGAAGTCGCTGAGGAGTCCCGCCGCCACCTTCAAGGAGTCGCTGATGGCGTCCCATTGCTCGTCGAGCCTCGCCATGTTGTCGGCGGTGAAATTCTTGACCTGGAACCCGATGTCGTTCACGCCGGCGAGCACGAGTCCGGACTTGAGCACGACGTCGCGCGAGAAGCTGAATCCTCCGCCTGTCGTGTTCAGCGTATCGACGAGACCGTGGATCGCAGCACGCGCGTCGCGCTCCTTCCATTGCGCCGTCGCAATCGAGAGGAGAAGGTCGCTGTACGACAGCACGGTCCCACCCGAGTTCACGCGAATGAAGATGTCGAGCACGCGCTCGACATCCTGCTCCGCCTCCTCGTAGAAATACAGCGACTGCGTGCTGTGGACCGCCTTCCACAGCTGGCTGAGCATGCTGCGCGCCGACTTGGTGTTCGCGAGGCCCGCTTCTCCAGCGAGATCCCACAGGTCGCCTAAGTCATCGGTTTCGAAGACCTTGGAGACCGGAAACCACACGCGTGTCGGGTCTTCGGCGGCCGCAGCCTCCTTGACGTTCGCGTCGGTGAGGAATCGGAAGTCGTATCGGAGCCCGGCCTCGTTGTCTCCCGCTTCCGTCATGACGTTGAGGTAGAGGCGACGCGTGGGGTAGTTGTCGGGGTTGTTGCTCCAGGCGCGTGCGTTCTTGAACGCGTACGAGCCGCGAAGACCGACATTCAGCGAAGTGAGTCGCTGCTGCCCATCGAGTACTGCACGCACCGCCTGGCCTGGGGCAAGGTCCAGAGTCGGATTGTGCCGGTTGCTGAACTCATTGAAGTCGCGCATGAATCCGTAGAACCGGAACTGATCGACGGTCGCGGGCTCGACTCGCCAGGAAAGGAATCCGCCGATGGGATAGCCGCGCATGATGGAGTCGAACAGCGCGATGATCTGCTTGGGCCGCCAGACATACTCGCGCTGGATAGCCGGGAGGATCAGCTCGCCCTTCTGGATCGAACGGAGTGTCTCGGCGATCGTCAGCGGCGGCAGATAACCCATATTCCGACCCTATCGGGCGCGTCGCGCAGCTCCACGAGACTGCTTGTGGTCTCGCCGCTCTCAGCACGGCGCGGCATCCGTTCAACTCGCGAGTCCACTGCGCGGTCGATCTCAGCGCGCGCGATCCCGCGACGTGATTCGCCGGGGTCCTCCTATGAGTCTCCTAGCTGATACTCGTACGCCTGCCGCACAAGACCCATGACGTATGTGAAGTCGCTGGTTTCGTCCAGTGGCACCTCGTAGTCACCGTTGCCCCACCGCCCCATTCCGCTGACGTCGCGCGCGATCCCGCGCTCGTCAACCAGAGTGTTTGCCGGGATGTTCAGAGTGAGGAGCAACCGCGCTGCCTGCGGAATCACGTCGACGAAGTTCGTCTCGACCTTGAATGCGACATAGAGCTTCAGAAAGTGAATCGTGACGGATGGATCAAGTGCGACGATAGCCGTTCGTAGTCGCTCGAAGTCGGCGCGGCGGGCTGGGCGCATCAGGTATGTGTGGTCCTCGATGGAGTACCCCGAAATCGCGCGGGACTCCTGGTACTTCGAGAGAACCTCCGGCGAGAGCACCGGCCTCGACCAGATCGCGATAGCTTCACCGGCTAAAGCCCGTGCGCGCTCCTCGATCGCTGAGGCGTTCCACGTAGTCAGCTGCCCGAGACCGCGGTTCAGTCGGAGCGGGCTATCGCGGAATCCGCCCTCCATGTCACGTTTCTCGCTGAACGGTCGATCCGAGTACTCGGAGTTGTATCCGGTTAGCGTAAGGTTCCCCAGCGTGTGGAGATACTTTGCCTGCACTTCGGTCCACTCTGGCCCCAAGTCCTGCCGCCATTCAGCGCGAAGGTGAGGATTCTGAGGAAGAATGTGCTCGATGGTGTACTCCTCAATCGACACATGCTCCTTGCGCCCATGATTCTCAAGTAGCCGGAGGAAGTACGAGCGACGCTTGAAGTGATACAGGTCTATTGACCGCAAGCTCTCTTCGAAATCGGAATCTTTCGGGAAGACGCGATAGCCCTGCATCTTCAAGAAGTGGGCTTTGACGCTCTCGACGTATGCGTCCTTGCGAACAGCACGTGAGAAGGTCTGAAAGGTTGTGTTCAGCGAATTCGTTGCGAGTCCGACAACCGCGCGGCGGAAGACATAGGACGCGACAAGTCGGACGATCTCGAGAAGCTCGTCGGCACTCAGGACCCCGAGGTCGCGATCTGTGTACGCCTCGAGAAGGAAGGGATACACAACATCTGCACGAATCTGCGCGAGGTCCGCAAATGCCGATTTCAGCCCAGGGTGCGTTTCCATGCCAAGAGCGATAGCACCGTAGCGGACCGAATAGTCGCGCAACTCGATCACCAACTCGTCTATGGACTGACCCTCCTGGGCTCGGGCCCTGGCGTGTTCCTTGAACGCGTCGTACACATCCGCGAGCCGGGGAATGCTCCCTGTCATCACAGTCAAGTAGTGCCGAACGAAGTCGTCGAATCGAGAGTCCTGTCCGGAGCGTCCGAAATCGAGTTCCATCGGTCGCCAGTAGTTCCGATAAAGATGAGACTGATGATCGGGCGGCAGATCCATGAGCACGAAATTCCTGATCAGGTCTGCCTGCGAAAGCTTCTTACCCGTCGAGTTCATCGCCTCGAACACCAGTTGCGGATGATCGACTCCGAGCTGCAAACGCACGTCGACAACAGTGAGCTTTGCCAGCCCGGCGCAGAGCGCGGCCAGATTGAGCTTCTTGTCTGCGATCTTGGAAACGAAGAAGTCGTAGTTCTCCCATACCCTCCCAACGCGACGTACATCAGGCCGCTCGTCTAGCACTGCCATGAGCGCCTCCCGATCACCCTGGGAGAGGAGGAGTCTGTATCTTCTGTCATCTGACTTGAACCGATTGACCAAGTAGGAGACGCGGATCTCCTCGGGCGAAAAGCCTTCGAGTGGTTCCTGACGGTCAGCCGGCTCACGGTCCAAGCGGTGAACAAGGGCCGCGAGAATCAGGGTCAGTGTCGTCACCCGCTGTTGGCCGTCGATGATGAGATTGGGGGCTTGGTTCGTGCTCGTTCCCGCTGCCTTCTCTACATAGACGACAGAGCCGGTGAAGTGCGCTCCGAGCTCGTCGCTTGCTCCAGCCTGGAGGATGTCCCTCCACAGCTGGTCGCACTCGTCCTCGCCCCAGGCATACGCTCGCTGGTAGATCGGCACTTCAAACTGGCTCGTCACCTTCAACAGATCCAGGAGGTTCGCGTCCACTGCCTTCATCGATGCTCCGATCTGCGCTGCAAGTGCTCCAGCTGCCAACCTAGTTGAGACCCGAACAACGATCAGGGCGCCATGCGCGGATCCCCACCCTCTGCCCACGAAGCCGCAGTGATCCCGCGGGTCGAGCTGGCCGGGCTGCGGATCGTCGAGGAGCCCCACCGTGGCAGCCGCAATGTGCCGGCCGCTCCCCCGGCATCCGGGCGGCGGGTCGTGGATCTCAACCACCCGATCCGGGCAGGGCTCGGCACCTACCCGCGCCTCCCTGCACCCTCGATCACCCGCACCTCACGCGCGAAGACTCCCGCTCGCGCTACGCGCCGGGCACCGCGTTCGCGATGGACGTCATCACGTTGCTCGGCAACACCGGCACCTTCGTCGACTCTTCGTTCCGCCCCTGTGACGACGGGACCGACCTCGCGAGGCTCGTGCTTGACGAACTCCTCGGGGTTCGCTCCGACGATCCTAAATCTGAAGCGACCGAGCGATCTGCTGGACCGCCGCGGCGCCGTCTGAGCCACCCGCGACAATCACGTCCACTTCGGATTCGAACCGCGAGTCGGTTATGGCGTTCGGCCACGCGATGTACTTCTGAGCGAACCGCAGCAGATCGCAAACATAGATGGTCCGCTTGCCCTTCTCTGTCTTGCCGAGATAGACATGTTGCTGCCGAAATATGTGGTCCGCATACTCGTCAAAGTGCGGATGAAGGATCAGGAAGTCGGTCGACTTCGTCGGATACTTTTTCCGTCGGTTGTTCTTGAGGACCCGCTGGTCCTTCTTCGCACGGTTGCAGTCGGGGCAACATGCGACGAGGTTCAGCGGCTCAAACATGAATCTCGGGTGCGTCGACCGAGGAACAACGTGGTCAATATCCCATACGCGGTGATTCTCGGAAGCGAGGTGGCGCTGACAGTAGCAGCAGGTGGTGGCTTGCGCATGAATGTAGTGCGACTTGATCGTCGCCTTGAGATCTTTGACCGAGTCTTCAGCCCACGCGCTCGGCGCGCACGGCTCCGCGCCACACAAGTCCTTTATCAACGCAAGCTGATCAGCGGAGAAACTCACGACCTCCATCAGTCTGCGCTACGCTCTCGTGCTTTGCGGAGCTGCTCTATCAGTCCAAGCGTCGGAGAACCAGGATCGAGGCGAGGTGCTATCTCCAATAAGGGCTCCATCGCGGCTCTGAATTCTGGCGATGCCGCGGCGCCGTCTGCCGCCAAGCGCAGCGCTTCCACCAATCGTTGCTTGAGGTAGAGATTGTTGTTGCCCGGCACGTCGAATGCGCGAACCAGAACTTCATCGACTGAGTCGCCCGCATAGTCAGCGCCCGGCTCAGCGACCTGACGCTTCGGATCGAAGGAAGCGACATTCGCGGCATCAGGGGAAACATCGGAGACAACGAGTGGCGAATGGGTGGCGACAACGAAGTGGCAACCTGAGTAGCTCGAGAAGACCTTCGTTAGTAAGCCGAGATACTGCGATTGCCACTCTGGATGAAGACTAACCTCAGGCTCGTCAATGAGGACGAGCGCGTCGTTCTCAATTACGGCGGCAAGCCCGAGAAACGCCGTCACCAGCGAGAGCTCCCCCGAACTAACCTCGCGAAGGTCCACCTTCAACCCACCGTCCTCGCGTTCTAGCTCCACGGCGCTCAGCTCGACAAGCCCGGCTCTCTTGAGGAGCTGCATGTCCCGAAATCGATCTAGCTCGGTTGTTCCGACGCTTCGAAAGTCAGCGGTAAGGCGCACCTCCCGCGTCGGATGGCTAGATCTCAAGTTATCGACGATCGTCTGGAGCTCATCCAGAATGCTCTCGTCGCGGTCCACCATCCGTTGAAGGCGAACGGAGACGCTGCGCGCAGCAACCGCCCCCTCCTCTTCGTCCAGCAGGTCCCTCAGACCACGTTCAGAACGAAGGATCGACGAGTAGCGCCATCTATACGTGTGTTCAACACGTGGCGCGTACCCCAAGAACTTGAAGACCTGAGCGATTCTCCTTCGCCGCTGCTGAGTCGATTCTGTCGCCTCGACCAACGCCTCGAGTGCGTAGAGTGCCACTGCGGTGGCGGACGCCCGTCCCGAGCGGTCGCGCAGGCCGAGGTAGCTGTATATGCCCTCGTGGATAGAGTCACCCCGAAGATCCTCCCTCGGTGGCAACGGGAACTTGTCCATCGCAGTAGTGCTAATGGCGATAACCCTTGAGGGCAAGGGGATCACTTCCGGATCACAGTTTTGCCCATTTCTTGTCCCATATATTCGACCACGCTCCGCCGTCCATAGCTCGCAATCGTCGTCGCCGACCCGGTAGCGGAGTCGCCAATTGGAGTCGCTGCGACTCCGAAGTGGCATGCGCCCGCTCCGCGCCGATGCGAATACGGACGCGATGGCGCCGAGGGCCCTGCTCTTGCCGAGCCCATTCCTTCCAATCAGCACTGACACCCAAGACTCCGGCTGAGTCCGAGGGCTGTTGTTGTCGGGCGAAACCTCAAGCGACATCGTCGTCGCCGCCGCATCAACGAACATACCGGTTCGGGAAAAGTCCGACGCGATGGAGATCAATCTTGTGCCCTGCATTGCCCCCGCCGTTCGAGCTAGCTCTTTGGCCGATCCTATCGACGTCACTCGGCCGCAATTCGCGCACGCGCCAAGCCACTACCCAGCCGCTGCGACACTTTACTCGCACGGCTCCGATCTGATCTTCTGCTGGGCTGGTCTGAAACTGCTTGTTGCGGCGCTGCGCTTCGGCCATCTCTCCGGACCCGCGACTGGCCCAACCTGCGCGTGAGCGTGCTCGATCGGTTGGTCGGCATTTCCCCCCAAGGGTTGCCCTACATTAAGGGCGTCAGGAACACACGCGTGGAAGATTCGCTTGCGTAGACCGCTCACCTTGCCCGAGCCCCCGAGTCAAGCGCGATCACGTAGCTACATGCGATCTTGACCGCTGCTACCGAAGTCTCGGCCGTCAAGTTGAGACGATTGCCACGCATTCCGAGCTTCATGACGGAGACAAGCTTGCTTTCCAGCGCGAGCTGGTCCGACAGCCGATTCCTCTGGAGCCTCGTGAGCTCGCCGGCGCCGTGCGTGAGCGCGTTTCTGAGTTCCACCAGCACATCGAACTCCTGTGCGGCCTGACTCCCAGCGATCGATATGCCGAACCCATCCTTCAACCACTGCCTACGACTCTGCCAGGACTGGTGAAGCTGAGTCCGCACCTGGCCGAACGCGAGCTCCTGGAAGTCGCTAGCTGCGTGGAGATCAGCGGCCGAGAGTTGGTCGAGCAAGTCATCGACGTAGCCCTCCGTCAACGCGCATGACCTCAGAACGACAAGTTCCGGCGAGGTGCCGTTGGAGTGAGAATCGGCAATCGCCCAGAGCGCGCGCTCCGCCAGTCGACCAACTGTCTTGGGAATCATCCGTCAGCCTGTTTGCTCCCCCACCCAAAGGCCGCCCGGCTCAATCGCGAGGACTGCGTGATCGCACGACTCACTGGGTCCGAGTCTGATGCTCCGGACCTTCCTAGAGCAGCTGCAAGTCCGTTGCGCGTGATGGACGTTGCCGCGCTGTACAGACGACCAACATCCCGCGGACGCAGGACGCCCATCTCCGCCACCACCCACGCCGCCTGAGCACGAACCACCTCATGAGGATCTTCGAGCTGTGCACGAACCCACGTGGCGACCGTCTTTGCATGCTTGTCTTTCGCTTCTCCCACCACCCCTTGGTCAGAAGTCGCCTGAAGCAGCCAGAGTTTCGCCCACGGACTCTGGCGCTTCATCGTGACGAGCTTCCTCAGCGACTTCCAGTTCTCCTCCGGTTCTGAGCGCTTCGCGATGTAGCGAATCACAGTCGAAAGACGCAAGGGATCGCGAAACACCAACTCCCGGAGCACCCTGTTCGGCACGCGCTCAGGCGCTTCGTCAAGTCCTTGGATAGCTCGACCCGCAAGGCGCGTCGGAATGCCGCTCTCCGAGCGTGAGTTCTCCATCCAGTCGTTGAGCACCTGCCGATACGCCTCACGAAGCGCTTCATCGTGGTCAGGCTCGTCCTCGAAGACGGCTGGCTCGCCGTACGGCCCAATTAGGTCATCGAAGGTCACGGTGAGCGAATCCACCGCCTCGGAAAAGTACTTCTGGACAATCTGCTGAAGGAGTGAATCCTCCTCCTGGAATCGCTTTGAACGCTTGATCGAGGTCTTCTCCGAGGAGAGGATCAGGCCGAGTGAACGTGCCACTTCCGCAGCTTCCTCAATGATCTGGTTTGCTGCGCCCCAATCGTCGGCAAGCACCCGGAAGTCATCCACATACCGACGAAATCGTCGCTCCTGCTGCAGCAGGGACCGCTCAAGCCGCCCGAGATAGACATCCCCCAAGAGATCGCTGGTACCCATCATCTGTGGGAGGCCGCGGGGCCGTTGAAATGCTTCTCCGAGTAGGTCGATGAGAGGCCCGACCACTGGCGCGTTCAATGACTGCGTCAGCAGCTCTCGCCGTAGCACTTCGTGATCGACGTACTCGTACATCGAAGCGATGTCGATGGTCACAATGTACTTGCCCTGCTCGTTCGCCCCGGGAAGCCCAAACCCACGGAAGTCAGCCCAGTTCTCCGGAGTCCTCGACTCCGCGGGCAGGTCGGGGCGCAGGCTGTCCGCGAGCGCACCGTAGGCGACTCGGTCGATCCCAGCCAAGACAGTCACTGGACGCGGGCCGAAGCCACGTCGAGGCATGCTGAATGTTGAGGACGTGACGGCTCGGCCGGCCGAGTAATCCGTGGTCACCTCCCGGACAATCGTTGCCTCGTTTCCAGCCAGACACTTCTCTGAAATCAGAAGCGGTAGTCGATCCAGGGCATTTGCAGTCAATGAGGCAGCACTCGTCTTGAAGTCGAGCTTCTTCATGACGGCGGAATCGAGCTTCATTGGAGGTCCCCTCGGCGAAGACCCACAGTACCGCGACCGGCCCAAGGTCGCCCCGTCCGACGACATCACCGGGCGCCGGGCACGAGTTCAGGCGCGCGAAACGCATTCGCGTTGTCGTATTGGAGCGCCGACCAAGTCAATCTGCGCCACTCAAGCTGAAGGTGTGCGCACAAGCGCGCGAGCCGAAGCTTCTCAGTTGCGCGGCGACTGCGACGGTCGATCCATCGCGCGAGGTTGTGAGATCCCCCAGGTGTGCGGGAGCGTGTGCATGCCGTCCTGCCAACCCTCCACCCCGTACCGCCAACCCCGCGGATAGCGCGGCTCCCAGCATCCGCTCGCCCCTACTCTCATCCCATGCCCGAGTACCGCGCCCACTTCGACTTCGAGATCGCCTTCGCCAATGGCGGGGACCTGCACGGCACCGGGTTCCGGCTCGACCTGCCCGGGCCGCATGCCGACGAGGCGGCGATCGGGCTCATGCTGGTGCGCCACCTCGGGCTCGCGCTCGTCGAGCGGGTCGAGCTGACCGGGCTGCGGATCGTCGAGGAGCCGCACCGCGGCAGCCGGGATGTGCCGGCCGCTCCCCCGGCATCCGGGCGGCGGGTCGTGGATCTCAGCCACCCGATCCGGGCGGGGCTCGTCACGTATCCGGGGCTGCCCGCGCCCACGATCACCCCGCACCTCACGCGCGAGGACTCGCGCTCGCGCTACGCGCCGGGCACCGAGTTCGCGATGGACGTCATCACGATGATCGGCAACACCGGCACCTACCTCGACTCGCCGTTCCACCGGTACGCCGAGGGGCCCGACCTCGCGGGGCTCGCGCTCGAGGAGCTCGTGGGGCTGCGCGCCGAGGTGTTCCACCTCGAGGATGCGTGGGATGCCGGCCGCCGCGGCATCCGGCCCGAGACGCTCGCCGATCGCGACGTCGCCGGAGCCGCGGTGCTGCTGCACACCGGGTGGGACCGTCACTTCGGCACCGAGGCGTACGGGAAGGGCGCGCCGTTCCTGACCGGCGAGGGCGCCGCGTACCTGATCGAGGCGGGCGCGGTGCTGGTCGGGATCGACTCGGTCAACATCGACGACACCGAATCCGGCGGCGAGCGCCCCGCGCACACGCTGCTGCTCGGCGCCGGCGTGCACGTGGTCGAGCACCTCACGAACCTCGGCGCGCTGCCGCCGCGCGGCGCACGGTTCACCGCAGCGCCGCCCGCGGTCGAGGGGTTCGGGACGTTCCCGGTGCGGGCGTTCGCGGAGGTCGGGGCGTAGGGAGGCCCGGTTGCCACGGTGAGGCACATGGATTCGATCAGTCACCGAGAACTGCGCGACCAGAGCGCCGATGTGATTCGACGCGTAGAGGCGGGTGAATCGCTGATTGTGACGAATCGAGGCCGCGCGACTGCCGTGATCGGCCCCGCCGGACAGGCACCGATCGATAACCTCGCTGGGCGGGGGCAGGTGCGCCGAGCACGGGGCACCCTGGCCCAGCTACACACGATTCAGCGCCGACGAGCCGGACGGAGTAGCGCAGAGATCGTCGCCGACTCCCGAGAGCACCGGTGACGGCCGCCCCGCGTATGGGGGCGGTGAGGCTGCTCATCGACCAGCAGGGGTGGCGTCGTTTCGCGGCGCTGTTCCTCGCTATCCCTGAGACTCGGCGGCTTCCCGGCGAACCTCGTCGGTCATAGCGGGGCTCGGAGGGTCGCCGCCCTGTTCGCCCTCGTCTCCGCTTGTCTGGGCGACTGAGGCGTCGCCGCTCTCCTCCCCCGCGCCCTGATGCGGCTCGGCCTCGTCGCCACTCGTGATCACGCCGATGCCCACCGCCTCGTGGCTGGGCTCGGCGTCAGAGGTATCGCCGGCCTTCGGCTCGTCGCCGGGCTCCGTCTCGGTGCTCGGTTCCTCAAGCTGCTCCGCGGTGGGCTCCTCGGCCTCTCGTCCGGGGTCTTCGGTCTGCGGGTCGCTGGTCATGGCATCGTTCCTCGCGTCGTGGGTTGTCAGGTCCCAGACTTCGCGCGTGCGGGATCACGAGCAACGGCCTTGACTTCGGGGGTGGCCGCGCGTAGGCGGCCCGCCGTGCAGCGGTCTCGAGGGCCGCTGCGGCGGTCAGTCGTTCGGCGGACGCCGCAGACGTTTGACGTCGGTGCGCTGCTTCTTCGCCTTCAGGCGCCGCTCCTGCGACCCTCGGCTCGGCTTCGTCGGCCGCCGCTTGGGCGCCGGCGGTCGCAGGGCGTCGGCGACGAGCGCCGCGAGACGGGCGCGGGCGGCGTCGCGGTTGCGCAGCTGGGCGCGGTGCTCGGATGCCGCGACCGTCAGCACCCCGTCGATGAGGCGACCGCTCAGCCGCTCGAGCAGGCGCTCGCGCTGGTGCGGTGAGAGCACTGCCGACCCGCCGACGTCCCACGACAGTTCCACGCGCGAGTCCGTCGTGTTGACCCCCTGCCCACCCGGACCGGAGGACCGCGAGAACCGCCACGACAGCTCGGGCTCGGGAATCGTGAGCCGCGCGTCGACCCGAAGTCCGGGACGGTGAGGGCCTGCCATACGTCCATCATCCCGCGATCACCGTTCTCGGACGGATGCCGCTGCGGCAGCATCCGATGGGCCCCGCGACCGCCACGACCGCCCTACGCTGGTGCCGTGATAGTCCTCGAGCCCCTCCCCGACGACCGCTTCGCGGCGTGGCGCGAGCGGGCGATGGCCGGATACCGCAGCGACCTCGCCGCGTCGGGCCGGACCGCCGACGAGATCGAGGCGCACGTCGCTCGCGTCGAGCCCGAGCTCTTCACCGACCACGGCCCGCGCGAGGGACACTTCGTGTTCGAGATCTCGGTCGACGACGACGAGGCCGGGTACCTGTGGGTGGGACCGGGACCGTCCGGCGACGAGTTCTACGTGTGGGACATCGAGATCGACGAGGACTGGCGCGGCATGGGGCTCGGACGGTCGGCGATGCTCGCCGCCGAGGAGCTCGCGCGCGCCGAAGGCTACGCGACCATCGCCCTCGCGGTCAGCGACGCGAACACCGTCGCCCGCGGACTCTACGACTCCCTCGGCTACGAGACGGTCGACACCCAGGGCGGGCGCCGGCTCATGCGCAAGGCGGTCCCGGCATCCGCCTCGGCCTCCGACAGCGCGGACTGAAGTTCGGCACGGCCCCGGCTCACCAAGCCACGCTCCGCCACCCGGCGATGCGCCCTGGGCCCTGGGCCCTGGGCCCTGACGGGATTCGGCGCCCGGCCTCGCCGCGCTGTGGACAGTTCCCGCAGCGATGTCGGCCGCCTCTGCTACATTCGCACCCGGGTTCACGAGTGGCAGCTGTCGGTACCTGGCCGGCTGCCCGGCAACCCTCTCCGTCGAGCGGGGTGCCCCAGGGGAAGAACCGGCCCGCCGCGACCGCGTCGGGCAAGTCGACGGATGCCGCGAGCCGCGGCATCCGCTCTCAGGGGCGCTGCGGCGTCCCGGGAAGGTGACCGCCATGGACACCGAGCACACACCCAAATACACCGGACCCCGGCCCGAGGACTGGGGCGACGTCCCCGAAGCCGAGCGCACCATCTGGATGCGGTACTTCATCGACTACCCGCCGGCGTTCCCCGGCGCCTTCGCGATGAACATGATGGCCCGCGCCGCGCTCGCTGGCAGGACCGACGTGTCGCCACGCTGGTCGCGCTTCGGCGCCGCGATGCACGCCAACGGCTTCGGCCCCCTCGAGTACTACGTGCTGATGCAGACGATTTCGGCGCTGCGCCGGCGCGAGAGACTCGACGAGGCGGTGCACCCCGACCTGTTCCGGGTCGACATCCCGGCCGGCAAATACCAGATCCTCGACCCCGACACCGGCGACCTGAGCCCAGGACCGGCGACCTACGTGATCATCCCGGAGGGCTGGGCGAACTGGCCGCTGCACCTGCGCTACGGCCAGACCCCCGCCCGCGCGACCCAGTACGTGCTGACCGGCGGCGAGCCCGCACCCATCAGCACCGCCTACCACGGCGACGAGAAGATCGAGTACACGGACTGACCAGTGGCGCCGCCGCTCGCGGCTAGAACCACCACGACCGTCCGCCTCGCAAATCCGCACGCTGCTGTAGGGCGTCGCGGGCGCGGGCGAGCGGTCGCCGGGGCGGGGCGGGCGAGGCAGACGGCGAGCTCCCATGCGCACGGCGATCGCCCGCACCCGCGAGCGAAGCCGTCAGCGATCCGTCAGGTTCGCGGGACTGCTCCCGTCTGGCGCGTTCGGTGGGCTGGATGCCGTCCACCACCGCGCCCGCCCGGGAGACCCCATGTCGCTCGCCCTCCACCGCCTCGACCTGTTCGTCGGCCGCCGCCGCGCCGCCGTCCGATCGGGTGGGTGCTCGCGCTCATGGCGTTCCTACCCCCTATATTGACTGTGCATAGGGGTGAAGGTCGGCTCTACCGGGGGAGAGGCATGAGCCAGGTCGCAAAACGTGTCCTTGTCGGCGTGGGCGGCGCGGTTGCGCTCGCCGCAATCGCGCTGGGTCTGCTGAGTCTGTCCCAACCGCCGATCTTCAGCCTGCGAGAGGACGTCCCCTTCATCGGCGTGCAGACCGGAGGGAAGACCGGGCCGCTCTGGCTAGACATCTCCACACCGGAGCCAATCTCCGCCGATGATCCAAGCAGCCGCTTCGAGATCACCGCCGAAGTTCTCGGCAAGCCCGGATCCGTCGCGCACCTGGTGATCGGCGGATCACTGGCGGCGGCCGATCCAACGTGCTCTGGGATGGCCGCAAACGTCGGTGAACCCGAACGGATCAACAGCGACGACGACCTCTGGCCGATGCTGACCGCCTACAACGAGCGTCGTCCAGGAACAGGGAGGATCTTCGGCGTCGCGGGGATCGACGCACGGGCGAAAGACGAAGCCGAGTCCTGGCTGCGCGAACAGGACCTGTTCATCGCGCGGAACGTCTCGCTCGCAGGCTCGGTGACGAGAGAGTGGCAGCCGGACGACTCGACCGAGATGACCAGCTATGAGCTCGGTACAGCGACGATGACATGCACGTTCGACAGGTCCGCCCTGACCCAGGAACTTCTCTACCGCACACGATTCAGGGGAATCGATCTGATCGTCGCCCACAGCTCGCAGGACGGAGACAACCTCCTGAGGGTCGACTACGACCTTGAGATCCAGTCGGACGAGCCCATCAGGTTCTACCGGTCGACATTCACCAGTTCAGAGAGTCGTATCGATGAGAGTCGGGACCTCATTACGAGTTACACCGGGGACTGGTGGGCGCGGAACTACACCGGCGAGATCGGCATCACACTGGCGGCCGGCGCGACTCACTGGGAGCCGTCGGATGCGCCCGGTTGGCGGAGCAGATCGCAGTTGTTCGCGGGCCTCTTCGCATCGTTGAGCCTCGCGACACTGTCCGCAGCCATCGCTTACGGCGTGAGCCGGTCCAGCTGGGGGACGCGATGAGTGGTGTCCCATCGGTCAAGAGGACGATCGCGACGACGATCGTGGCGGCGTCGGTGTTCGCCGCCGGATGGTGGTTGGCTGAACAGTCGAACTCGGAGACCACCGACCGCGGCGTGACGTCGGCTCTCGCGGTCGTCGCATTGACCCCGAGCGCCGCCGTGGTGGGCGACATCAATTTCGTCGGCCTGACTCCCGAGAATCCGCGAGCAGGACGAATCTCTGTCTGGGCCGGCATGGGAAAGACCGGTTCTCCGGACGAGACCGGCGCTGAGTCGATCCTCTCCCGAAGCGATCCCTCCGACGAAGAGCCCACGGGTGACAGTCGGCAGGGCATCACGGTCATCGCCGGAGGCGATGCCGCGGACGAGTTCGCGGACTGCGACGCGGACGAAGTCACCGTGTGGCCGGATGTCCTGTTCGACGAATTGTCCCCGGCTGAGAGGGTGGCCGTCGTCGACAGCGTCCACACCCAGCAGTCCGACCGCGAGGCCCAGTACGGCCGCCCTGTCCAGGAGTCGAACATCGCGGCGATCGACGTCGCCAAGGCGATGACGTTCACGATTCTCGAGCCGGACTGGCTGGACCCGGACGAGTGGTCGATGACCGGAACGCCACCTGAATCAACAGAGTCGAGCGAGGCCGGGGGAACCGACACGCGCGGCGCGACCGGGCACTCGGCCTTCTTCCAGTGCGACGTCTCGCTGGCGGGGCTCTGGTGGCCGCAGACGTGGGGAGTCCGCTTCGAGCTTCCCGCTCTGTCGGTGGCCACCCCGTCAACCGAGGGCGCGAGCCACGTCGAGGCTCGCGTGGGCGTCTACCGGAATCGGGAGCTCACGTCGTTCGCGTACTCGAGAGCCGAAGGGCTCGACGACGCCGACGTCGACGAGAACTGGCCCGGACTCGACGGACGGCGCACGGTCATCGACGCCTTCTCCGATGTGGAGCCGGTCGTGTCGTACCCGGATGTCTCGATCAACTATTCATCGAGTCAGTCGTCGGCCTTCCGCGACTCCGCTCTCTTCCTCGCGGGCGTCATGTTCTCGCTGTTCTCGGCCCTCGTGGTCGCGATCGTGCGACAGTTCGTGATTCGTCACGGCGCTCGGCGCGCACAGGGATAGCCGCCAGAGGCGCAGTTGCAGCGCCTGGACGCCCACCGCCGCGGGTCCAGGGCCGACGTCGGGTCTCGCACCACCGCTCTTGCCACCCGGTGCGATCCACGGCTCAATGAGCCGCTGGAGAGCTCTAACACCCTGCGGGTCTCGACCGCCGTACTCGAGGGAATCGCCGCGCGTGCCCGATCTCGAGGTCGAGACGCTCGACCTGTTCCAGAACGACCTGGCACGGTCCTCGGGTTCGTCGGCATCCCGTCCGTCGCCGCGCTCAGCCCCGCCGGCTGCGGCGACGAGTCGTGCGGCCGTTCCAGGGCCCGGTGCCCCACAGCGCCCACGCGATGAACACCGGCTGCAGGAACAGCCGGATGAAGCGCGCCCGCTCGGTGCGCAGCAGCGGCGCCGACCGGCCCGTGCGCCAGTGGTGGACGTTGCCGGGGAACACCGCGACGAAGAACAGCGCCGCGGCGGCGCCTTCCGTCCGCCGCTCGCGCGCGGCCGCGACGAGCGCGCCGCCGAGCACCAGCTCGGCGATGCCCGAGCCGACCACGATGCGGTCTCGCCGGTCGTGCTCGCCTCGAGGCGATCGGCCACCTCGTCGTACAGGTCGGACTCGCCGAGCACGGGCATCGCCGCCAGCACGTCGGCGGCGGTCACCTGCTCGCCGGTCATGACGGTCGCGCCGTCGTGGAGGGCGTCGGCGAGCACGCGGGTGTCGAGGCCTCGCAGGTGGGCGCGGGCGGTCTCGGCGACCGCGACGCGCAGCAGGTGCTCGAGGATGGCGCGCTCCCGGCCCTCCTCCCCCGTCTCGAACTCGATCTTGCCGCCGAGCACCTCGACGGCGGTCTCGAGGTCGACCGGGCGCGCGACGGCCACGTCCTCGTGCTGCCGCGTCGCTCGGTGCAGGGCCGCGGCCGCGATCGTCTCGGCGCCGGCGATCGCGAACCGCGCCGAGACTCCGGCGCGCTGGTCGACGGCATCCGACTCGCGCAGATTGCGCGTGAACCGCGCGAGCACCTCGAGCAGATGCGACGGGACGTCGGCGACGAGGTCGGCCTCCTGCCGGATGACCGCGATCTCCTCCTCGATCGTCTGCGGGTAGTGCGTGCGGATCTCGGCACCGAAGCGGTCCTGCAGCGGCGTGATGATCCGGCCGCGGTTCGTATAGTCCTCGGGGTTCGCGGTGGCGACCACGAGCACGTCATTCGCAGCCAGGTTCACGAGTGGCAGCTGTCGGTACCCGGCCGGCTGCCCGGCAACCCTCTCCGTCGAGCGGGGTGCCCCAGGGGAAGAACCGGCCCGCCGCGACCGCGTCGGGCAAGTCGACGGATGCCGCGAGCCGCGGCATCCGCTCTCAGGGGCGCTGCGGCGTCCCGGGAAGGTGACCGCCATGGACACCGAGCACACACCCAAATACACCGGACCCCGGCCCGAGGACTGGGGCGACGTCCCCGAAGCCGAGCGCACGATCTGGATGCGGTACTTCATCGACTACCCGCCGGCGTTCCCCGGCGCCTTCGCGATGAACATGATGGCCCGCGCCGCGCTGGCAGGCAGGACGGACGTGTCGCCACGCTGGTCGCGCTTCGGCGCCGCGATGCACGCCAACGGCTTCGGCCCCCTCGAGTACTACGTGCTGATGCAGACGATTTCGGCGCTGCGCCGGCGCGAGCTTCTCGACGAGGCGGCGCATCCCGACCGCTTCCGGGTCGACATCCCGGCCGGCAAATACCAGATCCTCGACCCCGACACCCGCGACCTGAGCCCAGGACCGGCGACATACGTGATCATCCCGGAGGGCTGGGCGAACTGGCCGCTGCACCTGCGCTACGGCCGGACCCCCGCCCGCGCGACCCAGTACCTGCTGACCGGCGGCGAGCCCGCACCCATCAGCACCGCCTACCACGGCGACGAGAAGATCGAGTACACGGACTGACCAGTGGCGCCGCCGCTCGCGGCATCCGCTCCGCGGGCGGCGCCGCCACCTCCGAGAGGTCTCGCTCCCTGGCCCTGGGCCAGGAGCGCGGCGACGAGGTGCAGGGCGCTCAGCGACCGGAGGGCGCGATCACCACCACCATGACCGCCCCTGGAGCATCTCGCCGAAGTCCTCGGGCGACCCGCGGCCGGTGTGACGGGAGCCGAGGTAGCTGTCCACGACGGCGCGGCCGAGGTCGTCCAGCTCGGGGGCCACGACGTGACCGCCGGCGCGTCGGGCGAGCGCGTCGAGGAAGCGCGCGAGCCCCGGGTCTTCGCCCAGGCGGAAGAAGGTCGTCTGCGCGCCCATGCGCTGAACGGTGTCGAGCTCGCGCACCGTCACCGCCACGGTGCGGGGATCGGGCGGGTACGCGAAGTGCGCGCGGCCGTCGGGGCGCAGGTGCGCGGTCGGCTCGCCGTCGGTCACGACAAGGAGCACCGGCTGCGCCGTGGGGTTGCGACGGAAGTGCCGCTGCGCGAGCAGCAGCCCGTGCTGCAGATTGGTGCCCTTGTTGCCCCAATCGGCGTCCATCGCGGTGAGCTGCTCGAGGTCGATGACCGACGCGTAGCGCCCGAACTCGATCAGCTGCAGGGTGTCGCCGCGGAAGCGGGTCGAGATCAAGTGGTGGAGGGCGAGAGCCGTGCGCTTCATCGGCACCCAGCGGCCGTCGATCGCCATCGAGAACGACGTGTCGACGAGCAGCGCGACCGCGGCCTGCGTGCGCTGCTCGGTCTCGACCACCTCGACGTCACGCGTGTCGAGCCGGATGCCGGACGACGCATCGCCGCCATCGGCCACGGTCCGCAGCACCGCGTTCGACACCGTGCGCGGGATGTCCCACGGCTCGGTGTCGCCGAACGCCCACTCGCGTGTCGCCCCGGTGCGGTCGCCCGCAGCTCCGGCGTGACGCGTCTCGCGGCGACCGGTTCTCCCCGACTGCCGCGTCGCGATGTCGCGCAGCAGCGCCCGCCCCAGCTGCCGCATCGCGCGCGGGGTGAGCCGCAGCTGCCCGTCGGACGCGCGGTGCAGCATCCCGGTGTCGCGCAGCTCCTGTTCGAGCTCACGCAGCGTCCGCGCACTCACGGCGGCGTCCTCGCCGACGAGGCGCTCGAGGGCGTCGAGGTCGATGTCGTCCATGCGCGCGCCCGGATACGACTGGGCGAGCTGATCGGCCAGTGCCTCGAGGTCGGAGAGGTCCTGCATGATGCCGGTCGCCTCGCCGAGACCGGTTGGCTCGTCCCCCGAGAAGGATGCCGAGCCCGTCCAGTCCTCGCCGGGGCGTAGCGATTGCAGGTTCTCGTCGAGGCGCGACAGCGACCGCATGAGGTCGGGCGAGCCGAACGCCTGGGCCGACAGGCTCATCAGCTCGTTCCGCTGCTCGGGGGTCATCGAGTTGAGCATGCGCTGGGCGGCCGCCGAGCGCTGCGCGAGCGTGTCGAGCAGCTCGTCGAGGTTCTTCGGGTTCTCGGGGAACTGATCCCCGTGCTTGCGCATGAACTCGTCGAAGTCCTCCTGCGTGTCGTCGCCCATCCGGCGTTTCTCGAGCAGGTCGTTGAGGTCGTTCAGCATGTCGCGGATCGCCTGGCGGTCGGCATCCGTCGCGTTCTCGAGCGCGTTCTTCATGCCCGCGAACCGCTGGTCGAGGAGCTCGCGGCCGAGGAGCTCGCGGATGCGGTCGTAGTCGGCGCGTGCGCTCGGGCTCTGCCAGTCGTAGTCGGTGAGCTCGGTGACGGCGGCGGCAGTGCCGGGCGGCAGGTTCTCGAGCCGCATCTCGGAGAAAGCGCGGACGTCGTCGTCGAGCTGCACGTCGCGCACGAGGTGCTTGCGCTCCTCGAGCACGGCGCGGTCCAGGAGCTTTCGGACCTCGTCGAGCGTGCCGTCGAGCCGATGGCGTCGCATCAGCTCGGCGCGGCGCTCGCGGACCCGGCGAGCGAGGTCGTCAAGCCCCTCGTTGCGGCGGTCGCCGCGGCGCAGGTACTCGCGCAGCGCCCGCTCGGCGGAGGTCCCGGCCATCACGTCCTGCCCGATCGCCTCGAGCGCGGCCTGCACCTCGATGGGCGGCGCGAGCGGATCGCCGCCCGTGTACCGCCCGTACCGCGCCGTGTGCGCGGGGTTCCGGTGGAAGCCGCGGGGCATCAGCGGATGCCTCTTCCGCGCGCCGCAGTGTGCTCAGCCATAGACGGTCTCCCCGCCCGCACTGTCCTTGCCGATGCGCTTGTCGAGGTACAGCGATTCGAGCAGCAGCTCGAGCGCGCCGGCGCGCTCGCCGACGGTGCTCGCCTCGAGGCGATCGGCCACCTCGTCGTACAGGTCGGACTCGCCGAGCACCGGCATCGCCGCCAGCACGTCGGCGGCGGTCACCTGCTCGCCGGTCATGACGGTCGCGCCGTCGTGCAGGGCGTCGGCGAGCACGCGGGTGTCGAGACCCCGCAGGTGTGCGCGAGCGGTCTCGGCGACCGCGACGCGCAGCAAGTGCTCGAGGATGGCGCGCTCCCGGCCCTCCTCCCCCGTCTCGAACTCGATCTTGCCCCCGAGCACCTCGACGGCGGTCTCGAGGTCGACCGGGCGGGCGACGGCCGCGTCCTCGTGCTGCCGCGTCGCGCGATGCAGGGCCGCGGCCGCGATCGTCTCGGCACCCGCGATCGCGAACCGCGCTGAGACGCCGGCGCGCTGGTCGACGGCATCCGATTCGCGCAGGTTGCGCGTGAAGCGCGCGAGCACCTCGAGCAGGTGCGACGGGACCTCGGCGACGAGATCGGCCTCCTGCCGGATGACCGCGATCTCCTCGTCGATCGTCTGGGGGTAGTGCGTGCGGATCTCGGCGCCGAAGCGGTCCTGCAGCGGCGTGATGATCCGGCCGCGGTTCGTGTAGTCCTCGGGGTTCGCGGTGGCGACGACGAGCACGTCGAGGTCGAGCCGTAGCACGTACCCGCGGATCTGGATGTCGCGCTCCTCCATGACGTTCAGCAGCGACACCTGGATGCGCTCGGCGAGATCGGGCAGCTCGTTGATCGCGACGATGCCGCCGTTGCTGCGCGGCACGAGCCCGTAGTGGATCGTCTCGGGATCCCCGAGCGACCGACCCTCGGCGACCTTGATCGGGTCGACGTCGCCGATGAGGTCGGCCACCGACGTATCGGGCGTCGCCAGCTTCTCGGCATACCGCTCGGTGCGATGGCGCCACACGACCGGAAGGTCGTCGCCCTCCGCGCCCGCGCGTCGGATGGATGCCGGCGTGATCGGGTGGAACGGATGCTCGCCGAGCTCGGATCCTTCGATGACCGGCGACCATTCGTCGAGGAGCCCCACGAGGCTGCGCAGCAGCCGCGTCTTGCCCTGCCCGCGCTCGCCGAGCAGCACGATGTCGTGGCCGGCGAGCAGGGCGCGCTCGATCTGCGGGACGACCGTCGTGTCGAAGCCGTGGATGCCCGGCCAGGGATCCCGGCCCTGTGCGAGGGCGTCGAGGAGGTTCTCGCGCAGCTCGATCCGCACCGGCCGGTACGTGTGACCGGATGCGCGGAGCTGGCCGGTCGTGGCGATGGCGGGCGGCGATGCTTCCATGACGAGAGCGTAGGACTGCCCGGGGGCGGTGTGGGCCGGATCAGGAGATACCCAGCCTCAGCCTCGGCTCGCCTTCGTCGCCCGCCGCCTCGGTGAGGGTGCCAACGGGCGGAGACGGTCGGGGCGGTCAGTCGCCCGCGGCTCACCCGCAAGCCGCACGGACGGAGCGAAGAAGATGCGGGGAACCCGCGCCTAAGCGGTCGCCGCGCTCCGGGGCGGGTTGTAGGCGAACTCGATGCGGATGCCGTTGTCGTCCTCGACGAACGAGGCGTAGTAGCGATCGTTGAACCGCGGATACGCCTTGGGCTCGCGCACCTCGGTCCATCCTGCGGCGAGCGCGAGGGCGTGCAGGCGTTCGACGTCGGCGCGCGTGGCGATGTCGAAGGCGAGGTGCTGCCAGCCGACACGCCCGTGCCGGTGCGGCCCGGTCCCGTCCTCGCGCGCGGGAAAGAGGATCAGCTCGGTCTCGTCGGCGTTGTCCCACGACACCGATCCGTCCTCGTCATGACGGGTGTAGCCGAGTGCCGTCAGCACGGGGTCGAACTGCGCGACGGCAGCGTTCAGATCGTCGACGGTGATGCCGAGGTGGTCGAGAAGGGCCATCCCGAAAGCCTAGAGCCGGCCCTCGACACCGCCTCGGCGCGGCACCCGCCCGTGCCGACCGAGGCGCTCGACCGCCCATGTAGCACGTGACGACCATTCGTTCCAGCCCCTCCCCGAATCCGCGCTCGTGACGTGTGATGGAGGTTCATCCCAGGAAGGAGCACGACATGGGTATGGACGACGACATCAAGCACCACGCCGAAGAGGCCGCCGGCAAGGCCAAGGAGAAGTGGGGCGAGGCGACCGACGACAAGGACCTCGAGCGCGAGGGCGAGGTCGACCAGACCAAGGCCAACCTCAAGCAGGCCGCCGACGACGTCCAGGACGCGTTCAAGCGCGACTGATCGCCGGGCCTCGGCATGAGCAGACGGGCGGTGGAGCGGTTGACGCTCCGCCGCCCGTCTCTCTGAGAACCCCGGTCCGGCGCGCGCGGATGCCGCTCAGCGGTCGCCGCGCTGCTCGGGCGTCAGCCGCATCCGTCCTCGGCCGAACGGCATGGCGGGCGCCCGGTAGGTGATGGCGGGCGGGTCCCCGGCCTCGAGGGCGAATTCGGCCTGACCGAAGCGCCACAGCCGGTTGAAGAGGTACACCCCGATCGTCGCCGTGTGGTCGGCGGGAAGCTGCCACGTGCCGACGCCCCACTGCACCGGGTTCCCGCGACCGGCGACCACGACGGTCGGCCGGACGCCGACGTACAGCGCGAACCAGGGCCTGGTCAGCGTCAGCTCGATGCGGCGGGTCCGTTCTGCCGACTCGCTCACCGGCGTCCCGCTCCGGCCGGCGCGGCGGACGACCGCACGGCAGCACGACGGATGCCGTGGCCCCGCAGCAGACGGGGGCGGGGTCGAGCGGAGATGGCGGTCACACCCCCATCCTCACACCTCCACGACGCCGCGCTCCGGGATCGCGTGATTCCGCTGCCACGTCCGGGACGCGTAGACGCGGCGCGTCAGCAGACGATCGAGCCGCACGAAGTCCCGGGCGAGGATCGCGTGCGTCGCCCAATCGGGCAGCCAGCCGAGCTGCCAGCGCATCGCATCGCTCAGCACGCCGGCGTACTCCGCGCGGATGCGCGTCTCGCCCCCGACCGCCTCGCACGCGTACTCGACGCGCGAGTTCCACGGCGCCGATGACAGCCACACCACGCGCTCGTTGTCTTCGAGGGCGTCGAGCGTGTCGATGAAGTGGGCCTGGAAGGGTCCGATCTGATCGGTCGCCATCCATCGCGTGCCCACGCGCGGCGGTCCGTCGTCGAGCTGCACCCGGAAGAAGGCGGCGGGGGCGAACTCGCGCCACTTCAGCGGGTCGGCGAGGTACGGGAACACCGCCTCGACAGGGTGATGCACCGTCGCGTCGACGGTGACGCGACGTTCCCAGCCGCGCCGGGTCGCGCTCACGAGGACCCCTATCGTCCATGCCCGCTCGCGTCCCAGCCCGCGGGCACCGTCCCTCGGTCCCGAGCGTACGACCACGTTCGGGCCCGCACAACGGTCCGCGCGGCGTGCGAGCGCGCGCCGAGGGCGGTGCGGCGCGGACGTCCCGGGTGTAGCCTGCGGCTGTTCGCCACGCAGGCGGCATCCGTCGCACGTCCGTGGCGGGATCGAGGTCGAGATGGCTGAGAGACTGCCGTCGTCCGGAGCCCTGCCGGAGGGGCAGACCCCCGGCTGCGACCCGTCGGGACTGATCCTCGTCCATCGCATCTTCCGGTGGCTCTATCGCGAACTCCCGCTGCTCGTGCGCGAGGTGAAGGCGGGCGACACGGCCCGCTCGTCGCTGGTCGGGGACTACGCGTCCCTCGACTTCTTCGCCCTGCACCTGCACCACGAGACCGAGGACACCGTCCTGTGGGATCGCCTCACCGCACGCGACCCGGCGTGCGTCGCGCACGTGGACCAGATGAAGGCGCAGCACGCCGAGGTCGCGCGGCAGCTCACGCTCCTCGAACCGCAGCTCGCGCCGTGGGTCGCGACGGCGGATCCGCGGCTGCGCGACGCGTTCGCCACCGACATCGAGACCCTGCGCGACACCTTGTTCGGCCACCTCGGGCAGGAGGAGGACGACATCATGCCCGTCGCCGCCGCCGTGCTGACGCAGAAGGAATGGGACGAGCTCGAAGGCCACACCCGCGCCGCCCTGCTCGCGCACCGCAAGGAGCTGCCGCGTGACGTGATGTCGCTGCAGCTCGGCCTGCTGCTGGCGAGCGTTCCCGAGGACGAGCGCGACGAGTGGTACCACGCCAACGTCCCCGCCCCGATCCGGCTGCTCTACGCCCTGCTGATGAAGCGGCGGTACGACCGCGCGATGCGGGAGATCTACCCGGATCGCCCGGTGCCCGAGATGACCTGACAGTTCTTCGAGCGTCGCGCAACCCCGGCCCCACCCACCCCGCGGCCGTGCCAAGGTGTGACCATGACGGCTCGCATCGTGGCGATCGGGACTGCGGTTCCCCCGACCCGCATCGACCAAACCCGCGTTCGGGACTTCTTCGCCGCGCAGCCGGGAGCCGATCGACTCACGCAGCGCCGCATCCGCGCCGTGTTCGACGCGGCGGCCATCGAGAACCGTCACACCGTGCTCACCCAGCTCGCCGATCCCGCCGCGATCCCCGCCGACCGCAGCGAGGATGTCGAGGGAGTGGACTTCGTCGACGAAGCCGCCGTTCTCCTCGCGCCGACGACGGGAGCCCGCAACGACACGTACCAGCGCCTCGCCCCTGACCTGTACGCGAGCGCGGCGAGCGCGGCGATGACGGATGCCGGCATCCCGGCATCCGCCGTCACCCACGTCGTGACGGTCTCGTGCACCGGGTTCTTCGCCCCCGGCCCCGACTACCGGCTCGTGCGCGACCTCGGCCTGTCCGATACGGTCCAGCGGTACCACCTCGGCTTCATCGGGTGCGCGGCGGCGATGCCGGCACTTCGGCTCGCGGCCCAGATCACCGCGGCCGAGCCGGACGCGGTCGTGCTCGTCGTCAGCGCCGAACTGTGCACGCTGCACGTGCGGGACTCCCCCGATCCGCAGCAGATCGTCGCCGCCTCCGTCTTCGCCGACGGCGCGGCAGCCGCCGTGATCACCGCCGACCCGGCGATCGGCACCCCCGGCGGACTCGACCTCGACCGGTTCGGCACGGCGCTGACGACCGACGGCGAGGAGGACATGGTCTGGACGATCGGCGACCGCGGGTTCGAGATGATCCTGTCGGCCGAGGTGCCACGGATCGTCGGCCGCGAGATCCGCGGAGCCGTCGATCGGTTCCTCGACGGAAGCCCTCCTCCCGACGCGTGGGCGGTGCACCCGGGAGGGCGGAGCATCCTCGACCGGGTCGAGGCGGGCCTCGAGCTCGACCCCGATGCGCTGTCGACGTCGCGGACGGTGCTGCGCGACTACGGCAACATGTCGAGCGCGACGATCATGTTCATCCTGCGCGCGCTCCTGCACGACGACGCGCTCGCCGACGGCGCCCGTGTCGCGGCCCTGGCCTTCGGGCCGGGCCTGACCGTCGAGTCGGCGCTCCTGACCAAGCGCTCCCCCGCCGTGGCATGAACCTGTCGGTGCGCGACGACGCGCTGCGCGAGCTGATGGACGATCCGGCGTGCGACCCGGAACGCCTGCGCTCGACGCTCCGGCGCTTCGACACCGTCAACCGGCTCGTCGCCGGCTGGGACGCCGTCTACCGCACGCACGTGCGCCCGACCCTCGCCGGTCTCGGACGCCCCGCCCGCGTCCTCGACCTCGGCAGCGGCGGCGGCGACGTGATCGCGCGCCTCGCCGCGTGGGCGCACCGCGACGGGCTCGACGCGTCGTGGCTGGGCGCCGACCCGGACACCCGCGCGCACGCCGTCGCCACGTCGCGCGGGGCGCCGGCGACCGTGTCGTTCCTGTGCACGGATGCCGCGACCCTGCGAGCCGAGGGCGCCGTGTTCGACATCGTGATCTCGAACCACGTGCTGCACCATCTCGACGACCACCTGCACGGATTCCTCGACGACTCCGCCGCGCTCTCGCGAGGACCGGTGCTCCACAGCGACATCGAACGCGGCCGGCTCGCGTACACGCTGTACGCGCTGGGCATCACACCGCTCGCCCCCGGCACCTTCCTGCGCACCGACGGGCTGCGCTCGATCCGGCGCAGCTACACCGTGCCCGAGCTGCGCGAGCAGCTGGAGACCCGCGCGTCGGGCTCGTGGCGCGTCGAGCGCCCCACGACCTTCCGCCTGCTCGCCGTGGGGACCGGCCATGCCTGACGTCGCGGTCGTCGGCGCGGGGCCGGTCGGGATGCTGCTCGCCGGCGAGCTCGCCCGGCACGGACTCGACGTCACGGTCCTCGAGCGCCGTCCCGTCCCCGGCGCCGGAACGCGCGCGATCGGCGTACACGCGCCGGTGCTCGCTGCGCTCGAACCCTCGGGCCGCACCGATGCCCTGCTCGCCGTCGCCAAGCGCGTGCCGCGCGGCGAAGCACGCTCCGACGGCCGGCGGCTGGGAACCGTGCGCTTCGACCGGCTCGCGACGAGGTTCGGGTTCGTGGCGACGCTGCCGCAGGCGGCGACCGAGGCGGTGCTCGCGCGCGACGCGCCGGACCCGGTGCGCGGCGTCGAGGTGACCGCGGTCGAGCCGGCATCCGCATCGGTCAGGATCCGGGCGCTCCGCAACGCCGACCCGATCGAGGTCGAAGCGCCGCTCGTCGTGGTGGCCGCGGGAGTCTGGGGGCGCGGGCTGGTGTACCGCGGCTCGGGGCTCTCCGCGCACGAGTACCACGACCGCTACCTCATGACGGATGCCGCGGTCCAGGCACGCGACGACGACACGACCGCGGTGGTGCACCTCGACCGGACGGGCGTGCTGGAGTCGTTCCCGCTGCCCGGCGGCATCCGGCGGTTCGTGGCGTGGGACCCGCCCGGTGGCGACCCGGATCCCGGCATCCGCACCGCGCGGCTGCGTGCGGCCCTGCGGGCCCGCGGCGAAGAGATCGCGGCGGATGCCGTCGAGTCGGCCACCGCGTTCGGCGTGCGGCGCGTCATCGCACCGAGTCTGCGCCGGGGGCGCCTCTTCGTGATCGGCGACACGGCCCACGAGGTGAGCCCGATCGGCGGCCAGGGGATGAACCTCGGCCTGCTCGACGCCATCACGCTCGCGCCGCTCCTCGCTGAGTGGAGCCGGACGGGCGTCGCGCCCGAGCCGGAGCTGCACCGGTGGGAGCAGCGCCGCGTGCGCTCGGCGCGCACGGCGGCGAGACTCGCGGCGATGAACACCGCGCTCGGCAGGCCCTTGCCGCCCCTCGCGCACCGCGTGCGCGTGGCGGCGCTGCGCGGCGCGCTGAGTCCCGCCACCGGGCGCGTGTTCGCCCGCGCGTACGCCATGGGCCTCGACGCCGACTCCTGAATCCGCGGTGCCGGGATCAGCCGACGAGCGCTCGCCCGGTCGCGACGAGCTGCGCGGCGAGCAGCAGCCCGGCGAGCATCACGAGCCGGAAGAGTGCGCGCGACGGCGCCTGTCGCACGACCATGATCACGGTGACCGCGGCCACCGCGATGACTCCCGCGAAGAACACCCACGAGATGGGCGTCACCGTCGCCAGGTCGCCGCCGGCGGCACCCGCGAGCACCGCCACGGCCCCGGCGATGACCGCGACGGCCGCGGCGACCGTCGACGTGCGGGGTCCCCACCGATGCGGCAGACCGCGCACACCCGTGGCCGCGTCGTCGTCGAGGTCGGGCAGGACGTTGGTGAGATGCACGGCCGCGCCGAGCGCCCCGCCGGCGATCCACGCCCATCCGGGGGCGAACGCGGGGTCGGGGGACGACAGCGTCGCGAGGCTCGGGAAGATCCCGAAGCTCACCACGAACGGCACGATCGAGGCGGGGGTCGACTTCAGGCCGGCGTTGTACGCCCACGCCGACCCGAGCGCGAGCGCATGGGCGACGAGCATCCGCCATCCGAGGATCGCCGACAGCGCGAGCGCGAGGGCGAGCAGTGTGAACGCCGCGCCCCACGCGACCGACAGCCCGACGTCGCCGCGCGCGACGGGCTTGTCGCCGCGACCCGTGCGGCGGTCGCGCGGCGCGTCGATCGCGTCGTTGGAGATGCCGACCGAGAGCTGCCCGGCGAAGACGGCGACGCCGAGCAGCGCGATTCGCGCAGGATCGAGTCCGGCTGCCCAGCCGAGCGCGAGCGCGAGCGCCGTGACCACCAGCGTCGGCCCCGGATGCGACGATCCCCACAGTGCACGCAGCGTGCTCACGCTCGATGGTCTCACGGCTCGTGCGGCGGCCCGGGTGCTGTACCCGGACAGGGGTCCGGCCGGGTCCGAACTGTCATCGTTCGGGCCCGGCCGGATTCGCGGGTGCGCTGGGTGACGATCCTCCGCGCTCCCGGTTTCGAGGAAGTCCGACGGCCACCGCGGCCACATTTCGAATGCCGGCTCCGGCGCTGTGCGCGAATGTCCTTCAGGGAACGGAGCATGTCAGCGCGAGCGCTCCACCGGCGCTTCTGCGGCGACCGTCTGGAACTTCCTCTGTATGTGTCGCCCTGGGGGCGATTTGTTGATCACAGCCTAGCGTTGTGGTCTGACCACCGGAGTAGGACCAAAGTCCCATGTGGTCGTCGCACCGCTTGCGCCTCGGTGTTGCACTCAGAGCCCCGGTGCTACACTGCCCGCATGCCGACCACACGCCCGCGCCACATGGTCACCGAGACCGATGACGTGGCGCGCGCCCTCGACGCCGCATCCCGCGAGTGGCCGGAGCTGCACGATGACCGCGCGGCCCTGCTCCGCCGCCTCATCGCTCGCGGATACGAGAGCCTCCACGCGTCCGGCGCCGAGGAACTCACCCGGCGCCGCGCGGCACTCGCCGCGCTGGCGGGCAGTCTGACCGGAGCCTTCCCGCCCGGCCACCGCGAGAGCCTGCGGCGCGAGTGGCCCGAGTGATCGTCCTCGACGCGAGCATCGCGATCGCGCTGCTCGACGCGGATGACGCGCACCACCACACCGCCGTCGCGCTCCTGGGCGAGCACGTCGACGACGACCTCGCGATCAGTACTCTCACGCTCGCCGAGGTGCTGGTGCGCCCCGCGCAGCTGGGAGCGGCGGAGCGCATCGATGCGGGCCTGCGCTCGCTGGGCGTCACGACTCTCGCCCTCGGCGCGGATGCCGCACTCGAGCTCGCGCACGTGCGCGCGGCGACGGGATTGCGGATGCCCGATGCTGTCGTCCTCCACGCGGCCGAAACGGCGGGAGCCGCCCTCGCCACGGCCGACCGGGTCCTGCTCTCGGCGGCCCGTGCGCGCGGGGTCGTCGTGCTCGCGGCTTAGGTCCGGAGCCGACCACCCTCGCACCTGTCACGGGGGAGGCGGGCGTCGGAACCCCGTCCTAGGCTTCTCGCGGCGACAGCGAAGAAGGAGTCGGCGATGGCGAAGTACCTGATCTCGTTCCCGAGCGGGGCGATGCAGTTCCCCGACGAGGACCTGCCCGCGGTGTCCGAAGCCGCGCACGCCGTGATCCGCGAGGCGAAGGCAGCCGGCGTCTGGGTGTTCGGCGGCGGCATCGATGAAGACATCCCGCCGGTCAGGGTCTCCGAGGACGGCACCGTCACGGCGGGCACCTACGCCGAGACCGCGAGGATCGAGGGCGGCTACACCGTCCTCGAGGTGCCGACGCGCGAGGCCGCAGTGGAGTGGGCTGCGAAGATCGCGGCCGCGTGCCGCTGCGCGCAGGAGCTCCGGGCGTTCCATGACGACCCGGAGTCCTGAGCTGCGGCGCCTCAGGCCTGCGACTGTCCGCCGCCGGTGTCGCGAGAGGCCTTCTTCGCGGCGTCGACCTCGGCCTGCCAGCGTCCCTTCTCGCGCGCGAAGAGCACGGCGAAGACGCCCCAGATGCCGAGATCGTCGACGAACCCGAGCGGCCCGAGGACGAGTTCGGGGATCAGGTCGATCGGCGCGAACGTGTAGATGGTGGCGGCGATCGCCGCGACCCACGTCGTCGGCGCGACGCGATGCTCGCGCTTGCGCACCGCCCGAAGGAACTGCCACCACATGTCTCCAGTGTGCGGCATCCCGGCATCGACGGGCCGGGTCTGGCGGCGAGCGTCACCGTCGTGTATGCGCCCGGGCACCAATGGTCGGCCGTAGCTGTGAAGCGGCAGGGGCGCTCGCTGCAGCAATACCTGTCGATCGAGCTCGCGAAGCTGGTCGCCCAGCCGACGCCCGCCGAACTGTTCGCCGAGATCGAGGCACGGGGCGGGGGTGTCGACGTCGAGCCGGCAGACATCGTCGAGGCGGTCCGACGCGGACGCGAGCGGATGCCGTGATCGTCGTCGACGCGTCGGTGCTGGTCGATGCGCTGATCGGCTCGGCTCGAGCGACCCCGGTGCGCTGGAGACTCGAGGCCGACGACCTGGTTGCGCCGGACATCGTCGACGTGGAGGTCGCTTCCGCGCTGCGTGGGCTCGCCATCGCGCAGCGCGTGGACGAACGCGCGATGGAGGGTGCCGTGGCAGACCTGGGACGGCTGCGGCTGCAGCGGCATCCGCCTGCCGTGCTGATCAGTCGCGCTCTGAGCCTGCGGGCGGACCTCACGGTGTTCGACGGTGTCTACGTGGCGCTCGCCGAAGCGCTCGACTGCCCGCTCATCACCTTCGATCCACGCATCGCCGCAGCCCCCGGTATCCGCTGCTCGGTGGAGATACCCGGCTAGCTCGCCGGACCTCGGCACAATCCGGACGACGCCCGCGCGCGCAGGTCGGACACGGACGCCTGTCCTGCATCCGCGTCCGCTTCTGCCTCGCCCCGCCCGTCCCCCACCCGGCCGAGCGCCCGGTCGATCGCGACGACGACGAAGCCCACGGCCTCGAGCGCGATGGTGAGAGCGAGGATCCAGAGCGCCACGCCGCCCGGGCCCAGCGTGTCGAGATTCATGAACGGATACGGGTACCGCACGCCCGGGGCGAACTCGCCGCCGACCGACCCGAACACGAACGCGAACGCGAGGTACCCGAGCGGGATGAGCGCCCACAGCAGCGGGTCGCGCCACCGCATCCGCCCCTTGGGGGTGAACAGCAGCCAATCGAGGATCACCAGCGCCGGCGCGACCACGTGCACGAGCGTGTCGGTGAGCGTGTACGCCTGATACGAGCTGTCTTCGGTGAGCGTCGGCACCAGCACGATCGTGTAGACGAGCATCGTGACGGTGACGGCCATGAGCACCGCCCCGTGGAACTCCGGCGACGGATTCGACAGCCCGCGAGGTCCGCGCGTGAGGAGATCTCGCACGGTCGCCGCCGCCACGGTCGCCATCCACGCCAGGGCCAGGACGTTGCTGAGCGCGGTGAAGTACAGCAGCGTGCGCCAGCTCGGGTCGGGCGTGAACAGATCGAGCAGGCGGATGACGCCGGTCGCAATCAGCACGACCGCGACGATGCGGAACGCCACGGCGACGGGGCGGAACGGGATGGCCACGACACGACCCTAGGCCCGCTGTCTTCGTCGGACTCCGACACACACAGGCGCCGCACAATCCACTCGTGTAGGCTGAACTCACCCAACCGGGTATGCACGCGTCCCTCTCTGCCTCATCGTGGAGCCGCAGAACGCCTGACGCCCGACCGTCACATCGAACGGTTTCACCCAAACTCGACTTACGCGCACCACCGCACCCGCGACGCCGGCGCGCGCCAGAAAGACCCTTGACTCTCACAGCATCCGCATCCCTCCCTCCGTCGAGCGCGCCCGCGCTCGAGTGGCGGCAGGCCGACCACGACGTTTTCGTGGCGACCGCCGCCGGCGAATACGCCGGGTTCATCGCCGTCACCCCGCGTGGTTACGAGGCCCACGGCGCCGTCGGCGACGCCCTCGGCGTGCACGAGACCCGCGACCTCGCGGGCCGGGCCGTCGCGGCATCCATCACCCGCAAAGCCCCCACACCTGCGCGCCCCGCGCACCTCACACGTCCGCTCCGCACACGTCGGAACGGCACCCCCGGCCGCTCACGCGGCCCCAGCAGAAAAAGGAAAGACACGATGGCCACTGGCACCGTGAAATGGTTCAACTCTGAGAAGGGCTACGGCTTCATCGCTCCCGATGACGGCTCGGCCGACCTCTTCGCGCACTTCTCCGCGATCACCGGCTCGGGATTCAAGAATCTCGAGGAGAACCAGAAGGTCGAATTCGACGCTGAGCGTGGCCCCAAGGGCATGCAGGCGGCGAACATTCGCCCGCTCTGATCTTCGCGCGTCAGCCCGGGTCGGCCCTGCATGGGGTCGGCCCGGGCTGACGTGTTCCCGCGGCCTCGTCGCGGAGTGCACTCGGGCGTGTGACGGCCCCGCAGAAAGAATTCAGAACCTCACACGGCGCGTCACACGCCGTCCTCGGATGCTGTCCTCACGACCTCACCGGATCATGAACGAAGGACACATCATGTGCACGATCGACCTCGCCACCACCCTCGACGACCTCGCCCACGCCATCGCCCAGGACGGCGCCGAAGCCCACCACGCCCAGCTCGCCTTCCTCGCCGAGGAGGCGCGCGGCGACGCCCCCGCCGCCGCCGCAGTCCTCGCCGACCCGCTGGCCCCTGACGTCGTGCGCCAGCGCGCCTTCGGTCTCGTCCACGGCGTCCTGGTTCGCCAGGAGCGCTCCGGCCGGAGCCTCGCCACGGCGGCGCGCCGCGTGGCGGAGCTCTATCGCCTCGCCGCGTGACCCCGATACCGTGAGCGCGTGCTGCGCATCCACCTGATCGGCCGCCCCGCCGCCGAGCGCGACGGGGTGCCGATCGCGGGTCCGCGCGGCCACAAGTCCTGGGCGCTCCTCGCACGGCTCACCCGCTCGGCGGACCCGGTCTCTCGACAGGTGCTGGTCGACGAGCTGTTCGCCGAGGCCGACGACCCGTTCGCGACGCTCCGCTGGACGCTCGCAGAACTCCGCCGCAGTCTCGGTGCTCCGGACGCGTTCGCCGGGAACCCCGTCGCGCTCGGCCTCGACGACGCCTGGATCGACGTCCGCGACATCTCGCCCGATACCGCCGCGCTGGGGCCGGTCACCGGCGGATTCCTCGACGGCATCGACGTGCGCGGCTCGGCGGGCTTCGAATCGTGGCTGCTCGTCGAGCGCAGCCGCATCGACGGCGAGATCTCCGAAGCGCTGCGGCAGGCGGCGCTGCGCGCACTGTCGGCTCGGCAGCACGGCCGCGCGATCGAGCTCGGCCAGGCGATGGTCGCCCGCACGCCGCTGGACGAGGGCGCGCACGTGCTGCTCGTGAAGGCGCTCGCCTCGGCCGGAGAAGCGGATGCCGCCGAGCGCCAGGTCGCGGCCGCAGAAGCGGTCTTCCTCGACGAGACGGGCGTCCCGCCGTCGCCCGCCCTCCGCGACGCCGCGCGCACCGGCGTCGCCTCCCCAGCCCTCGGCATCCCGGCACGCGCCACCGCAACAACACTCCTGCAGGCGGGCATCGCCGCGGTCGCCGCGGGCGCCGCGGACGCCGGCGTCGAGTGCCTGCGCGGAGCCTCGGCCGCGGCGGAGTCCGCCGAGGACCCGGCGCTCTACGGCCGCTGCCTGACCGAGCTCGGCACGGCGCTCGTGCACTCGGTGCGCGGCTACGACGACGAGGGCGCCATCGTCCTGCGGCACGGCGCCGACCAGGCGCAGACCGCCGGCGACGAGCAGACCGAAGCGACCGCGCTCGGCGAACTCGCCTACCTCGACGTGATCGCCGGCCGCCGTGCGAACGTGATGCCGAACCTGCGAGCAGCGCGCGAGCTGCATCCGCACGATGCCGAGTTCGCGGCACGACTGGCGGGATTCGAGGCGATGCATCTCAGCGACATGGGTCGGCTCGCCGAGGCCTCGGACCGCTTCGCCGAGGCGGCCGAGCTTGCGCGGGCGGCGCGGGCCCCGGTGCGGGAGGCGTGGATCCTCGGCGTCGGCTCGCGCACGCACTACCTGCTCGGGCGCTACGACCTCGCCGAGGAGTGGGCCGACCGGTCGTGCGAGCTCGCGGAAGCGGCGCAGTGGAACGCGTTCCTCCCCTGGCCGCAGGCGTGGCGCGCGCACGTGCTGCTCGCCCGCGGCGATGAGCCGGCGAAGGTCAGGGACGGGCTGTCGGCCACGTTCGCTATGGCGTGCCAGATCGGCGATCCCTGCTGGGAGGCGATCTCGGCGAAGGCCCTGGCCCTGACCTACCTCGACGAGGGCGACCACGGATCCGCGCTGGAATGGCTCGCGCGCGCGATGAACCAGTTCCGCCGCAAGCCCGACACGTACATGTGGGTGGCGATCGAGATCCTCGTGACCGAGGCGCAGGCGGCGCTCGGCGCCGGGGACCTCGCGCACGCCGAGGACGCCGCGCGGCGGGCGGTGGCCGAAGCCGCGACCCACTCGATGGACGAGCTGCTCGGCCGCGCCCTCGCTGCGCTCACCGAGGTCGGCACGGCCCGGGCGTGACCCGATGCCCGCGGTGGGCACGGTGACTCACCCGTCCCGCCGCCTGCGCATCTGCGCGAGCGGCATCGCGAGGCGGTGGTTGCCCGTCAGCTGCTCCTCCTGCCGGTCGAGGAAGTCCCAGTACGCGGTCGTGAAGGCCGACTCGCGGGCCTCGCGCTCGCTGCCCCACCACGACCCCATCTTCTGCAGGTAGGCCCCGCCCGAGATGTACGGCTTGGTGGCGACGCCGCCGCCGTCGGCGTATTGGCTCATGCCCTGCACGTTCGGCACCATCACCCACTCGTAGGCGTCGACGAACAGCGCCTGGAACCAGTCGAACACCGACCGGGGCGCGTAGCCCTGCAGCAGCATCCAGTTGCCGAGCACCATGAGCCGCTCGATGTGATGCGCATAGCCCCACCGATGCACGCGGGTGAGCACCGTGCGCACCGGCACCGGAATGTCGTCGGGGACCTCACTGCCGGAATACCACCACGGCTCGAGCTCGCGCGCGAGACCGAAGTGGTTGGCCTCGATCAGGGCGGGTCTCGTCCGGTAGGCGCCGCGCATGTACTCGCGCCACCCGATCACCTGGCGCACGAACCCCTCGAGCGACGCGATCGGCACGTCGTCGCGACGGCTCAGCGCAGCCTCGACCACCTCGTCGACCCGCAGCAGCCCGGTGTTCATGAGAGGACTCAGCACGCCGTGGAAGAGGAACGGCTCGCCAGCGGCCATCGCGTCCTCGTACCGCCCGAAGCTCCCGAGCCGGTGGGTGACGAAGTCGTCGAGCCACGCGCGCGCACCCTCCGGCGTCACCGGCAGCCAGAAGTCGGCCGCATCGCCCGGGTGATCGGCGAACCGCGCGGCGACCTCGACGAGCACGCCCCGCGTTATCGCATCCGGCTCGGGGACCGGCAGCGACGGCACCTCGATGCCGTCATTCGGCAGCGGCTCGCGGTTGTCGGCGTCGAAGTTCCAGCGCCCACCGGCGGGCCGCTCGCCATCCATGAGGATGCCGGTGCGCTTCCGCTGCGCCCGGTAGAAGTCCTCCATCGACGAGGACGGATGCTGCGCGAACCACGCGTCGACATCCTCGGCCGCGGTGAGGAACAGCTCATCCGGATACACCCGCACCTTCACGCCGGCGTCGCTACAGATCCGGCGCAGCCGCGCGTCGATGCCGCGGTCGGTCGCGCTCATCTACGCGAGGCCGTCGATGTCGTGCTCGCGCAGCATCCGCTTCACGGCAGCGCCGACGCCGACGCCCTCGGTGTGGGCGAGCGTCAGCCGCTCGACGCGTCGGCCCGCGCCCTCGAGCCGGTCGGCGGTGTGGCGCAGGCCCGACAGCAGCAGCGCGATCTTGTGCGCGTGGTACGGGCGCCGGCGGAACGCGGCGTCCGACTCGACGATGAGGAACACGTCGATGTCGGAGTCGTCGAGGGCCGGATGCCGCTCGAACAGCTGCGTCGCGAGCACCAGCGCAGCCTTCATGACGAGCGTCCCCCTCCGGCGCTGAGACGTCGCGCCACCCGTCATGACCCTATGCCGCCAGGCGGGTGCCGGGGCCGGCCCGTGCGCTTCGTCTGGCCCCTATGGTGGCGGGTATGGAGTCCCCCGATGTGGTCGTGATCGGTGCCGGGCTCGCGGGGCTGCGCGCCGCGACCGTCCTCGCCAAGAGCGGCCACGAGGTCGTCGTGCTCGAGGCGGAGGACGTCGTCGGCGGACGTCAGCGCACCGACACCGTCGACGACTTCCTGCTCGACCGCGGGTTCCAGGTCCTCAACCCGGCGTACCCGGCCGTGCGGCGCCTCATCGACGTCGACGCCCTCGGGATGCGCTCGTTCCCCGTCGGCGTGCGCGTGCGGCGCGAGGACGGGGTGGCTCTGCTCGGGCATCCGCTTCGGCATCCGCTCTCGATCGCGCCGACGCTGCGGAGCGGGCTCGTGAGCCCGGCGGATGCCGTGGCGCTCGTACGCTGGGCGGGGCCGGCGCTGTTGCAGCCGGGGCGGGTGAAGCGCGGCCCCGACCGGTCGCTGCGCGGAGCGTGGGATGCCTTGGGTCTGCGCGGACCGATCAGGGACGAGGTGCTCGAGCCCTTCCTCGCGGGGGTGCTCGCCGACGACACCGGCGAATCATCGGACGCGTTCGTGCGGCTGCTGATCCGCATGTTCGCGCTCGGGCGGCCGGGGGTCCCCGAGCGCGGCATCGCAGCGCTGCCCGCCCAGCTCGCGGCCACTGCACAGACCGTCGGCGCACGCATCCGTCTCGGCGAGCGCGTGACCGGCATCCGCTCCCGGGGCTCGGCGGTCGAGGTCGCCATCGACGGCGGCGATACGCCGCGCCCTCGCGCCGTCGTCGTCGCGGTGGGGCCCGAGGCCGTCTCCTCCCTCGTCGACGTCCCCGCGCCCGAGACACGCGGGCTCCAGACGTGGTGGTTCGAGGCGGACGGCGCAGCGCCGGCATCCGCTCTGCTGTCGGTCGACGGACGCCGCCACGGTCCGGTCGTCAACACCGTCGTGATGTCGCGCACCGCCCCGTCCTACGCACCGGCCGGCCGGCACCTCGTCGAGGCGACGTGCCTGCTGCCGACGGCGGCGCGCACCGATTCCTCGGCGGCGCCGACCGAGAAGCACGTGCGGGCGCACCTGACCGAGATCTGGGGAGCGGATGCCGCCTCGTGGCGATTGCTGCGCCGCGACGACATCCCGCACGCGCTCCCGGCCCAGCGTGCGCCGCTGCGCCTGACCGCTCCGGCCCGCGTCACCGACGGCGTCTACGTCGCCGGTGATCACCGCGACACCGCGTCGATCCAGGGCGCGCTCGTGTCGGGTGAGCGGGTCGCGCGGGCCGTCCGATCGGACCTTCACGGCGGGTAGCACCCGCCGTGCCGCGGCTCCGCCAGCCTGGACTTTGCGCGCCTGGACGCCGGATACTTCTACAAGACGTCGCATCGTGCTCACGTCGTTGCGAGCGACTGATCTGTGGGGAGCACCATGAGCAACGTCGACCCGGCCACCGACACCGGCCGTTCCGCCGTCAGCCGGCGGACCGTGGTCAGAGGAACCGCGTGGGCTGTGCCGGTAGTGATGGTCGCGGCCGCTGTGCCGGCATTCGCCGCCTCGCAGCTGGTCAGCGTGGACTCCGCCGGCGTCGGCTGTCACGTCGTTCAGAATCCGCCGGATGCCATTCGCGCCTACATCATGTTCACCGGAGCGGACGGAATCAACGTGAGCGTCACCGGGGTGACCGCCGAGAACGCGACCCCGACCAACCTGCCCGTTTCCGGGGTCATCGCCTCAGGTCAATGGGAGGCCGAGGTCCACTTCCAGACGACCGCGGCCTTCCAGTACGCCGGCCGAGTCCTGACGGTGAGCTATACCGCGAACTCCCAGCCGCAGCCATCGGCACAGGTCGTCATCCCGGCGTTCACCGCGCGGTGCCCCTAGCCCCGACTTCATCGGTCGCGGCGCGGGACGGCGCTGCGGCTTCACACCGGCGACCTACGTCGCCTCCCACAGCCGCTGGCAGTAGTCCCTCGGGACCGCGCCGAACGGCACACGGTAGCAATCACGTTGCCACCGAAGGAGCATGAAGGCATGTCGTACGCCAAGGTCAGTCTGAGCCTCAGCGATGCCGACGTCGCCTTCCTCGACTCCGAGACCCTGTCGGGCGCCTACCCGAGCCGATCGGCGGCCGTGCAGGACGCCGCGCGGATGCTGCGCGAGAGCCGCCTCGCGGATGCCTACGCCCAGGCCTTCGAGGAGTGGGACGACGACGCGTGGGATGCCACATCGGGCGACGGGATCTCAGCCGCGTGAGCGATGCGCTCCCGCTCCTCCGACGCGGACACATCGTGCTGGTGAATCTCGACCCCGCGGTCGGCTCTGAGGCAGCGAAGACCCGCCCCGCCATCGTCGTGAGCAACAACACCGCGAACGCCAGTGCGCTCCGCAGCGACCGCGGCGTCATCACCGTGGTTCCCCTCACCTCGAACGTCGCACGGGTGCATGGGTTCCAGGTGCTCGTGGATCCCGAGAGCTCCGGGCTCACCCGCACATCCAAGGCGCAGGCCGAGCGGGTCCGGACGGTCTCGATCGCACGCGTGAGCGCCGTCACGGGGTGGCTGGGTGCCGAGCAGATGGGCGCCGTCGACGCCGCGCTGCGCCTCCATCTGTCGCTCTGAGCGCTACGTCGCCTCCCACAGCCGCTGGTAGTACTCCATCCGCACCGCGTCGAACGGAACGCCGTACGCCTCGACGAGCGCGTGCTCCCAGCCGGGGCCGTAGTTCCAGCCGGTGCTGAGCGCCGCGACGGCGATGTCGGCCCAGCGGTCGGCGACGCCGAGGGCGCCGAGGTCGACGTGCGCCGTCCACATGCCGGCATCCGAGATCAGTGTGTTGGGGGCACACGCGTCGCCGTGGCACACCACGAGGCGATCGACGGGCGGTGGCGTACGCAGGTCGGCGGGAATCCGGATGCGTCGGGCGCCGGCTTTCGCAAACCTCGTTTCGACGTCCCATCGGAACGGGCAAGCGGCGACCGGCAGGCTGTCGTGGAGCGCCCGCAGTCCTTCGCCGATCGCCCGCACCGCCGTCGCGGCGTCCGCGATCCAGCGGGGGTCGACAGCGCTCCGGCCGGGCAGCGCCGCGGTCACGAGCCACTCATGCGTGTCGTCGCCTCCGACATCGAGCACGCGCGGCACCGGCGTGAACGGAGCGGCCCAGCGCATCCGCGCCGCCTCGTCGGCCATGGTGGTCTCGGCGCTGCGGGGACCGTACTTGATGAACCGCGCGCCGTCGGCATCCGTCGCCTCGAAGGTGACGCCGCCATCGTCGTTGCGCCACACCGGGGCCAGGCGCGCGGAGCCGGCGAGCTCGCGCACCCGCGCCGGAACGTCGGCGTCGGGTGCAGGGATGCTCATGCCGACATGATGCCGGTTTCCTCCCCGGGCACGCTCGGCCGGCGACCTGTCCACACACGCAGGCCACCCTCGGCATCGACGGCCGCGCGTCGCCAGAGTGTCCGCATGGCGCTCGGCCGCCATGCGGACGCGCGACAAGCGCCTGCACGACCGAGCCCACGTCCTCGGTGTCGCATGGCAGCCGTCCGACTGACGACCGCCCCGGTCCGCCCATCCGGTGGTTGACTGGGCGCATGCAGGCCGACCGCACCGACACCGCCGTCGCGACGATCGTCGCGGCCGACGCCGTGGACAAGCTCGAGGCCCTCACCGCGATCGCGGAGGCCGTCGGATCGCGCGTGATCGGCGCCGGGACCTCGACCCCCACCATCCCGCTCGCCGACGGCGTGTGGGCCCAGATCGAGATCCCCAAGTTCGGCGAACCGCCGCCGCTGGCGATCGACGTCCATGCCACGTCCGGTCTCGACACGGCGCGGCATCATGCCCGGCGACTCGCCGACACGCTCGCGCACGCGACGACGTGGTCGCTGAGCCTCATGTTCGAGGGCTGAGCGCACGAAGCCCCGCGCTGCAGCGCCCCCGGCGAGGCGGCATCGCGGTGGTTGCGAGTCGCCTCGGCGGTGCGTTGCTGAAGGGCCTCGCTTCGTGCACGTATGCCGACGGAAGCCTGGGAATCGCCCTATATTCCGGCCGCGCCATGGGGGACCCCGTAGCCTGGCATCAGCGATCGGCAACCGCCTTTGGCTCCGCAACGGCCAAAGCGGTCACGATCGAAACCGGGGTATCCCCATCTCTTCCAGCACCCTCGAGCCGCGGCTCGGACCCATCCGCCAGACCTACGCCGGCACGAAGGACTTCCCGCCCATCAATCGGGCCTACACGGATGTCGCGCAGATCGCCCGCGAAACCGGCCTGATGCGCCGAGCGCCGTGGTTCTACGGAATCGTCGGCATCGCCATCGCGCTCGGATTCGGCGGCGCCGTCACCGGCTTCGTCCTGCTCGGCGACAGCTGGTTCCAGCTGCTCATCGCGGGCGCCCTCGGCATCCTGTTCACCCAGGTGGCCTTCCTCTCGCACGAAGCGGCCCACCGGCAGATCCTCGCCTCCGGACCCGCCAACGACAAGCTCGCACGCGTGCTCGGCAACGGCATCGTGGGCATGAGCTACTCGTGGTGGGCCAACAAGCACACGCGCCATCACGCCAACCCCAACCGCGTCGGCAAGGACCCCGACATCGAGGTCGACACGATCTCGTTCCTCGACACGGATGCGGCGAGCGCCCGCGGCCTCCGGCGTCTCATCACCCAGCGCCAGGGGTGGCTGTTCTTCCCGCTCCTCACCCTCGAGGGTCTGAATCTGCACTTCCTCGCGTTCCAGCACCTGTTCAGCCGGCAGCCGGTCAAGGGCAGGTTCATCGAGCTGGGGCTGCTGGCCGCTCGCTTCGCGATCTTCGTGGTGCCGGTCTTCATGTTCCTGCCCCTCGGGATGGCGTTCGCGTTCCTGGGTGTGCAGCTCGCGGTGTTCGGCGTCTACATGGGCGCCTCGTTCGCCCCGAACCACAAGGGCATGCCCGTCATCGCGCCGGACGCCAAGCTCGACTTCTTCAGCAAGCAGGTGCGCACGTCGCGCAACATCGGCGGCGGCTGGTGGGCGACATGGCTCATGGGCGGACTGAACTACCAGATCGAGCACCACCTGTTCCCGAGCATGGCTCGCCCCCACCTGGCCAAGGCGCGCGAGATCGTGATCGATCAGTGCCGTCACCTCGACGTGCCGTACACCGAGACGTCGCTGTGGCGGTCGTACGGCATCGTCATCGACTACCTCAACCGCGTCGGCCTCGCGGCCCGCGACCCGTTCGACTGCCCCGTCACGGCCACCTACCGGCGGGCGTGACGCGCGCGACCGCCGGCCGCCGGGAATAATCCGGCCACTGCCGCGGTCGTTCACAGCATGACTCCCGCCGACGCGACGACTGCTCCCGACATCCTCGACCAGACCCTCGCCGCCCGGTACGGCGACGCCGCGCCCGAGCCGACGCCGTCGATGAACGACGTGATCGCGTTGCAGCTGCGGCACCGCTCGGTGCGCAGCTTCACCGCCGAGGACGTCGCCGACGACGACATCACGGCGATCATCGCGGCCGCACAGTCGGCGGCGACGAGCTCGAACATGCAGGCGTGGTCGGTGATCGAGGTGCGCGACCCCGAGCGCAAGGCGAAGGCGTCCGTGCTCGCGGGCGACCAGCAGTTCATCCGCGACGCCCCGGTGTTCCTCGTCTTCGTCGTCGACTGGGCCCGCAACCGCATGATCGCCGAGCGGCGCGACGCACCGACCGGCGGCATCGACTTCCTCGAGAGCACGCTCGTCGGATTCGTGGATGCCGGCATCGCGGCCCAGAACGCCGTCATCGCCGCCGAGTCTCTGGGGCTCGGCACCACCTACGTCGGATCGGTGCGCAACAACCCCGAGGAGCTCAGCGACCTGCTCGGGCTTCCCGCAGGCGCGTTCCCGGTCGCCGGCCTCGCGATCGGCCACCCCGACCCATCCGATCCGGCCGGCGTCAAGCCGCGCCTCCCCCAGGCGGTCGTGCGGCACCGCGAGACCTATCAGACGCCGGATGCCGATGCGATCGCCGAATACGACGAGACGGTGGCCGCGTACTACGCCACCCAGGGGCGTGCGCGGCCGTGGACGCCGACGGTGCTCGCGCGCGTGCGGAACGCCGCGAGCCTGCACGGACGCGCGCGGATGCGCCAGGCGATGGAGAACCGCGGGCTGCGCTCGGAGTGATGTGCGGGCCCGGCGCGCAGAGGCCGGGGCGAGAACGAGCCAGCGGCGCGCGACGGCGCCGAATCCGGGGACGGCCGAACCGCACCCTCGGGTATGACCCGCGTGCGCAGAGCGCACCGCGCCGACAGTCGGCCGCACGGTCGCGCAGCGCGATCCGTGGGGGGACGGAGCAGCGCGCGCCGGGCCGACAACGCTGGAACGTATGTCGGATGGGGGGCGTCGGGTCGGGCGCAGCCCGGCCGAACGGGGAGTCGGCGCTCGGTCGAGACCGGCGCGCTCCCCCTGTCACCGCAATCGGCGACAGGACAATTCTACCCATTGTGGTCAGACCACAGCTGAGAACGGCATAAGAGTTACCGATGGACCCGCCGTGAACGTCACGACGACCGGCGGCCCGCGCCTATCCGGCCGTCAGTCGGAGATCGCCGCGGCGATCTCGTCGTCGCCGGCGTTGAAGCGGATGGTCCGCCCGATGGTCGAGTCGTCGGCGATGGTCGCGGCGATCACGGCGGCGACATCCGCGCGCGGCACCGTCCCCGCCGACTCGGCGTCCGCGTCGATCCGGCCCGTCGGCTCGTCGAGCGTGAGCCCGCTCGGTCCCAGGATCGTCCAGTCCAGACCGCTGGCACGCAGGTGCTGGTCGGCCGCCGCCTTCGACTCGGCGTACGCGAAGAACGAGTGGTCAGGCGGCACCCCGTGGTCCGGCCTCGCCCCGAAGTACGACACCATCACGTAGCGACGCGCACCGGCCGTCGCGGCGGCGTCGATCGAGCGGATCGCGGCATCGCGGTCCACCGCGTAGGTCCGCGCCGGGTCGCCGCCGCCCGCGCCGGCCGACCACACCACGACATCGTGACTGCGCATGAGCTCGGCCAGCTGCGCCGTGTCCATCGTCGCGACGTCCGCCACGAGCGGCGCGGCTCCCGTGGCGACGACGTCGGGCGCGTGCTCGGGATTGCGGATCACCGCCGTGACGGTGTCGCCGCGCCGCGTGAGCATCGGCTCCAGCAGCAGCGCCACTTTGCCGTGGCCACCGATGATCAGGATGCGTTCGGACATGGAGCTCCTCTCGCCTGCTCCTCCACACTATTGCGATGCACGACGGCGAGGGCCGGATGCATCGCACGGCGCGAGGCCTTCCCCCTGTCGGCGGCCCGCCCTACCGTGGGCATCATGACCGGACTCACGCCGTACCTGCACTTCCCGGGCACCGCACGAGACGCCCTCACCTTCTACGGAGACGTCTTCGGCGGCGATCTCGAGATCAACACGTTCGAGGACTTCGGGCGCAGCGACGGGCCCGGCGACGCCGTCGCTCACGGGATGCTCAATGGTCCCGTCACGCTCTTCGCGGCCGACGCCGGGCCGCAGGACGCCCCGCTCGGTCTTCAGGGCATCATGTTCTCGCTGCTCGGCACCGCTTCACCAGAGGTCCTCAGCCACTGGTTCGCCGCCCTGGCAGAGGAGGGCGGGACGATCCTGGACCCGCTGCAGCAGCGCCCGTGGGGCGACTTCGACGGCCAGGTGACCGACCGGTTCGGCGTCACGTGGCTCATCGGCTACGAGGGCTGACGCCGCCGACCACCCCGGCGGCGGCTCATCGGGGTTGCGCGACCGCGCGGAATGGCGCACGCGCCCCCGCCCGCGCTCCCCTAGGCTGGCGGCACCCGAGCAATGCCGCCCGCGCAGGAGATGCCGCATGGACCGCACCCCCGAGAACGAGCAGCCGACCCCCGAGACCGTCCCGGACGCGACCGCGGGAGTCGGCGAGCCAGAAGCGGACGCCACGAGCGCCGACGCGGCCGAGACGACGCGCATCGACGCCCCGGGGGGCGACGAGGACTCATTCGAGACCGTCCGCCTGAACCGCGACTCGCTCGACGCCGACAGCTTCGACACGGTCCGCATCACACCCGCGCCCGACAACACGGATGCCTTCGACACGGTGCAGCTGGACCCGCCGCGACAGACCGACGAGGAGTTCGCCGCCCTCGGCCTGCCGACGCACACGCACGCGACCGACGCTTACAACACGGTCATCATGCCCCCGCCCGAGCCCGCGCCCGCGGCGCAGGCGGCGGAACCCGCTCCGGCGACGGGCGAGGTCGCCGCGCAGAAGACCCGTGACCCCGATGCGCAGCGCTGGTGGGCGACGCTGCTCGCCCTCCCCGCCGGAGTCTTCGCGGCGCTCATCGGCCTCGGTCCGTGGGCGCTCACCGGCGCGCGCCTGCCGCTGCAGGACCTGTGGGTGGACGCGACACCGCAGTCCGCCATGCCGTTCGCGCTGCTGCCGCTGAGCCAGACGACGGTGATCCCGGTGTTCTCGTACCTCATCGTCGGGGCCGCGCTCGCCGGCATCCTCGGCCGCGCCCTGCACCTGCGCGGCGTCGGCCTGTTCCTCCTCGAGATCGGGGTGCTGGGGATCCAGGGCTGGGCGGCGGTGCAGGCCACGATGGTACTGCGCGAAGGCCTGCAGGACCGGTTCGAATCGGCGATGTACATCGTGGGACTGGTCACCGGCACGAGCCTGTCGATCCTCAGCGGCGTGCTGGTCACGATGCTCATCGCCGCCGCCCCCCGCGCCGGCGCCCTGCTCGGTCTCACCGCCGGCGCGATCGGGATGACCGCGTGGACGACCACGCTGCTGTTCACGACGGGAGTCACCAGCAGCGCGTTCGCCGGCGTGATGCTGATCGTCCCGTGGATCGCGCCGGTGCTGACGGGGCTCGCGATGGCCTGGACGGGGCTCAACACCGTGGGCCGCGTGATCTCGGCGATCGTCGCGCTCGCGATGATCTGGATCGCCCCGGCCGTCACGACCGCCGTCGCCAACGCGCTCGGCAACCGCGTGATCTTCCGCAACGGCGACGACCTGCTCGCCTACGGCTCGAGTGTGTTCCGCTCCGCGCTCACCGAACCGTCGATCTCACTGCCACCGGTCATCGTCGCGGCGGCCATCGGCGCGGTCATCGCGGGCGGCATCGCGCTCATCCGCGTGCTCACGACGCAGCGGGACGTTCCGGCGACGCGCTGACGGCTGCCGCCGTGTCACGACGATGGACGGATAGCCTTCGGTCATGGCCGTCCGTCAGACGCGCAAGGCGCGCGCCGCGCGCCGCCGGTCGCGCCGCGTCGCGGCATCCGGCAGCGATCTCACCGACGCGCAATGGCAGCTCATCCTCGACGCGTGGGAGTGCTGCGCGTATTGCGGCGGCGAAGGGGCGGCATTGCAGAAGGACTGCGTGCTGCCGATCTCGCGCGGCGGCCGGTACACGCTCGAGAACGTCGTGCCGGCGTGCCGGTCGTGCAACGCCAGCAAGTGCAATGACGAGGTGACGTCGTGGATGCGGCGACGCCGGCTCGACGAGCCCGCGTTCCTGCTGACATGGGCGACCATCGTGCGGGAGCTGCGGGAGCTGCGGGAGCCGCGGGAGCCGCGGGAGCCGCGGGAGCCGCGGGCAGAGGAGCTGCGGGCGGAAGTTCCGTAGGGAGCGCTTCGTCTTGCCGCGGCCGCTCAGCGGCCGGGAGCCGGATGCGCCGGGACCGGGGCCGACCCCAGCAGCGGCATCGCGACGTCGTCCACGATCTGCACGAGGTACGCGTCGTCGACGGCGGCGCCGTGCGTCAGGAAGCGGTGCTGCAGCAGCGCGGGGGCCGCGTGCAGGCGAACGGGCGGCGGATCCGGATCCACGGCCTCGCCGCGCTCGACGGCGCGTCGCACGATCTCGCGCATCATGCTCGCGCTGCCGCCGCGCGAGCCGTCGGCGATCGCCGGAGCCGCCGCATCCGACAGTGACTCCGAGACGATCCCCCGCAGCGCCTCGCCCGCCGGGCCCTGCATCTCGCGCGCCATCGTGCGGAACAGCGCCAGGAGGTCGGCGCGAAGCGTGCTCGGCTCGGCGGGCAGCACCGGCTCACCCACCAGCCGGTACGCGGCCTCGCGCACGAGCTCGACCTTGGTGGGCCAGCGGCGGTAGACCGAGATCTTGCCGGCTCCCGCGCGCCGCGCGATGCCGTCCATCGTCATGGCGGCATAGCCGACGTCGCGCAGCTCTTCGATCGCCGCGTCGACGATGGCATCCTCGAGCGCGGCTCCGCGCCGGCGCGGCCGGCTGCGGTGGTCACCCCCGGCCATCACTGTCGTCCTCCGCGAGCACCACCCCGCGATCGCCGTCGACGATCACGCGCTGCCCCGTCGTCAGCACGGCGGTGCCGGTGCCGGTGCCCATCACGGCGGCGATGCCGTACTCGCGCGCCACGATCGCCGCGTGCGACGCCAGTCCGCCGTTGTCGACGACCACTGCCGCCGCCCGGGCGAACAGGGGCGTCCACGCCGGATTCGTCGCGGGGCACACCAGCACCTCGCCGGCCCGCAGGGTCGCGAACTCGTCGGGACCCTGCACGATGCGCACCGGGCCCGACGCCCGGCCGCCTCCCCCGCCGACCCCGTTCGCGAGCGCCCCGTCGACATCGCCCCGGCCGAGGTCCGGATACAGCGTGGTCGGCGCGATCAGCGAGGAGCCGGCGAGCTCGGCGAACGCCGCCCGGCGACGCTCGACGATCGCGCGCAGGTCGGCGCGCGCGTCGTCGGGGCCGCGGAGTCCGCGCAGGTCCTCGAGCGTGAGGAACCAGATGTCGCCCGCGTCGTCGATCGCGCCGGCATCCGTCAGGCGACGTCCGAGCTCGGCGATCACGTCGCGCACGACCGGCATCGTGCGGGTGAGCTCGAAGTGGGTGTCCTCGCGCACGGTCACACCGGCCGAGGCCTTGTGCACGAGACGTCGCACCCGGTCCTCGGAGTGCGTGCGGCGGATGAGCGGATGCCGCAGCACGGCGTCGAGGGCCGCGGCCGCCGCGGCATCGTGGTCCGGCCGCGCGTCGGCGTCGCCGTCGAGCATCACGGCGACGAGGGCCATCACGGTCTCGGGGGAATCCGACCACGTCGGGTCCTTCGGCAGCAGCACGCTCGACGTCTCACGATGACCGAACCGGCCGAGGAAATCGTCGAGAGCTTCCCGCACGTCGCCCGCCACCGGTTCGCTCCGCACGAGGTCGTACAGGGCGGGGCCGTCGAGACCCGTGGCCCGGTCGGCGAGACCGGCGGCGCGGATCCGGTCGGCGATGCCGGCGAGAGCGGCGTTCGCCTCCTGCGTGGCCGTCTTGGCGTCGAGAATAAGGGTCGAGAACAGCTCGCGCCGCCGGAGCAGCGTCAGCAGCATCCGCAGTCGCACCATCGCACCGCCGGCGGCGGGCAGGTACTCCACGCGCAGATCGGTCATCAGATCGCTGACACTCCCCGCCTCGGCCGGCATGTCGAGGAGCTGCGCCCACGCGGCCCGCCCGAGGTCGCGGGCGGCGAGCGCGTCGACCTCGGCTTGGAAGCGGGCGCGGCGCGGATCGTCGAACCACGCCCGCGGATCGCGCCCGAGGCGCGACAGGGTGCGCACGATGCGCTTGGGCACACGCCGGGTCGGCTCGGGGTTCGGCGGGATGAACTGCTGCACGATCGCGTCCTCGGCCGGCAGAACGTCGCGCAGCGAGAACCGGGCGCCGACGACGCCGCCGACGAGCTTCTCGACGTGCGGACCGACGTTCGGCTCGATCCACGCGCTCACCTCCATCGGGTACGGCCGGCGCGGCACGAGCTCGAGGATCACCGGCCCGGTGATCCGCTGTCGCCGCGTGAGCGCGATGGGCGCGGGCGGCAGCGCCGTCATGGGCCGAGCCTGCAGGATCGAGATCCGATCGCCCACGACCGCCCACTCGATGTCCTGCGGACGGCCGAAGTGCGCCGCGATGCGTCGCCCGTGGTCGGCCAGGCTCGACAGCTGCGTGTCGGTCAGGCGCGTCGCCACCGGCGTCGACACCGTTTCTGTTCCGCCGGCCGCGCTCTCGCGGATCACGGTCTCGGCGCGGCCGGCGTGCCGCTCGATCACGCGCCCGTCCGCGCCGACCACCGCGTGGTCGGGGGTCACGAGCCCCGACACGACAGCTTCGCCGAGCCCCGGATTCGAGTCGATGACGACACGGTCGCGCGCCCCCGTGACGGGGTCGGCGGTGAACATCACCCCCGCGAGATCTGCGGGCACCATGCGCTGGACGACCACGGCGATCGACACGGTTCCGTCGTCGACACCCAGCCGCGCCCGGTACGCGATCGCGCGCTCGGTCCACAGCGACGCCCAGCAGCGCCGCACCGCGTCGAGCAGAGCATCAGGACCCTCGATCCCCAGGAACGTGTCCTGCTGCCCCGCGAACGCCGCCCCGGGGAGATCCTCGGCCGTCGCACTCGAGCGCACCGCGACGCGCCCCTCACCGAGCTCTGCGTAGCGGGACAGGATGCCGTCGCGCACCGCTTCGGGCATCTCAGCCGCCAGCACCGTGTCGTGCGCCGGCCCTGCAATGCCGGCGACCGCGTCGCGATACGCCCCTGTCGTCACGACGAATCCGGCGGGCACGGCGAACCCGGCGCGCACGAGTTCGCCGAGGTTCGCACCCTTGCCGCCCGCCGTGTCGAGATCGGCGGCGGTCAGGTCGGCGAGGGGGAGACACCAGTCGTCAGTCATGTCTCCCAGCCTAGATAGTGAACGCATCGTTCACAATCACGCGGGGATGCCAGAGCGTCACGGCCGCGGCGAACCGATCGCGGTCCGGTCAGGGACCGGACCCGAAGGTCAGAAGCAGCGGCACGGCGAGGCCGATCACCCACAGGGCGATGAAGGCGATGCCGCCGATCAGCAGCAGCCGGCGCTGCCTGACGGGCATGTCGCCCCACAGCGAGTGCCGCACGACTTCGCGGTTCGCCTCGTGCACGACGCGACGGATCTCGGGATCGCCGGTGTCGAGTCGCCCTTCGCGGGCATGACGGGCGATCTCCTCCGCCTCCTCGGGAGACAGATCGTCATCCGATGCCGGCATGGCTGCCCTCTCGGCGCCGGTGCGCCCAGCGCCCTCGTGGCCAGTCTAGGTCGCGTTCGGCGTCGCGAGGCGGGCGCGGCTAGCGCGGCCCGCGACGCCCCACGCCGGAGAAGATCGCCGCGAGGCCCGGTGGGATCGACAGCAGCATGAGCGTCGTCCCCCACGCCGCCTCGGACCCGTACAGCAGCGCGCCGCCGACGAGCAGCGACCCGAAGACGGCTCCCCACACGCCGCGGCGCGCGAGGCGCTCGAGACGGGCGAATCTGCGGTCCAGACTCGACATGTCGACCGCGAGCTTGCCGTCGTCGAGCTTGGTGACCAGGTCGTCGACGCGCCGCGGCAGCCGCGCCACGATGCCCGCCACGCTCGAGACCTCCTTCGCGACGGACTGCACGATGTTGCCGCGCTCCTCGCGCAGCAGCTGCTGCGCGTACGGCTCCGCCGCGTCCCACACGTTGAAGGCGGGATCGAGCGAGCTGCACAGGCCCGACGTGAGCGAGACCGCGCGGATGATGAGCAGGAAGTTCTCGGGCAGCTGGAACGGCATCGAGCGCATCGTCTCGCCGAACTCGACCGCGAAGTCCTCGAACTCGCGGACGTCGACCTGCTGAAGCTCGGAGAACGCCATGCCTCCGAAGCGCGAGAACAGCTCGCGCATCGCATGCTCGAGCTCGCCGGTGTCGGCGGTGGGCAGCAGCACGCCCATGTCGCGGATGGCGCCGACGAGCTGTCTGCTGTCGCGCCCCGCGACCGCGATCATCAGCTGCCGCATGCCGCTGCGCAGCCGATCCGGAACCTGGCCCATCATGCCGAAATCGACGAAGGTGAGCGCGAAGCCCGGACCGTCCGCGGCCTCCGGAGTGGGAGTCACGAACAGATTGCCCGGATGCGGATCGGCGTGGAAGTAGCCGTGCGCGAACATCTGGTCGAACATCACGTCGGCGAACACACGGGCGACCTCGCTCGGGTCGATCCCGGCCGCCCGGAGCGCCTCGTGGTCGTTGATCTTGATCGCCGAGACGTCCTGCAGCGTCAGCACGCGTCGCGTCGAGCGCTCCCACGCGACCTCGGGCACACGCACACGCGGGTCGCCGGCGAAGTCCTCCGCGAAGCGCGCGGCGTTGGCGGCCTCGTGGATGTAGTCGATCTCCTCGAGGCTCGTCGCGGCGAACTCCTCGATGAGCGCGGGCAGGTCGACGTGCTGTCGCACGATGCGCACGCGGTTCATCAGCCGCGCGACGCGGCGCAGAGCCGTGAGGTCGATCGCGACGATGTCCTCGATGCCGGGCCGCTGGATCTTCACGACGACGCCCGCGAACCCGGTGTCGTCGGCATCCGACTCGAGCAGCGTCGCCCGATGTGCCTGACCGAGGGATGCCGCCGCCAGCGGAGCCGGGTCGACCGACGCGAACGCGTGATCCAGCGACCGTCCGAGCTCCGATTCGGCGAGCGACCGGATGGCCGCGAAGTCGACGGGCGGGACCTCGTCCTGGAGGCTCTCGAGTTCGCTGGTGATCTCGGGGGGCAGCACGTCGAGACGGCTCGACATGAACTGGCCGACCTTGATCATCAGTCCGCCGAGCTCGACCGCCACGTCATGGAAGTTGCGGGCGATGCGCCGCATGCGCTCCGATCGGCCGCGCGCCGCGAACGGTCCGAGCCCCACCCGCGGCAGGAACAGCTCGAACCACCACGCCTGGACCATGTACCGCCAGGCGAACCGCATGATGCGGCGGTAGCGGGCGCGCGCGGCCCGGGCGTCGGTCGTCATGTCTCCATGATGCCGACGTTCGGGCGGCACGGATCAGTCCTCGGCGAGGATCGCGTACAGCCTGCGGCGCGCTTCTTCGAGCACCGCGACGGCCTCGTCGACCTGCTCGCGCGTGCCTGCCTGGCCCACCTGAGCGGCGGCCTGGGCGAGCTTGGCGCCGGCCTTGGGCAGCGCCGTGGCGCGCGCGGCGTCCTTCATCATGGGCGACTCCCACGGCGCGGACTTGTCGGCGGCCGCGGCGGCCTCCTCCTTGCCGGCATCCGTCAGCGAGTACACCTTCTTGTCGCCGGAGGTCTCGGCCGTGATGAGACCCTCGTCGGCCAGCATCTGCAGCGTCGGGTACACCGAGCCGGGGCTCGGCTTCCACATGCCGCCGGAGCGCTCCTCGATCTCGTGGATGATCTGATAGCCGTGCATGGGCTCTTCGGCAAGGAGCGCGAGGACCGCCGAGCGGACGTCGCCGCGGCCCATGCGCATGCCGCCGAAGCGCTGCTCGAAGCCTTCCTTGAGCTGGTCCATGGCCTCCCAGATGTCGGAGCCCGAGAAGCCGCGCCCGAATCCGGAGCCGGGTCCGCGCCGCGATCCTCCGCGGTCGCCATAGGAATCGTTCATGATGACCTCCTCACAGGGATGATGTCGCCTGATACACGGGCGATACCTACCGATATATCGTTAACGCGTGCTCGGCAACAGGGGCATCGGGCATTTCACACGAGCCGCACAGGTTCGCGCACCCGGCCCGGCGACGTCAGTCGGCGCCCAGCAGCTGCCGCCTCGCCGGCTCCACGCCCTCGACGCCGAGCTCCCAGTCGGGGCGCCGGAACAGCTCGGGCGTGATGCGGACGCGGATCTCGTCGGCCACCTCGCCGGGCTTGGGGCGGGCGCGCGTACGACCGTTGAGCTCGTACCCGAGCTTTCGCGACACCCCGAGCGAGGGCGCGTTCCACGCGAACGCACTGGACTCCGCGACCTCGGCTCCGAGATGGTCGAACGCGAACATCAGCAGCCCGGCGCGCATCTCGGTGCCGAGGCCCTGACCCTGATGCGCCTGCGTGAGCCACGAGCCGGACTCGATCGTGCGCCGATCGGCGAAGTGCACGGCGCCCACGTCCTGCACGCCGATCGGCACGCCGTCCCGCAGCACGGCGAAGCTCACCGTCCACTTCTGCGGACCCGCCCCGACGCGCAGGCCCCAGTGGAACTGCACCATCGAGCGTGCCAGGGCGTCGGGCTCGGCCTCGGACCACGGCGAAAGGAACGGCAGCCGGCCGGGCTCATGGATGCCGGCGACGGCCGCGTCGACGAGCCCCGGGAAATCCTCGTCCCGCACCGGGCGCAGCACGAGCCTCGGCGTCTGCAGCCGCAGACCGAACAGCGGCCAGATGCGCTCCATGTCCATGGCGCCACGATAGGGGCAACGGGTGCAGACACGCATGGCCCAGACCGCGCGTTCGGCGGACGCCCGCCCCCTCACCGCCGAACGGCCGCGGATGATACCCGAGAGGAGATTCCGCGGCCATGTCGATCCCCGCGGTCGCCGTTCGACGCGATAGTGAGAGGGGACGACAGATCCCCGCCGAACAGGGAGCAAGAGATGAAGCACATGCTGATCATGCGGGCGACCGCCGAGGCCGTGACGAACTACCAGGAGATGGACTTCGAGGCCGTCATCAACGCCATGGGCGCGTACAACGAGGCGATGATCGCCGCGGGCGTGCTGGTCGCGGGCGAGGGTCTCGCGATGGAGCCCGGCTACGTCGTCGACTTCTCGGGTGAGGCGCCGATCGTCAGCGACGGCCCCTACGGCGAAGTGCACGAGCTGTTCAACGGATTCTGGATCATCCAGACGGCCACCGCCGAAGAGGCGCTCGAGTGGGCCAAGCGATGCCCGCTGACCCCCGGCAACAAGCTCGAGGTGCGCCGCGTGACCGACGAGAGCGACTTCGCCGAGCACGCCGACAACGAGTACATCCAGAAGGAGAAGGGCTGGCGCGAGGAGCTCGGCACCGAGTGAGCGGCCCCGGCATGGACGACGTCCGGCGCACGGTAGACGCGATCTGGCGCATCGAGGGCCTGCGGATCACGGCATCCGTCGCCAGGATGACCGGGGACATCGGCCTCGCCGAGGACGTCGCGCAGGAGTCGGTGCTCGAGGCGCTGCAGTCCTGGCCGGAGGCCGGCATCCCCCGCAATCCCGGAGCCTGGCTCACGGCCGTCGCCAAGCGTCGCGCGATCGACGCGTGGCGACGCCGTGAGCGCCTCGACGAGCGGTACGCCGCCATCGCGCACACGCTCGACGACGCCTCCGACGACGCGTGGGAGCCCATAGACGACGACATGCTGCGCCTCGTATTCACCGCGTGCCATCCCGCCCTGTCGCGAGAGTCGCAGGTGGCGCTCACCCTGCGCGTGGTCGCGGGGCTGTCGACGGACGAGATCGCGCGGATGCTGCTGACGACCGTGCCGACGGTGCAGGCGCGCATCACGCGGGCGAAGAAGACGCTCGCGGCGGCCGGCGTGCCGTTCGAGACGCCCGATCCGGCGGAGTGGCGCGAACGGCTCACGGCGGTTCTGGGGGTGGTCTACCTGGTGTTCACCGAGGGCTACGCCGCCACCGCGGGCGACCGCTGGGTGCGCCCCGACCTCGCCGACGAGGCGATCCGGCTCGGCCGCATCGTGACCGGGCTCCTCCCCCGCGAACCCGAGCCGCTGGGCCTGCTGGCCCTCATGGAGCTTCAGCGCTCCCGCTTCGCGGCGCGCGAGTCGGGCTCGGGTCCGGTGCTCCTCGCCGACCAGGACCGCCGCCGCTGGGACCGCGGGCAGATCGCGCGCGGCCTCGACCTGCTCCGGAGGGCGGATGCCGCCTCGGCCGCGCGGGGCACAGGGCGCGGGCCGTACGCCCTGCAGGCGGCGATCGCCGCATGCCATGCCGTCGCGCCGAGCGTCGCCGACACCGACTGGGCCCGCATCGTCGTGCTGTACGAGGTGCTCGGCCGTATCGCACCCGGTCCCGTCGTGGAGCTCAACCGTGCGGTCGCGGTCTCGATGGCCTCCGGGCCGGCCGAGGCCCTGGCGATCGTCGACGCGCTGGAAGAATCCGGGGCGCTGCGCGGGTCGCACCTGCTGCCGAGCGTGCGCGGCGAGTTGCTGGCGCAGCTGGGCCGGACCGAAGAGGCTCGGTCAGCGTTGCTGACCGCCGCCGCGCTGACCGCGAACGCCGCTCAGCAGCAGGTGCTGCGGGCGAAGGCTGAGGCGCTGACGGGCTGACGCGCCCGTGGCCGCCCCGTGACCTCCTCCCCCTCCTTCCCCATCCCCCTCCTTCCCATACCCCTCCTTCCCATCCCCCTCCGGACGCACGTGTGTCATGACTCAGGCAGGATGCGGCCGACACGCCTGCACCTCCCGCGTGCCGCGCGATTCCGCCTGAGTTTCTGCACACGGGAGACGCCGAGGACGGGTCGCGCGGCCGCGGCCTCCGGCAACCCTGGCCGCCGCACGCGTGTCATCACGCAGGCAGGATTCCGCCGACACACCCTGCTATCCGGGTGCCGCTGGATTCCGCCTGAGTTCCGGCACACGGGAGACGCCGGGGACGGGTCGCGCAGCGCGTCGGAGGCCGCCCTTTGTGTGCACTCTGGTCGGAATAGTGCAATACTGCACTCCATGTCCGAGAGTGCACCGATGGGTCGCGAGCGCAAGCGCCGCGAGACGACGCGCGCGCTCATCTCGCTCGCGCGCCAGGCGACGGCATCCGATGGCCTCCACGGTTTCACGATCGAGGAGCTGTGCGAGCGCGCCGGCATCTCGCGGCGCACCTTCTTCAACTACTTCGCGTCGAAGGAGGACGCCGTCCTCGGCTTCGCGCTGCACCACGACAGCACCGAGGCCGACGAACGGTTCGTCGCGCGACGCGGCGCGCCGCCGACCGGCGAGATCTCCGCGACGCTCCTGATCGACCTCGCCGCGCTCTACGAGGAGCGCTGGGCCACGCTCGAGGTCGACCGCGCCGCCGTGCAGGAGCTCATGGCCGCCACCGAGCGGGAGCCGAAGCTCATCCCGCACATGATCCAGCGCCACCAGCAGGACGAGGCGAAGGATGCCGCGCTGGTCGCGCGCCGCGAGGGCCTCGCCCCGCACGACCCCCGTGCCCGGGCCGCCGCACAGATGATCGGGCACGTCGCGCGCATCGCCATGCCGGCGTCCCTCGACCCGGATCACCCCCGCCCGTTCGCCGAGGTGCTCGAGGAGCAGCTCGGCATCGCCTCCGAGATCTTCCGCGCCCAATCCTCCGCATCACTTCCACACAGCCCCGGAAAGCACGAATGACCACCACGTCCCCCACCCCCGCCGTCGCCTCCGGCGACGCGCCGATGCTGCTGACCCAGCGCCGCATCTGGATCATCTTCTCGGCGCTCATCGCCGGGATGCTCCTGTCGAGCCTCGACCAGACCATCGTGTCGACCGCCATGCCGACCCTCGTCGGCGAACTCGGCGGCGTCGAGCACCAGGTGTGGATCACGAGCGCCTACATCCTCGCGACGACGATCGTCATGCCGATCTACGGCAAGTTCGGCGACATCCTCGGGCGCCGCAATCTCTTCCTCGTGGCCATCGCGATCTTCACGCTCGCGTCGGTCGGATGCGCGTTCGCGGGCGACTTCTGGACGTTCGTCGTGTTCCGCGCCGTTCAGGGCCTCGGCGGCGGCGGGCTCATGATCCTGTCGCAGGCGATCATCGCCGACATCGTGCCCGCGTCCGAGCGCGGCAAGTACCTCGGCCCGCTCGGCGCGGTCTTCGGCCTGTCGGCGGTCGCCGGGCCCCTCCTCGGCGGCTTCTTCGTCGACAACCTGACGTGGCAGTGGGCGTTCTACATCAACATCCCGGTGGGCATCGCGGCGTTCCTCATCGCCGTGTTCGCCCTGAAGCTGCCGAGCAAGAAGGCCGACAAGCCCATCGACTGGCTCGGCGTGATCTTCCTGTCGGCGGCCACGACGTGCCTCATCTTCTTCACCGACTTCGGCGGCGACCGCGACCACGGCTGGGACTCCCCGACCACGTGGGCGTGGGGCGCGGGCCTGCTCGCGGCGATCGGACTGTTCGTGCTCGTCGAATCCCGCGCGGCCGACCCGGTCATGCCGCTGTCGCTGTTCACCAACCCGGTGTTCATCAACGCCACCCTCATCGGACTGACGCTCGGCATCGGAATGTTCGCCGCGATCGGCTTCATGCCGACCTTCCTGCAGATGTCGTCCGGCACCTCGGCTGCGGCATCCGGCCTGCTGATGATCCCGATGATGGTCGGCGTCATGGGCACAGCGATCACGTCGGGCATCCTCATCACCAGGACCGGGCGCTACCGCATCTTCCCGATCGTCGGCACGCTCATCACCGGCGCCACCCTGGTCACGATGACGACGCTCACCGCCGACACGCCGATCTGGCTCATCTGCGTGTACCTGTTCTTCTTCGGCGCCGGTCTCGGCATGATCATGCAGGTCGTCGTGCTGGTCGCGCAGAACGCGGTCCCCGCCGCCCAGGTCGGCACCGCGACGAGCACGAACAACTACTTCCGCGAGGCGGGCGCCGCGCTCGGCATAGCGGTGTTCGGCGCGATCTTCACCAGTCGACTCACCGACAACCTGCTCGAGGTGTTCACCAGCGCCGGCGCGTCCGCCGGCCAGGCCGACCAGGCGGCCGCGACGATCGACCCGGCGACGCTGAACCAGCTGCCCGAGCCCGTCCGCGACGCGATCGTCACCGCGTACGCCGACGCCCTCGCCCCGGTGTTCTGGTACCTCGTGCCGTTCATGGCGATCGCGTTCGTGCTGTCGCTGTTCCTCAAGCAGATCCCGCTGTCGGACATCGCCGGCCTGGTGGCCCGCGGCGAGGCGATCGGCGGCGAGGAGGCCGAGCGCCTCGAGGCCGAAGAGCGCGCGGCGGCAGCCGCGGCCCGCGGCCGGAAAACGGACGCCGGCGCTGCACGGACCGACGAGACGGTTCCGCGCGACCGCGTCGACGCGAGCGACTGATCCTCCGCGTACGGCGGTGCCGCCGACCCCTGCCGGGTCGACGGCACCGCCGCGTCACACCGCCGCTTCGGCGGGAGGATCACTCCCCTCCGCCGATGACCGCGACGACCGGCTGTTCCTCGACCGGAGCGTGCTCGGGCAGCTCCGCGGCACCGTCGCCCTCGGGGTCGACCACGAGCGGAACGCCGTCGACCTCGCCGAACACGTAGCCGCCGAGGCCCGCCGCCTCGGTCGCCGCAGCCGCGGCATCCGTCTCATCGTCCTCACCGAAGACGCCTCCGAAGCCGTCCTGCTCCATCCCGGGATCCAGCAGCTCCTGCTCGCCCTCGAGGCCGGCATCAGCCGACGAGAAGACCCCGCCGACCTCCGGAGCCGGGAATTCGTAGTCGACGAGCCGCAGGCCCTTCTCGGCGAGCTCCTGCCACTTCGCGCGGAAGCCCTCCCACGTCACGTTCGCCCACAGGTAGTAGGCGCCCGAGCCCTGGCGGAAGACCCCGGTGTACCGGTTCTTGCCGTTGTCGCGGTGGATGTTGAGGTCCACCAGCCGCAGCCCCTGGCCGCTCCACTGCTTCCACTTCGCGATGAAGCTCGTCCACGACGCATTCGCCCACAGCGCGTAGCTGCCGGTGCCCGCGGCGAAGACGCCCGAGTACCGGGTCTGGCCGTTGACCTTGTGGACGTGGATGTCGACCAGACGCAGGCCCTGACCGCTCCACTGCTGCCACTTGGCCTTGAAGCTGTCCCAGCTCGCGTTCACCCACAGGCCCCATGCGCCCGAGCCGGGCAGGAACACACCCGAGTAGCGGTTCTGGTTGCCGACGCGGTGCACGTGCAGGCTGACCAGGCGCAGGCCCTGCTGCGTCCACTCGGCGTGCTTGGCCTTGAAACTGGCCCATGACACGTTCGCCCACAGGCCGTACGCCCCGGTTCCCGGCAGATAGACGCCCGAGTACCGGTTGGTGTTGCCTACGCGGCGCACGTGGATGTCGACGAGGCGCAGGCCCTGCGCGCTCCACTGCTGCCACTTGGCCTTGAAGCTGTCCCAGCTGGCGTTGACCCACAGCGCGTACTTGCCCGTGCCGGGAGCCCACACCCCCGAATAGCCGTTCGTGAAGAACCGCTCGTACAGCTTCGCGATCGTCTGCCGGTCGGTCCACGACAGCCCGTCGCGCTGCCCGATCGTGACCCCCGACTGCAGCGGCACGATCGTGTCCTGGCCGTTCTTCGAGAACGCCCACTCGGGATAGTGCATCACCGAGCCGTAGTCGTAGTCGTAGTAGTCGACCGACCCCGGCACCGTCTGGAAGTTGTGCAGCGCATCGGCCTCGATGTTCTGCCACTTGATGTCGATGAACGCGTCGCGGTCCGACCGTGACTGCTCGTGGTAGATGCCGATCGCGTGGAGGATCTCGTGCACGACCGTTCCGACCGGCGAGTTCGCGGTCAGGCGGATCGTCTGCCGGCCGCCCTGCATGCCGATCTTGGAGCTGTTGCCGGTCGCACCGATGAAGTCGACGTAGTTCGACTGGTTCGTGCGGGGCACCAGCCGGATCGCCGAGCGATCGCGCAGGTGCGTGATCGCCTGATTCACGCGACCCGGGTTCTGCAGGCTGCTGTCGATCTCGAACGGCACGACGCCGCCCGGCCACAGCAACGACGACGAGGTCGGCACGCCGACGCCCGCCAGCTCGAACTCGAGGTCGTCGTCCGGGGCGTCCTCCTCGGCGTGCAGGGGTTCGGCCAGCGCCTCGGCGCGGGCCGCGCGCGCGGCGGCGGCATCCGCCTCGACCTGTTCGACCGTGCCCAGTTCGATGTCGCCGTCGAACACCGCCAGCCCGTCGATGACGCTGTAGCGCACCGGCAGATGATCGACGCCGGGGCCGGTCAGGTAGCCGCTGCGGATGTCGGACGACGTCTGCAGCTCGCCCTTCGCGACGGCGTCCGAGGCGTCAGCGGAGGCCTTCGCCTTCGAGTTCGACCCGGCGCGGGACTTCGACGATCCCGACTTGGAGTTGTTGGTAGCCATCTGTCTCTTCCATTCCCAGTTGGTGCGGGCCCATGGCGGACCCCCTATCGCAACTCGGTCATCGACACGTCGACGACCGAGCGCGGTCCCTCGGGGAGGCGGACCACGGCAGGGTTGATGAAGTCCCCTGCTGTCATCGCGCCCGTCGACCCTTCGTCGACGTGGACGCGAATCGCGGGTTCGACCGCGGGTGGAAGGTCGGGTACCTCGACCTCGATGGGGTCGAGCGTTCCATCAGATCGGACCGGCGGTGAATCCACCTCGGTCTCGTACAGCACGGTGGCGCGGCCATCTGCCTGGGAGATGTCCTCCACCACGACGTGCACGCGACGCGTGCCCGCCGGATCTATCGGTCGTGGGAGCGCGAGGTCGAGCTCGACGCGTCGGCCGCCGCCGTTCGCCTCTGACCTGTCCTGCCCGCTCATATACTGCCTCCGTCATCGACGAGGCCCGATGGGTCCATTGTGATACCGCGCGGTGCCGAGCGATAGGCCGTGTCCCGCCGCGGGCGAATGTGACGAACCGAGGAACTCCCAGGCGCCCCCCAGCTTGGCGGGACCAAATGGGAGGCGGCGTTGGTTGTCTTGTATGACGAAGACCGCCGCGCCGCACGGCGCGCGTGTCAGACTGCCGACAGACGATCGAGGAGCATCCCGTCATGACAGCCACCGGAACCATCACCCGCGTCCCCGGGACCGAGACCGCCGTCCTCGCCGGCGGCTGCTTCTGGGGCATGCAGGATCTGATCCGCAAGCAGCCCGGCATCCTGCAGACCCGCGTCGGGTACACGGGCGGGCAGAACGCCCACGCCACGTACGGCTACCACCCGGGTCACGCCGAGGCCGTCGAGATCGTGTTCGACCCCGCCAAGACGACGTACCGCGACGTCCTGGCGTTCTTCTTCCAGATCCACGACCCGTCGACGCTGAACCGTCAGGGCAACGACATCGGGTCGAGCTACCGCTCGGCGATCTTCCCGCTCTCGCCCGAGCAGGAGCAGGTCGCCCGCGACACGATCGCCGACGTCGACGCGTCCGGCCTGTGGCCGGGCAAGGCGGTGACCACGATCGAGGCCGAGGGCCCCTTCTGGGAGGCCGAGCCCGAGCACCAGGACTACCTGGTGAAGTACCCCAACGGCTACACGTGCCATTTCCCGCGGGCGGGCTGGGTGCTGCCGAAGCGCGCGGACGCCACCGCGTAGACATCAGGGCGGATGCCGCGGGCAACGGCGCCCGCGGCATCCGTCGTCATCGCCGTGAGCCGGGCCGCCTCTCGGACGATTCAGGCGAGCCCCGAGACCCCTACGCCGAGCCACTCCGCGAGGTCGCCGATCTCGGCGCGCACCATGTCGGTCTCTTCCGGCTCGAACGGCGCGAACTCGTGGACCGCGTTCACGCGGAGCGTCTCGCGAGGGCCGTCGAGCTCGGCGTCGAGCATCCCGACGAACCGGTCGCCCATCAGGATCGGGTGCGCGAACGCGCCGTAGACGCGCTGCGGCTTCGGCTTGAACTGCTCGAGCACGTACGTGAACGCGAACAGCTCCGTCAGACGCTTGCGGTCGAACAGCATGCTGTCGTACGGGTTCAAGAAGGCGACGCGACCGCCGTCGTCCTCGTCGAGCGACGCGAGAGCCCCGGGATCGACCCGCCACGTGCCCGTCGTCCCCTCGACGACCGCCGATTCGCCGCTGGTCTTGCCCACGCCGCTCCAATGCCAGTGCGCGCGGGCGATGCCGGCCGCCTGCAGCTTGCGCTCGCCGAGCAGCTCGGCGGCCTCATCGCCGTCGTACTCGGGCAGGCCCTGCGGGTACACGCGCTCGGCGAGATCCCAGCGGCGGTGGCGCCCCTCGCGGCCGACGACTGCGGTCAGGCCCTGGCGCGCGAGCATGTCGAGCATGATGGGCACCTGGTTCGAGCCCGACCAGCCGTCGGGCGCACGCGCCACCTGCGCCGTGTCGGGGATGTCGCGCGCGAGCAGCGGACCGTCGGCCCGCAGCCGCGCGAGCACGTCGTCGCGGAACCGCGCGTTCTCCTCGAGCCACTCGCGCGTGCTCTCGCGCGCGGGCCACGCCCGCATGACCGGCAGCATGAGCGGCAGCAGGCTCGTGGGGCGGAACGCGCCGCCGAACTCGAACAGCAGCCGGTCGAGCTCGGCCGCCTTGGTCAGCTGCCCCGGCCCGTACGACCAACCGATGCGGCTCCACAGCACCGTGTGCTCGCACGGGGCGATGACGGCCGTGGGATCGATCTTGACGTAGGTGAGCTGCTCGGCGACCTCGACCACGTCACCCGGGCGGGCGGCGTCGAGCAGCTGCGCGCGCACGACCAGGCGCCGCGCCTGATCGCGTGTCAGCCGGTGCGGGGTCACGGGCAACAGGGTAGACCCGGGGGCGGACGGGGCGCGGCGGAGTGGAAACGGCAGCGCGACGGCACGCGGAGCGTGCGGAACGGCGGGCTGCGGGCATATGGAGCGTGCCGGTCGGCGGGGATTGCAGGCGACACGCCGGATGACGGATTGCTGCGGGCGGCGTGTCGGCCAGAGTCCCCGCCATCCGTGACACTCAAGCGCCGGGGATGGTTCAGGACGGTGGCGTCGCCCGCTCCGAGGGTCGACGGCGGCGGCGAACCGCGGCGCCGGTGAGAGCGGCCGCCGCCACCGCGCCGGCTGTCAGCGCGGCGACGGCCCACCGCCGGGGATTCGTGCGCGCCGGCTGCTTCTCGAGTGTGAGGGGCATCAGGTCAAGGTGCAGGCACGGGCGCCCGGCCGCAGTGCGCCCGAAGACGACGCCCATCGACTGCAGACCCGACGCGCCGAACAGGATGCGGAACACATCGGGATCGTCCGGGTCGGCGGGCACGAGCGGGAAGCCGCGCAGCAGGCTCGGCACGACGGCGAGGAAGCGCACCATCAGACGACCGTCGTCGACGAACACCTCGGCACCGAACCCGAGCATCGCCCGGAGCCGAATATCCGAGGCACGCGCAGCGAGCCGGTACCACCCGCAGCGCTCTCGCCATCGCGAGGGGTCCGAGGGCGCGGCCGGCAAGCGCGCCCCCGATTCGCCGAGCACCCGGCCCGCGAGAACCGCGACCTCCGCCGGCAGCCACAGGTCCGCCTGCTCGGCGCCGTTGGTGAACGCGATCACGGCGAGCCCGGCATCCGGGACCACGCACAGCTCGCTGTGGAAGCCCGGATGCGTGCCCTGATGCCGCACGGCGGCGTGCCCGGCGATCTCGGCGCGGAAGAACCCCAGGCCCATCCCCGGGATGCGCGGGTCGGGCTGGAACTGCGGCGCGAACATCGCGGCGAGCGCGTCGGGCGTCAGCACGGAGCCGTTCGCCGTGCGGCCCTGGTTCAGCAGGACCGCGGCATACCGCGCCATGTCGCGCGGAGTCGAGAAGGCGGATGCCGCACCCGTCGTGACCATGTCGCGCTCGGCGATCCGCTTCACGCCGCCGCGCCCGATCTCGTACCCGGTGGCGAGGCCCGCCGCGACGCTCTCGGTTCGTGAGAGGCTGCTCGACGTCATGCCGATCGGGCCGAAGACGTGCTCGGCGGCGTACTCGGCGAGCGGCGTCCCGGTGACGTCCTCGACGATCTGGCCCAGCGTCGTCGGGGCGTGGTTGGTGTAGACGAAGCGCGTGCCGGGCTCGGCGCGCACGGCCAGCGCGCTCCGGTAGAACTCTCCGGCCGAGGGGAGGCGCTCCCCCGCGGGCACGCTCTCGCCGAAGTCGGGACGGAATGCACCGGACGGATGCGCGAGCTCGCCGAGACCGGCGGTGTGGGTGAGCAGGTGCCGGATGGTCGCCGGTGCCCAATCCGGGTCATCCGGCACCAGCTTGTAGGCCCGCAGGTAGGTGTTGGCGGGCGCATCGAGGTCGATGAGTCCCCGTTCGACCAGCTGCATGACGGAGATCGCCGTGAGTGTCTTCGTGATGGACGCGATGCGGAAGACGGTGTCCTCGGTGATCGGCGCCTGTGAGGGAACGTCGGCGACACCGTGCGCGCGGAACCACGTCGGCTCGCCGGTGCGGATCACGCCCACCGCAAGGCCCACGGTGGCGTGCCGCGCGAGCAGTTCGTCGACCGCCCGGTCGAGCTCGGACGACACCGGGTCGAGGTCACCGGCCATGATCGCCTCCTTCGCGTCATCGCGGCATCTGCCACCCAGCATCAAGGCCCCGTCGTCATCCGGCCAGGGGCCAACGACCCACGCCGCGATCGGCCAGGGCTCCGACGGCACACGAGGACGGGCCACGGTGCCGAACGGCCGCATTCGGAGCGCGGATCGGACGGGACGACGCGGCGGGACGCCCGGGGTCAGGCCGTGACGCGGGAGCGGCGCGCCACGAGCGCGGCGATGAGGCGCCAGCCGACGAGGAAGACCAGCAGCGTGATCGACGCGACGACGATGAAGGCGACGGCGGTCCCCTGGCCCGAGGCCGCGCGCAGCAGCATCCCGCCGATCACCGTCACCGCCCACACGCCGAGGCCGGTGCGCGCCGGAGCCGCGGGCGCGCGCCAGGCGAGCGTCACCAGCCATCCGGCGACGAGGCCCGCCAGGAACGGCCACGACGTCGTCCACAGACCCGCGAGGACGGACTCGTCGTGGCTGGCGCGTCCTATGGCGGCGAACACCACGACGAGCACGATGTCCGCGGTGAGCGCGGCGAGGACGGGGACGGGACGCGATGTCACCGGATCAGGCTACGCGTTCCGGCCCGGGTCTCCGCTCGACGCCGCCCGCGCGCCGACCGCAGGGCCGCGGCGACCTGCCGCGGGGTCAGATGCACGTACGACACCTCCTGGTTGGCGTATCGGTCGTGCGCGTCCCGCACGTCGGTGCGCTTGCCGAAGAGGGCATCCGCCTCGTCGAAGAACAGGATCCACTCGGCGTCGCGCGCGGCCGCGACGATGCGCGCGAGGTTCTTCTCGGTCTCGCCGATGTATCGAGAACCCGACACAGCGAGGACGACGGCGTCCGCCGGGACCCCGAGGTCATCGGCGACCTTCCACGGCACGTGCATGCGCGCCGCGCGGCCCGGCCTCGGACGCCGCCGCGCGAGGCGGCGCCACAGGGAGGTACCCGCCCTGATCACGATCACGTCGGCCATGCCTCGAGCCTGCGGGAACTGAGCGGATGCCGCAAGACGCGCAGGATTCGTTGACAGGGCCGGAACACAGGGGGACCCTCGAAGGAGGAGGTTGCGATGCGGCACGAATCGCCAGGAGCTTTCGTCATGAGACCGCCCGCCCCACCACCGCCCATCGAGGGGGTGACGCTGACGTTGGCGGCCTTCATCGGGGTGACCTCGGGCGAAGAGGCATCCGATCTCGTGCGCAGCACGGCCGAGTTCGCCCATCACTGGCCGGATGACACGCCTCTGGCCACCGCCGTGGAGCAGTTCTTCGCCAACCGCGGGACGCGCGCGTGGGTCGTCCCCGTCGAGCGGCTCACCCCCAAGCGTGTTCGGGCCGCGGTCGCGGACCTCGACCCCGAGGTCGCGCTCGTGGCGATTCCGGCCGATCCCGTGGCGAGCCCCGACGTCATCGCCGCCGCGGACGACGAGCTGGCGGGCCGCGGCGCGCTGCTGCTGCTCGACGCTCCATGGACGAGCGTGCCCGAGGCGATCGCCGCGATGGCCGATCCGGTCGCGACCCTCGGCGCCGCCGGGCGCGACAGCGTCGTGTACTGGCCGCGGCTGCGCCGCGTCCTCGCCGACGGCTCGAGCCGAGAGATCTCTCCGCTCGGCGCGGTCGCCGGCATCATCTCGCACTGCGAGGACGCCCACGGCGTCCACAGGACCCCGGCGGGAGCCAACACGCGCATCGCCGGTGTGGCCGGGCCGGCCGTGACGGTGGACGACCGCGAGATGGACCCGCTCAACGCCGAGCACGTCAACGTGATCCGGCAGTTCCCCGGGCTCGGCACGGTCGTGTGGGGCGCGCGCACCCTCTCGAGCGACCCCGAGTGGAAGTACGTGCCGGTGCGTCGCATGGCGGTGTTCCTCGAGCGCAGCCTGCGGCGCGGTCTGCAGTGGGCGGTGTTCGAGCCCAATGACGCTCCCCTGTGGGACCGCGTCCGCGAGAGCGTCGAGGACTTCCTGCAGGAGCTGTTCCGCGGCGGCATGCTCGGGGGGCCCCGCCCCGACAGCTCCTATTTCGTCCGCTGCGACCGCACGACGATGACGCAGGCCGACATCGACAACGGGCGGCTCGTCGTCCGCGTCGGCTTCGCCCCGCTGCGGCCGGCGGAGTTCATCGTCCTGACGCTCAGAATGGACGTCGCCGCCGGCCACTAGCCCGCGACTCGCGGCGTCGCGGGCTGCGCCTGCGCACGCACGACGAAGGACCCGCCACCGTGCGGCTCCGGCGTGGGAGGCTGTGCCCATGACGAACGACGGCTGGCATGAGGTCGCACCGGCGGACTACTGGGAAGAGCGCTACGCGGGCGCCGAGCGCATGTGGTCGGGAGCGGTCAACGAGACGATGGCGGATGTCGTCGCGGACCTGGAGCCCGGCCGGGCGCTCGACCTCGGGTGCGGCGAAGGCGGCGACGCCGTGTGGCTCGCCGAGCACGGCTGGCGCACGACGGCGGTCGACATCTCGCCGACCGCGATCGAGCGCGCCCAGGCGGCGGCATCCGAGCTCGGATTCACCGAGGAGCAGCTGCAGTTCGAAGCCGCCGATCTGTCGTCGTGGACCGACGAGACCGAGTACGACCTCGTGACGGCGTCGTTCCTGCACTCGCCCGTCGCGCTGTCGCGCACCGACATCCTGAGGGCCGTCGCCCAGCGCGTCGTGCCCGGCGGACACCTGCTCGTGATCGCCCACGCCGCTCGTCCGCCGTGGTCGCGGCACCGGCACGGCCCCGACGACGGGCCGACGAACCACGACGAGTTCCCCACGCCTGAGCAGCAGATCGCCGATCTCGCCCTCGCACCGGACGACTGGACGAAGGTGATCGCCGACGTCCGTCGTCGCGACACGGTTGGTCCCGACGGCCAACAGGCCCTGCTCGACGACACGGTCGTCCTGCTGCGTCGCCGGGGCTGATCGCGTCGGCCACCGGGAGCGAGCCGCCCGGTCAGTACCTGCTCGACAGCACCCGCGCCGACTCGCGCTCGGCCTTGTCGTTGAGCCTGCCCTGGCGGGAGCCGCCCAGCTTCGCCGCGATGTGCTCGGCGATCGTGATCGGCTCGGCGTACAGGTTCGGGTGCTCGTCGTCGACGCACGACGGCAGCGTCTCGATGACGGTCTCGACGTTGCCGTCGTGGAAGAACGCCGCGCTCCGCCGCCGTTCGATCGTGCCGTCGATCACCGGCGGCTTCACCCGGTGGAGCGTCGACATCCACCGCTCGTTCGTGAGCCGCGCCGTGATGTCGCCGAGGTTGACCAGCAGCGCGCCGTCGGCGGGCATGACGTCGTTCCACGAACCGTCCGTGCCGAGCACCTGGAGGCCGGCCACCTGGTCGGCCCACAGCACCGTCACGATGCCGAAGTCGGTGTGCTCGCCCATGCCGATGAGGTCGCCGTCGAGGGTGACGTCCGTGCCCGGCGGAAGGGCGTAGTTGTTCATCCGCAGCACGTCGAGCGAGTGGTCGGTGCGGGAGGCGAAGAACTCCTCCGGCAGCCCGAGCGCGTCAGCGAAGATGCGCGTCAGCGTGCGGGCGACCCGGGCGGCCTCGGCGAAGTAGGTGCGAACCTGCTCGCGGTAGCCGTCGACGTCCGGCCACACGTTCTCGGCGTAGTCCGGCTGCGGCAGATCGGCGACGTGCGGATAGTCCGCCGCCGAGGCACCGACGTTGAAGGCCTCGAAGAAGTCGTTCATCCGGCTCGCCTGCTCGACCCCGAGCGACAGGCTCAGCGACTCCGACTTCGGCGGGCTGTAGCCGCGGTTCACCTCGGGCGCGGTGCGGTAGGCCTTCTTCGCGTCGAGGTCCAGCCCGAAGAAGCGGTCCAGCGCGTCCGCGAGGCCGTCGGAGACACTCGTGGGGATGCCGTGCCCCGTGATCTGGATGAAGCCGACCGTGCGGCAGGCGTCGTCGATCGCCTGGGCGGTCGCGGCGCGTTCGTCAGCGGTGCCGCCGGTGACGTACGACGTGATGTCGACGAGCGGGACGTGGAACGACATGGGGACCTCCTGACCGGCGGCGAACTCGACGTCACGCTACTCCCGTCGCGTTTCGCCCGGATGTCAGGCGGACCGATCGCGAAGCCCACTCAGCGCACGACGAGCGCGCCCGCCTCGACGCGCACCGTGAACGCCTGCACGTCGCCGATCTCCTCGCCGTCGATCTCGAACGGGACCGGCGTCGGCAGCTCGACGCGCATGCGCGTCGCACACCGGTGCTGCGCCGTGTCGGAATCGAGGGTGTCGTCGTCCTTCGCGAAGAAGCGGCGCACGCCGTTGTCCCACACGAACGAGCGCACCGTGTCGAGCCAGCCCGCTGCCGAGTCGGCGCTGATCAGCAGCAGATCGAGCTGGCCGTCGTCGATGGCGGCGGCGGGAAGCAGCGCAACGCCCCCCTGGATCGTCCCGCAGTTGCCGATCATGAGCGTGTGTCCTTCGACGCGCTCCGGTTCGCCGCCGTCGAGCGCGAGATCGAACGCGACGACCTCGGATGCCGACACGGCGCGTCCGAGCGCTTCGACGTAGGCGAGCCAGCCGGCCTTGTCCTTGAGGTCCTCATCGGTCTCGACGAGCATCTGCGCGTCCAGCCCGAAGCCGACCATCACCGCGAAGACGCGCTCGTCCTCGTCGTCGCCGTCGATGTCGATCCATCCCAGGTCGATGCGGCGCTCGGCAGGCTCCAGGGCACGGGTGATCGCGGCGTCGACGTCGCCGATCGGCACCTCGAGGTTCCGCGCGAGCAGGTTCCCCGTGCCCTGCGGCACGATGCCGAGCGGAACGTCCGTGCCCGCGAGCACCTCGGCGACCGCACGCACCGTGCCGTCGCCTCCCGCGACGATCACGAGCCGGGCGCCGGCGTCGAGCGCATCGCGCGCGGGACCCCGGCCGGGGTCGTCGACCGTGGTCTCGAACCATGCGGCACGCGCGCACGCGTCGGCGTCCACACGGTCGAAGGCGTCACAGAGGTCTTCGCGCGAGATCTTGCTGGGGTTGAAGACGACGGCGAGGGGCGAGGTTGTCATGCCCTCACTCTGGCGCATCGCTGCGCCCGCAGAGGGGGGATTGCCCAACCGCCGCGAAGACGGTAGCGGGGCCGGGTGTCAGGCGCGCGCCATCGCCTCGAGCTTCTCGCCGCTGACCCGCTGCGTGGTCCACTCGTCCATCGGGTCGGCACCGAGCGAGCGGTAGAAGGCGAGCGCGGGAGCGTTCCAGTCCAGCACCGTCCACTCCAGCCGGCGGTAGCCGCGCTCGACGCACAGCGCCGCGAGCGACGTGATGAGAGCGTGCCCGTAGCCCTGGCCGCGCTCGGAGTCGTAGACGAACAGGTCCTCGAGCCAGATGCCGTGCGTGCCGGTCCAGGTGGAGTACGTCAGGAACCAGATGGCGATGCCCACGACCTCGCCGCCGCGCTCCACGACGTGGGCGAACGCCCGCGGGTCGTCGCCGAACAGGGTCGCGGTCAGCGCCTCGACGGTGTTCTCGACGGCATCCGGCTCCTTCTCGTACTCGGCTAGGGCCTGGATGCAGGCGAGGATCCCGGCCTCGTCACCCGGGCGGGCTGCGCGAAGAAGGGCACCGTCGGCAAGAGTTCGATCGATCACGCTTCGACAATACGGGGTGCCCGCGGCTGTCGACGGGGCTACCGTGAACGCGTGAGCTCTCACGGCACGGGCGCGAAACCCTTCCCGGCGGTCCAGCAGCCGCCCTTGACCGACGCGCAGTGGGCCCGGCTGGTCTCCTACGGACGCCCCGAGGACGTCGCCGCGGGCGAGTACCTCTTCCGCTCGGGGGATCCCGGCTACGACCTCGTGCTCGTCGAGACGGGCGAGGTCGAGGTCGTCCGGGACGCACTCGCGTGGCTCGACGAGGAGGTCCTGATCCGCATGGGCCCGCGCACGTTCGTCGGCGAGCTGGGGCTGCTCAACAATCAGTCGCCGTTCCTGTCGGCGCGCATGAGCGAAGCCGGCCGCGTGCACCTGCTGGACGACGCGCAGCGCCGACGGCTCATGAGCGAGGACGACGAGCTGTGCGACATCCTCCTGCACGCCTTCTGGGCCCGGCGGGAGTACCTGCGCTCCGGTTCGGCGGCGTGGACGCTGAAGTTCGTCGGGCGCTCCTCCTCGAGCGACTTCCTCGCGCTGCGCCGGTTCGCCGAGCGCACCGATCTGGTGCACACCGCCGTCGAGGCGGACGACGCGACCATGCAGCACCTGGCCTCCGCCGGCGCGACCGAGGTCGATCTGCCGATCGCGTTCATCCAGGGCGAGCCCATCCGCAACGCCACCCCCGGGATCGTGGCCGACCGGCTCGGGCTGAGCTACCAGGGACATGCCGGCGACGACGTGGTCGACCTCGCCGTCATCGGCGGCGGACCCGCCGGGCTCGCCGCCGCCATCTACGGGGCGTCGGAGGGGCTGAGCACGGTGCTGCTCGACGCCGTCGCGCCCGGCGGTCAGGCGGCCGCGACGTCGCGCATCGAGAACTTCCTCGGCTTCCCGTTCGGGGTCAGCGGCGGCGCCCTCATCGGCCAGGCCTCGCTGCAGGCGCTCAAGTTCGGCGTCAGGCTGTACGCGCCGTGCGAGGCGGTGCGGCTCGAGACCGTCGACGACGCACTCGAGGTCACGCTCAGCGACGGCCGGGTGGTGCGGGCGCGGGCGGCGATCGTGACCTCCGGCGCCGCGTATCGCACGCTCGACCTCGACCGGTGGTCGCAGTTCGAGGGCGCGGGCATCTATTACGCCGCGACACCTCTGGAGCTGCGGCAGGTCCAGGACGCGCCTGTCGTGGTGGTCGGCGGCGCCAACTCCGCCGGTCAGGCCGCGCTGTACCTCGCGGCGGGCGGATGTCCCGTGACCCTCGTCGCCCGCGGCGACGACCTCGGGGCGCGGATGTCGTCGTATCTGGTGGACCGGCTCCTCGAGGATCCGCGCGTCGAGGTCCTCACGCGCGCGCAGGTCGTCGGCCTCGACGGCGGGGACACGCTGGAGCGGGTGCGCATCGACCGGATCGGCGAGAGGGAGGCCCGCGGCCTCTTCTGCTTCATCGGCGCCCAGCCCGCCACGGCGTGGCTGCCCGGCCTGCACCGCGACCGCGACGGCTTCCTCTCGACGGGCGTGGACGTCCCCGCCGACGCGCTCGACGCCCGCTGGCGCGTGCTCGGGCGCGAGCCGCTGCCGTTCGAGACGTCGCTGCCGCGCGTGTTCGCGGCCGGAGACGTGCGGCGCGGCTCCATGAAGCGCGTCGCCGCGGCCGTCGGCGAAGGGTCCAGCGCAGTGGCGTCGGTCCACCGCGCCCTGGCGGGCTGACCGACGGGGGTCTTGTCCCACTTCTGGCCGCTTCGGGCGAAGCCACGCGACAAGAAGTGGGACACACCCCGTCTTGGGGGCGGCGACGGGTAGGTCAGTAGCCCCCGGCGGTCTCGCCGTCGGCGAGGATCGTGCGGGTCGCCGACAGGCCCAGGCGTGTGGCGCCCGCGGCGAGCATCGCCTCGGCATCCGCCCGCGTCCGGATGCCGCCGGAGGCCTTGACCTCGAGACGGTCGCCGACCGTCTGCTTCATCAGCGCCACGGCCTGGACCGAGGCGCCGCCGGCGGGGTGGAAGCCCGTGGACGTCTTGACGAAGTCGGCACCGGCGGACTCCGCCGCCTCGCACACACCCACGATCTGCTCGTCGGTGAGCGCGGCCGACTCGATGATGACCTTGAGCACCACCGGGTGCGGCGCCGCGGCGCGCACCGCGCGGATGTCGGCCTCGACGTCGGCGAACCGCCCTTCACGTGCGGCGCCGATGTCGATGACCATGTCGATCTCGTCCGCGCCCTGCGCGGCTGAGAGGGCGGCTTCGGCGGCCTTGATCTCGGAGTGGTGCTTGCCGCTGGGGAACCCGCACACGACGGCGAGCTTGAGCCCCTCGGGCACGGTGACCGGCAGCGCCGACGGAGACAGGCAGACGCTGTAGGCGCCGAGTTCGGCGGCCTCCGCGATCGTCGCCTGGACGTCGGCGGTCGTCGCCTCGGGCTTGAGCAGGGTGTGGTCGACGGTGCGCGCGAGTTCGGCGGAGTTCATGGTTCAATTCTGCCCGAGCGCCGCGGGGCCGGGAAGGCGGGCGCGACGACGGATGCCGCGCGCCTTCCCGGCCCCGACGATCCCGCATGAAACCGCACCTGCACGACAAGCGGCCGCCGCAGCACGGGCTCCGGTCGTGGGAGCCGGAGGACTGAGCCCGGGAATCCAGGACCACCGGTCCCATGCGCCCGGGACACCGGGACGACGAGGGTGAAGACGTCCACACCCACACGACCGGAGGATCCCATGTCCACCCACACTCAGCGCTCCGCGCCGGCGACGACCGGAGCACCGTCCGCGAAGCGCGGCTTCGCGCCGTCCCGGCTCCTCGGAGTCGGCTTCCTCATCCTGTTCGGCGCGGGCTTCACGATCATGGTGCTGCCACCCGACATCTACTCCGGCACCCTCGAGGGCTATGCCGCGGCGTTCGGAGACGAAGGGCGCCTGAACCTCCTCATGATCGCGTCGCTGTTCCTGTTCCCGCTGGCCGGCCTGCTGCTCGCGGCATCCGTCGCGCGGGTGCGCCAGGCGCTCGGCGCCGAGCCGGCGGTGCACGCCGCGGGCCGGGTCGCGGCGTTCGGCGCGGCGTTCACCGCGATCGGCACGTCCGTCGCAGCGGCCGCCGCAACGGCGGGGGCCCACGTCGTCTGGCAGGCGGAGGGCAGCGGCTTCCCCTCGTCGCCCGAGACGGGCTACGGCCTGGCGATGTTCAGCAGCCAGCTGTTCAACCCGGCGCTCGTGGGCCTGTCGATCGTCGTCGTGGCGCTCGGGTACGGCCTGCGCCGGGCCGGACGGCTTCCGGGGTGGCTGGCGTGGGCCGGCTACGTGCTCGCGCCGCTCATGCCGATCGCGTGGGTGCTGGGCATGATGCCGCTGTTCCTCATCGTGATCTGGGTCGCCGTGGTGACGACGATGGTGGATACTGAGCCCCAGCGCTGAGACAACTCAGGACCAGGCCGTCATCGACGGGAGGCGTCGGCGCATGACCACGCGAAGCGCAGCCCCGGTGTGGGCGTGGGCGGTCACCGGACTCGCCTTCGCCTCCGGGGCTGCGCTCGTCGGCCTCGTGCTGTCGAACCCGGAAGCGATGCCGCCCCATCTGGACGAGCAGGTCCCGATCTACATCGGCACCGCACTCATCGTGCCGATCTTCGGCGCGCTGGGCGCGGTCATCCTGCGCCACCACCCGCGGCATCCGATCGGCTGGATCCTCGTGGCCGCCGTCGCGGCCGTGATCGTCGACACCGCGGCGCGCTGGTACGTCATCGACGGTCTCTATCTGCGCGAGGGCGGACTCCCGGGCACCGCGTGGGTGGCGTGGTTCGTCGACTGGAACTGGTTCCCGTCGATGCTGACGCTGGTCATCTTCATCCCTCTGCTCTTCCCCGATGGGCGGCCGCCGAGCCCGCGATGGCGGTGGGTCGTCGTCGCGACCGCCGTCTGGCTCGCCCTCGCCTCGATCGGATACTCCCTGGCGCCCCACGAGTACATCGACTTCCCGGAGGTGACCCCTCCCGTCGGATACGGCTGGGCGTACCCGATCGGAGGGCTCATGCTGCTCACCCCTGTCGCCGTGGGGGTCGCGCTGGCAGCGGTCATCGTGCGGCGGCGGCGTGCGCGCGGAGACGAGCGGGAGCAGCTGCGGTGGATGCTCTGGGCCGCAGCGCTGTCTCTGGTCGGGTGGGCGATCACGTTCATCCTCGGCTCGCTCGACATCGGCTTCGGCTTCCTCACCGCCCTCTTCACCTGGATCCCCCTTGTGCTGATCCCGGTGGCGGTGACGATCGCGATCGTGAAGTACCGCCTCTACGACATCGACGTCGTCATCAACCGAACACTCGTCTACGGCGGACTCACGCTCCTCGTCGTCGCGGCCTACGGGCTGGTCGTCGTCGCGGTGACATCGCTCACCCCGCTGGACGTGGACTGGCGCGGATCGGTGCTCGTGGTGGTCGCGGTGGCGATCGCGGCGTACCCGGTTCGCGAATGGCTCCAGCGACTGGTGAACCGCCTCATGTACGGCGATCGCGACGACCCAGCGCGTGCGATGTCGCGCCTGGCACAGCGGGTGTCCGAGACCCTCACGCCGGCCGCCCTCCTGCCCGCGGTGGCCGAGAGCGTGGGCGAGGCGCTCAAGGTGCCGTACGTCGCGGTGTACGTCGCCGGCTCGACCACACCGACAGCGATGCACGGCGCGCGCACGAGCGAACCGGAGTCGTTCGACCTCGTGCATCAAGGCGAGCCGGTCGGGACGCTCGAGGTCGGCCGCCGAGGCCCGTCCGATCAGTTCTCGGCCGCCGACGTGCGCTTGCTGCAGGACGTCGCCCGCCAGGTCGCCGGCACCGTGCGCGCCGTCCAGCTCGCCGCCGATCTGCAGGCGTCCCGGGAACGTCTCGTCCTGGCCCGCGAGGAGGAGCGCCGGCGCGTCCGACGCGATCTTCACGACGGCGTCGGCTCGTCGCTCGCTGCGCTCGCGCTGCAGGCCGGGAACGTGCGCCGCGCATTGCCGGAGTCGCCCGAGTCGGCTGCGGGACTGGCCACCCGGCTCGAGGACGGCATCAGAGAGACCGTGATCGACATCCGCCGCATCGTCGACGATCTGCGGCCGCCCGCCCTCGACGACCTGGGGCTGGCCGGGGCACTCCGCGAGCGCGCCGATGCCCTCATGCCCGGAGCGGTGACCCTCGACGTGCGCATGGGCGAGGTCGCTCTGCCCGCCGCCGTCGACGTCGCCGCCTACCGCATCGCCACCGAGGCGATGACGAACGCCGCGCGCCACAGCGGGGCACGGACGATCACCGTGCGCCTGGACGCGGTCACCGCCCCGCAGACGGTGCTCCTGACGGTGACCGACGACGGCAGGGGCATCTCCGGGGACGCGCAGCCCGGGGTCGGGATGTCGTCGATGCGGGAGCGGGCGGTGGAGCTGGGCGGTGAGTGCGTCATCGAACGGGCACCCGGTGCAGGCACCCGCGTGCGAGCGGTGATACCGGTTCCCGCGACCGCCGAGCCACCACGCGATGACGCGGAGGATGCGCCGTGACCGATGAGACCACGCGCCTGCTCATCGTCGACGATCACCCGATCTTCCGCGAGGGTATCGCCGGCGTGTTCGCCACCGTGCCCGACGTCGAGGTGTGCGGCATGAGCGCCGACGGTCCCGACGCGGTGCGCGATGCCGAGCGCCTCCAGCCCGACGTCGTCCTGATGGATCTGAACCTGCCGACCTTCAGCGGCGTCGAGGCCACTCGCGCGATCGTCGCGGCGAGCCCTCATGTCGCGGTGCTGGTCCTGACGATGCTCGAAGACGCCGATTCGGTCTTCGCCGCGCTTCGCGCGGGTGCGCGCGGCTATCTGCTCAAGGGCGCGGGTCCCGAGGAGATCGCCGGCGCCGTCGCGGCCGCGGCGCGCGGCGAGGCCGTCTTCGGACCGGGCATCGCCGACCGCGTGCTGTCGTACTTCGCGGCCGCCCGCTCCCGGCCGGCGCCGACGCCGTTCCCCGAGCTGACCGCCCGCGAGCGCGAAGTGCTCGAGCTCATCGCCGCGGGCACCGGCAATGCCGACATCGCCCGGCGCCTGTACATCAGCCCGAAGACCGTGCGGAACCACATCTCGAACATCTTCGCCAAGCTGCACGTCGCCGATCGGGCCGAGGCGATCGCCATCGCACGGGATGCCGGCGTCGGAGCCGACCCGGATGAGGTCGGGCCGTCGATCACGGGGTGATCGACCGCGACCGGCTCACAGCATCCAGGGCTCGATGTCGTCGAGCGATGCCATCCACTCGCGCGGCGGGTCCGCGATCACCGGCGGTGGTGTGCGCTCGCCGCGGAAGCGCCTGACGAACCAGTCCGCGGCGAGCCCTCGCGCCCCGACGCGGCCCACCCGCACGCGCGTCAGCTCGCGCGCCCGCGGGCCCGTCGGGATGTCACGCGGCAGCTCGGCCGCCGCCACAAGCCAGTCCGGCATGCCGAGCAGCCGCAGCACATCGCGCAGCCGCTCCGACTCGAAGACGCTCCATGGGAACTGGTAGCGCTCGCCGAGCAGCTCGGTGAGGGGGGCGATCGCCTCGGGGTGCCCCGTCACCTGCCCGAAGGCGCCCGCTGCGCCGATGCCCACCGGCTCGGCGAGGACGTCGTCGTCGGCATGAGGCTCACGGGACGGATCGCTGCAGAACCGCCCGACCTCGGCCCCGTGGTCCCACGCGACGACGCCGAGCTGACGATCGTGGCGCACGCGGAACGCGAAGACGGGCCCGGGTGACCGGGCCGCGAGCTCGCCGCCGACCTCGATGATCCCGCGGCGCCCGCTCGCGACGACGCCGGCACCGCCCAGCACGATGATCCATCCCTCGCGCGGCGGCACGATCCAGCCCGTGAAGCGGATCTCGCTCAGCGTCCGGGCGAGCGCAGGCACGGCATCCGCCCCGCCCGCGACGGCGACGGCGCCATAGGAATACCCGCTGGGCCCGCCGACGGCACCGGAGAGCCCCCCGACCGGAGGAATCGCCATGGCACGATTGTGCCGCACGCCGGCGACCATGGCGCAGGGCCTTCGCCCCGCGGATGCGGCCGGTGGCGCTTCGGGCCTGCTCCGAGCCCGGGTCAGACGCGCTCGGCCAGGGGCGCCGGATCGGCGGCGCACTCCTCGACGGGTGCGGGGTCGGCGGCGCACGCTCCGTCGGGCACGGGATCGGCGGCACACGACGCGTCACCGCTGACGGTCACCGCCAGGCGGCGGTCGGGGTCGAGCTTGGCGAGGATCGCGTACGACAGCGACGCGAGCTGGTCCACGCCGTCGTCGTCCAGGCCGTCGAGGATCATGCGGCGCACGGCGTCGGCGTACAGGGGACGCGACTGCTGGTACGCCGTCTGGCCGGCGTCGGTGAGCACGGCATTGGTGGCGCGGCCGTCCTCCGCGCACGGCGTGCGCACGACGAGCTTCTTGCGCTCGAGCCCGGTCACGACGCGCGACAGACGCGCGAGCGTCGCGTTGGTGCGCGAAGCGAGAGCGCTCAGGCGCAGACGGTGCCCATCGGCCTCGCTGAGCGCCTCGAGCAGCGTGAACTCGAACGAGGTCAGGCCCGCCGGAGCGAGTTCCTTGTCGAGCGCCGTCGGCAGCAGCTCGAGCAGCGCGTGCAGGCGCGCGATCGCCACGCGCTCGTCGTACTGGAGGTCTGCCATGCCTCGATCCTACCGGATGGTTGCATCTACAACAAACCTCCGCTACAGTGATGGTTGTACCTACAAGCAACACCGTGCGATCCACAACCGGACCGCCCGATCACAAGGAGAACCTCGTGGCACACATCACGATCATCGGCACCGGCAGCATGGCGAACGCGATCGGCGGCCTCTTCGCCGACGGCGGCAGCAGCGTCACCTACGTCGCCCGCGAAAGCGTCGGCACGGCGACCATCGACGGGGACATCGCCGTCCTGGCCGTCCCCTACCCCGCCGTGGACGGCATCGTGTCGACCTACGCGGACCAGCTCGCCGGCAAGACCGTCGTCGACATCACCAACCCGCTCAACTTCGAGACCTTCGACGAGCTCGTCGTCCCGGCCGGCAGCTCGGCCGCGGCCGAGATCCAGGCCAAGCTCCCCGCCAGCCACGTCGTGAAGGCCTTCAACACCAACTTCGCCGCAACGCTGGCGTCGAAGAAGGTCGGCGAGCTCGGCACCACCGTGCTCATCGCCGGCGACGACGCGAACTCCAAGGCCCAGCTGGCCGCCGCCATCGAGGCGGGCGGCGTCGCCGCCCTCGACGCCGGCGCCCTCAGCCGCGCCCACGAGCTCGAGGCCCTGGGCTTCCTGCAGCTGACCGCCGCGGTCGGCGAGAAGCTGCCGTGGACCGGCGGCTTCGCCGTCGCGCGCTGACACAGCCGACGACCAGACCGGACCCCCGGCTCGACCCACACGTCGGGCCGGGGGTCTTTCGTCCCCCGAAACGGTATACCCCCTGGGGTAATCTCGTCCCCATGAGCGCATCCGCCCCGACGACCGCCCCGGCCCCTGCCCCGCCCCCCATCGCGACGCTGCACCCCGCGTGGGGCGCGACGCTCATGAGCCTCGGCGGCGCCGCGCTCATCTCGCTGCGCGACCCGATCCCCGGGAGCGGCGTGGACGAGGTCCTCGGTCTCGCACTCCTGGCCGCGGCCACGGCGGTCGGCGTCGTCCTCACCGTCGCCGGACTCGTGCGCATGATCGCGCACCGTCAGGCGTTCGCCGGCGACCTCGCCCACCCGGGCATGGGCGCCATGGTCGCGTCGTGGCCCGCCGGGCTTCAGATCCTCGCCCTGGCGATCCTGCAGGCCGGCGTCATCGGCGCTCTGCCCTCCGACGTCGCCCTCGTGGGCGGACTGTCGGTCTTCGTCCCGGGTCTCGCGGGCACCCTCGCCGCGGGCTACGCCTTCTACACGCGCATCATCGGACTGGCCGATGTGCCGCACGCCGCCGTGTCCGGGCAGTGGTTCATCCCGGTCGTTCCGCTCGTGCTGACTCCCAGCATCCTGTTCCGCGCCGTCGAGCTGGGCCTCGGCGGCGACCCCCGGCTGTGGGCGTTCCTGGCCGTGCTCGGCTGGGGCGTCGGCTTCACGCTCTTCCTGCTGCTCGCCTCGATCGTCGGGAGCCGGCTGCTGGTGGCTCCGCCGCCGGCCGCCCAGCAGGCGCCCGCGTGGTGGGCGTGGCTCGCTCCCCTCGGCGCCGGCGGCATGGGGCTCGTCGCGACGACGCGGATGGTGGGCGACGCCGGGGTCCTCGCGGGGATCGACGGCGTCTCGGCCCTGATCGTCACCGCGATGTGGGGGTTCTCGATGTGGTGGCTGCTGCTGGCCGTGCGGGTCATCGCGAAGGAGCGCCGCGACCTGCGGTTCCACCTCGGGTGGTGGGGCTTCGGGTTCCCAACAGCCGCCTTCGTCGGGCTCACCGGCGAAGTCGCACACGTGTGGGGCTTCGCGTGGCTCGCCGCGGCGATCCCCGTGCTGTGGGTCGGGCTGCTCATCGTCGTCGCGGCGCTCGCCGTCATGACCATCGGCGCGATGCGCAGCGGTGCCGCCTGGAGGCGGTGAGGCGCCTCGCCTCACCGCGTCGTAGCGTTGTCTCCGAGAGGGAGGCGCCATGTCGGATTTCAACGAGAATGTCATCGGCGAGTTCCGCGCGAACGCGGGACGCGTGCAGGGGTTCGGGCGAACTCTCGTGCTGCTGCACCATGTCGGCGCCCGCAGCGGCACGACGCGGACGTCGCCGGTGATGGCGATCCGGCCCGATGACGACACGTGGCTGATCGCCGCATCCATGGGCGGGGCGCCGACGCATCCGGCCTGGTTCCACAACCTCCGCGCGCACCCCGACGTCTCGATCGAGACCCCGGAAGGAACGGTGGACGTACACGCCGAGATCCTCGGCCCCGAGGAACGGGATGCCGCCTGGCAGCTGTTCACGGAGCGCAGCGAGGGTTTCCGCTCGTACCAAGAGCGCACGGAGCGGACGATTCCCGTCGTCCGCCTGACGCGACGTTGACTACCCGGGTAGCCTGACGCAGAGGGGAGCACCGGACTCAGGCGTCCGGATCCGAGGCAGAGGAGCCGATATGAGAGCGACCCGCGTTCCCGCGCCGCGATTCATCGGAGCAGTCCGTCGTCGTGGCTTTCTCGACGCGACCGGCGACCTGTGGCGCGCGCACGGAGATGCCTTCGACGTGCGGATCGGCTCGCAGCGGCTCATGTTCCTGATGCACCCCGACGCCGTCGCCCAGATCAACGTGTCGTCGCGCGACGATTTCACGAAGGGCAAGAGCTACGACGGCGTTCGCGCCTACCTGATCGGCTCGGGCCTCGTCGGCAGCACCGGCGACCTCTGGAAGCGTCAGCGCAAGCTCATGGCGCCGTTCTTCACGCCGCGCGGCGTCCAGGCCTACTCCGAGATCATGCTGCGGGACGCGATCGCCCTGTCCGAGCGATGGGACAACCTGGCGGACTCCGACGGCCGTGTCGACATGTCGGACGAGATGACGCTCATCACCGCGTCGATCATCCTCACGTCGATGTTCAGTACGGCCACGACGGACTCGATCACCGAGATCAAGGACGCCGTAGCCGAGATGATCCGGTTCTCCGGCGACACGGTGAAGGGCATCCGGATGCCGCTCTCCGTCCCCACGCCGCGGAACCGTCGATACCTCGCGGCGCGAACTCTGGTGCACGGCACGATTGCGGACGTGATCACGAAGCGCCGCAGCATCGACGAAGCGGACTGGCCCGCCGATCTCCTCTCACGGCTCATGCTCGCGCGCGATCCGAGCACCGGCGAACCGATGAGCGAGACGCTTCTGCGCGATGAGTCGATCACCACGTTCTTCGCTGGACACGAGACCACAGCCCGAACGCTGGCGTTCGCGTGGTATGCGCTGGCGGTGAATCCCGAGGCCCGCGCACGCCTCGATGCCGAGCTGGACGAGGTGCTCGGCACCCGTACGCCGACTGCTGCCGACCTGCACGATCTGCCCTACACGCTTCGGGTCGTCAAAGAGGTTCTTCGCATGTTCCCGGCCGCCCCGTTCTACGCGCGCGACGCCATCACGAATACAGAGATCGCAGGCACAGCCGTGCCGGCGCGGACGACGGTGATGCTCTCGCCGTACTGGACCCATCGACACCCCGACTTCTGGGACGGCCCGGAAGACTTCGATCCCGATCGGTGGGGTGGTCGGCGAGAGGCCGACATGCACAGCCACCAGTACCATCCGTTCGCGGCAGGACCGCGGATCTGCATCGGCAACAGCTTCTCGCTGCTCGAGTCGCACCTGCTGCTCGCGGTCCTCGCCCAGCGATTCTCGCCACGTCTCGCCGAAGGCGCCCGGCCGCGATGGCACATGCACGGCACACTGAGCTTCGAATCAGGGCTTCCGATGCTCATAGAGCGCCGCTGACACGACAGCCGCGACACAGCTCAGCGTCGCGAGCGGGCCTCGGCACTCCGGTGTACCCGCATGAGCACGACGGCGACGGCCAGCACCGCGACGGCCAGCATCTGCAGCAGGATCGTGATCGCCACCAGCCACGGGATCGACACGTCGTAGAGCCAGCCGGCGAGCGCCCCGCCGATCGCGGCGGCGACACCCGCGATCGCCCCGAACGCGCCGTACGCGGTGCCGCGGCGGCGCGCCGCGACGACGTCGGCGACGACCGCTCGCATCGTCGACTCCTGGACGCCGAGTGCGGCGCCCCACAGCAGCGCGCCGACGACGAACAGGCCCGGCTCGTACGAGAACGCCAGGGCCGGGACCACCGCCGCGATCGCCGGGAGCAGCACGAGCACGCCCGCTCCGATCCGGTCGTACAGCCACCCGACGGCGAGCGCGACCAGCGCATCGACCACCATCACCGCCGCGTACAGCACCGGGATCCATGGGGTGGCCACGATTCCCCACTGCACGGCATGGAACGAGACGAGGCCGAAGGTCGCGAAGCCCGCGAGCGTCACCGCGACGAAGATCGAGTAGGCCCAGAAGACGGCCGGCAGCCGCGTCACCGGCTCGCGGGTTCGGGCCGCCTGCGGCGCCGGGACGTCCTCGAACATCGCGGGCTGCGGCGCCCGCGCCCGCAGCCACAGCAGCAGGGCGATCACGGCGATGCCCGGGATGGCCAGCACCGCCAGGCTCGGACCGTAGTCGTCGCCGGTGAGCGCCAGCATCCCGGCGACCGCGAGCGGGCCCAGGACCGCCCCGAACTGATCGATCGCCTCGTGCACGGCGAATCCGCGGCCGCGGCCGGTCTGCGACGTCGCGAACGACAGCATCGCGTCCTTCGCCGGGGAGCGGACGGCCTTGCCGACCCGTTCGGCGATGATCAGGAGCGCGGCGACCCACAGCACCGAGGCGTACCCCAGCAGCGGCACGCTGATGATCGTGATCGCATAGCCGCTGATCGCCCACGCCCAGAACCGGCGCGTGCGGTCGGTGAGCGGCCCCGACACGAAGCGCAGCAGCAGCGCCGCGGACTCGCCGATGCCCGTCACGACGCCGACCACGACGGCACTCGCGCCGACGGCGGCCAGGATCGGACCCGTGACGGCCCGCGCACCCTCGTACACGACGTCGGCGAGCAGGCTCACGACGCCGAAGACGACGACGAACCGCCACGGCGAGATGCGGGGCCGGCGGGCGGCGTCGCCCTCTTCGCGCGCTGCGGGCGGGGAGCCGCTCAGCGGCGGCTGCGTGGGCGGGCGCGAGGGCGAGGCATCCGGATCACCCATCCTGCTGCGCGATCCACGCGCGGATCAGTCCCTGCAGCGCCGTGGTCTTGGCCTCGAGGTCCGCGAGATCGGCGAACTTCGCCACGCGCGAGGTCGCCCCGTCACCCTCGAGGATGCCGTCGGGGTCGGGCAGCGAGGCCCCCGTGTGGAACATCAGGCTCGCGTGCGCGCGCGCCTTGGGGAAGAACGACGCGATGTTGCCCTGGTAGACGAACGTCGGCGCCTGCCACTTGATCGTCTCGGTCACACGGTCGTCGGCCGCCAGCACGACGCGGCGCACGGCATCGACCAGGTCCTTCTGCGGATTGTCGTACCGGTCGAACCACGCGTCGACCTCCGGCGAGACGTTCATCGGGCATTCCCCTCTCCCCCGCGGCCAGGCTACCGACGCCCGCCGCCTCGCGTCACGCCCCACCCGGTGACGCCGTCGGCGGACCTTCGTACACTCGCGACATGGACATCCAGTTCGTCGCGGGCTTCGGCCCCATCACACGCGGCACGGCCGACGATGCGCTCGCCTTCTGGTCGCACTCGTTCGGCATCGGGTTCGAAGAGGTCGGTCCCGGCTACTTCCACTCGCACGATCTGCCCGGCACGAAGGCGTTCGCACTGTGGCCGCTCGCGCAGGCGGCCGAGGCGACCTTCGGGACGCAGCAGTGGCCGGCCGACCGGCCGGTCCCGCAGGCGTGGCTCGAGTTCGAGCTCGCGTCGCCGGATGCCGTGGCCGCCGGCGCCGAGGAGCTTCGGGCGCAGGGCCATGAGATCCTCGTCGACGCGCACGAGGAGCCGTGGGGGCAGACGACCGCGCGCCTGCAGAGCCCCGAGGGCCTGCTGGTGGGGCTGTCCTACCTGCCGTCGTTCCACGCGGACCACGCATGACGACGCCGGCGCGGGCCTCCCGGGGGAGACCCGCGCCGGCTCGTCGGACGGGTGAACGCGCTCAGATCAGCCAGCGGAACTTCTGCACGAAGGGCAGCTTCTTCCACCAGGCGCCCAGGCCCCACGTGTCGCCGGCGGCCAGCACGGCGATGGCGATCGCGGCGAGGGCGTAAACGATGTGGTAGTCGACGAGGGGGTTGGTCGAGCCCGCGTTGGCGGCGAACGGCCACTCGGCCAGGTACATCAGCAGCATCATCGCGGTGGTCGCGACGGCGGCGACACGCAGGCCGATGCCGAGCATGAGCGCCGCGCCGATGGCGAGCAGGCCGAGCATGAACAGCACGTCGACGAGCGGGCTCGCGATGGACTGGAACCAGGGCTGCAGCGGACCGGTCACGGCGTTGTTCAGGAAGCCCTGAGCGGGAGCACCGCCGTTGACCCAGGCGCGCTCGACCGGTGTCGAGAAGCCGAGGCCGAAGGTCTTGTCGAGGAAGGCCCACAGGAAGATGAAGCCGGTCGCGAGCCGGAGCACCGCGAGCGAGCGGCGGCCGGCGACGGTCGTGACGATGTCGCGCTCGAAGACGACGGGCTTGGCGGCAGCGGCCGGGCGAGCGGTCGCGACGGCGCCGGTGGTGTGGACTGCGTGCGTGGTCATGAGGGGGATCTCCTTCGGTGAGGAGGCCGGGCGGTCGTCCGGGTCGGGGCGGCTGCTGGTCTCGCTTTCGTCTTGTGTGGTCTGACCACACAAGAGTCCCCCGGATTCGATGCGTCCGCATAGGACCTTGGTCCCGCCCGACGTTCAGGACTCTCTCAGGACTGCGCGCCGGTGAGCAGCCGGACCGCCGGAACGTCGGGTGCCGCCCACGCCAGGCCCGGGAGCGCGGCGGGCTCGAGCCACGCCAGACGGTCGTGATCGGTGCTGGCGACCGGCCCGGCCCCGACGAGTTCGGCGCGGAAGCAGCTCAATCGGATCACGCGATCCCCGGCATCCGTCTCGTCGGTGGTGAGAAGGCCGGTGATGCGGATGCCGACGCCGAGCTCTTCGGCGATCTCGCGCACCAGCGCGCTCTCGGGGTCCTCGCCGTGCTCGACCTTCCCGCCCGGGAACTCCCAGCGACCGCCCGCGATCTTCCCGGGCCGGCGGCGGCACGCCAGGATCCGCCCTTCGCGTTCGATGACCGCGGCGACGACCACGAGCGGCTCAGTCATGCGGTCTCCTTCGATGCCGGCGGTACCAGCATCCCGCACACCGCCTCGACCGCGCGAGAGGCCTCGAGCGCGAGGCGGTCGCCGTGCATCGGGCCGATGAGCTGGACGCCCGTCGGAAGCCCGTCGGCATCCGCCCCGGTCGGCACCGCCACCGCCGGGAGCCCCAGCAGATTGACCGCGACCGTGAGGCGCAGGTCGCGCCACGCGTGCGTGGCCGCCTCGCCTCCATCGGTGCCGTCGCCGGCTCCGCGGCCCGCCAGGTCGTAGTCGGGCGGGCCCATGCGCGTGGCCGAGACGGGCCCGAGCATCACCGGCACCTCGGTCTGGAGCCGACGCCACGCCGCGGCGATCACGGCGCAGCGCGCCCACGCATCGGCGTACTCGCGGGCGGTCTCGTACGGCACGGCGGCCGCCGTGCTGTCGCGGAGGAACCGCGACGCCGAGCGGCCGAGCGGGATCGGCAGCGCCTCCGGCCCGAGGCTGAAGAGCATGTCGGTGCACGCCAGGCGCCGCCACAGCACGATCGCCTCCTCGAGATGGGGCGGCTCGACCGGCACGACGTCCCAGCCGGCATCGGTCAGCGCCGCGGCGGCGCGCCCGACCGCGGCCGCCACCTCGACGTCCACACCCCACCCGAGCGGATCGGCGACGACGCCGACACGGCGCGGGAGATCCGCCGGATCGACGACGGCGACCGAGACCGGGTCATCGGGATCCGGCCCCTCGAGCACGTCGAGCGCGAGCGCCAGATCGTCGACCGAGCGTGCCAGCGGGCCGTTGACCGAGAACTGCTGGAGCGTGAGCGCAACGGGCAGGTCGCCGACGGCTGCCCGCGGAACGCGCCCGCGGGACGGACGCAGTCCGCAGATCCCCGCCGCGTACGCCGGGATGCGCACCGATCCGCCGAAGTCGTTCCCGAGCCCGAGCGCGGACATGCCCGTCGCGACCGCGACGGCATCCCCGCCGCTGGACCCGCCCGGACTGCGGGACGGATCCCACGGATTGAGCGTGCGGCCGAACAGGTCGTTGTCGGTGTCCCAGCGCATGCCGAAGTCGGGCATGTTGCCGCGCCCGATGGGGATCGCGCCGGCATCGCGCAGGCGCCTGACGACGGCGGCGTCGGCCCGGGGGACGGCGTCCTCGGCCCCGTGCCACGCGTTCGTCGTCGCCGACCACGTGAGGTCGATGTTCTCCTTGACCGTGAACGGCACCCCCGCGAGCGGGCCGGCCGGGCGCCCCGCGGCGAGATCGTGGTCGAGGGACGCCGCCTCGGCGCGCGCCCGGTCGGCGAAAGCGACCGTGACGGCTGTGAGGCGAGGATTGCGCGTCTCGATCCGGGCGAGGTGCGCGTCGATCACGTCGCGCGCCGACACCGCTCGCGCCGCGACGACGGCCGCGATCCTCCGCGCGCTCGGCAGCCCTGCAGTCGTCTGCGACGGCTCGTCCTGCATCCGCACCCCCTCCTCGATCCAACCACGCACCGCCGCCGCGCGCCCGGGAGATCCGAACATCGGAGAGCCGCGCGAGCCTCGGCGAATCCGGGCGCGGTGGCCCGATTCAGGCGCGACGATCCGAGACTCGGAGCGCGCTTGGTGCGCGGCAGGCAGGCGGAAAGCACGACCGCCCGAAGCGCCGCGGGGCTCGGCGGGGGTTCCCCGCGCCGCGCGTCGGGGCTACCGTCGGGTCCATGCAGCGGCCCGCGGGAGCCCCGTCGGCCCGCGACGTCCTGCGGCGCGCGGTCGACGACATCGCGCTGATCGACCACCACGCGCACAGTGTCATGGCCGCCGATCTCGACCGGCCCGCGTTCGAGAACGCCATGACCGAGGCGCACCACCGGCCGACACCCCCGGCGACGGCCTTCGACAGCCAGCTCGGCTTCGCCGTGCGCCGTCATTGCGCGCCCGTGCTGGGGCTCGAGCCGTTCGCCTCGCCCGATGCCTACCTCGATCGGCGGTCCGAGCTCGGCAGCGCCGAGACGACGCGCCGTCTCGTCGCCGCGGCCGGCATCGCCCTCGCGCTCGTCGACCACGGCCACGCGGCGGAGCGATTGCTGTCGCCCGAGGACTTCACCGCCACCACCGGCGTGCCGACGCTCCCCGTCGTGCGGCTCGAGCACGAGGCCGAGCGGGCGTTCCAGACGGCGAAGGACCCCGACGATCTGGTCCGGACGATCGGCGCCCGGCTCGAGGCGGCGCGCACGGGAGCTGCGGGCTTCAAGACGATCGCGGCGTACCGCACGGGCCTCGCCTTCGATCCGGAGCCTCCGGACGACGACGAGGTGCGCACGGCGGCAGCCGAGTGGCTCGCGGCCGGCGACCCGCGACTGCGCCATCCGGTGCTCATCCGCCACCTCGTGTGGTGGGCGCTGCGACGTCGGGCCGTCCTGCAGGTGCACACCGGATTCGGCGACCCCGACCTGCTCCTCGCCGACGCGAACCCCCTGCATCTGCAGCCGCTCATCGCGCGCGCCGCGGGCACTGGCGCCGTGATCGCCCTGCTGCACTGTCATCCGTTCGAGCGCGAGGCGGCGTACCTGTGCCACGCCTTCCCGCGGGTCGTGATGGACGTCGGGCTGGCCGTGCCGCACCTGGGTGCACGCTCGATCGACAGCGTGCGGCAGGCGCTGGGCCTCGCACCGCTGCACACCGTGCTCTTCTCGACGGACGCGTGGGGGCTGCCCGAGCTGTACCTGCTCGGCGCCCGGCTGTGGCGCGACGCGATGGTCAGCGTGCTCGGCGACCACGTCGAAGCGGGCGAATGGGCGCTCGACGACGCGGTGCGCGTCGCCGGCATGATCGGGCGCGGCAACGCCGAGCGCGTCTACGGACTCCCCACGGAAGGCGAAGGACCATGACCGAGCCCGCCCCCGTCGAACCCCTCGTGTTCGGCTCGATCGTCGACCCCGGCGGTGTGACGCGCGCCAAGGCCGTTCCGGCCGACCGGCTGGACGAGTTCGTGAGCGTCGGCATGGGTGCCTCGCCCAGCTGGAACGTGTTCTGCGCGGACGACCAGCTGGCCTTCACCGACCGCTTCGGGGTCGTCGGCGACCAGCGGCTTCGCATCGAGCCCGGCGCGCTGCGGAGTCTCGGCGACGGCGTGCAGTGGGCGCCGGCGACCGTGCACACCCAGGACGGCGCGGTCTCGCCGGTGTGCACGCGGTCGGCGCTGGCGCGCACCGTCGAACGGCTCGGCGCCGACGGCATCGCCGCGCGCGTGGGCCACGAACTCGAGTTCACACTGTTCGACGGGGTCGCCGCACCCCACTGGTCGGCGTACGGACTGGGCGCGGCACTGGATCAGCGCCGATTCCTCCAGAGCGTGCTCGCCCGCGCCTGGGTCGCCGACCTCGGAGTCGCCCAGGTGCACGCCGAGTTCGGTGCGAACCAGTTCGAGATCTCACTCCGGGCGCTGCCGCCCGTCGAAGCCGCGGACGCGCTCGTTCTGGCGCGCACGGTCATCTCGCAGGCCGCCCGCGAGCACGGCATGGCTGCGTCGTTCTCGCCGCTGCCGTCGGCCGGCGGCTCGGGCAACGGCGCGCACGTTCATCTGTCGATCACGACCGGAGGTGTGCCCGTCTTCGCCGGCGGGGCGCGCGAACACGGCATGACGGATGCCGGCGCCGGCGCGATCGGCGGCATCCTTTCGGCGCTTCCCGAACTCATGGGCGTGCTGGCGTCCTCGCCGCTGTCAGTGCAGCGCATGACGCCCGGGATGTGGTCGGGGGCATGGCGCTGCTGGGGCGTCGAGAACCGCGAGGCGGCGGTGCGGCTCATCGCAGACGGGCCGGGCGCCGCGGGCGGGGCGAATCTCGAGGTCAAGTGCATCGATCCGTCGGCCAATCCCTATTCGGCCACCGCCGTGCTGCTCGAGGCCGCACACGTCGGCATCCGCGCGGGAAGCGTGCTCCCGGCCGAGGTGACGGTGAATCCGGCCGCGGCGGATCCCCCGCCGGCGCTCCTCCCCGTCGACGTGCCCGACCAGCTCGCGCGTCTCGCGCGATCCCCGGTCGCCGCGACAGCCCTGGGCGCGTGGATCATCGAGGCGCTGACCGCGGTGCGCACGACGGAGCACGAGACGTACGCCGAGCAGGCCGTGGCCGAGACGGCGGAGCGCCTGCGCTACGCCTGGACGAACTGATGGCGGAGCCCAGCAGGACCGACGTCGCCCGCGCGGTGTTCGAGGACGCGTGGAACCGCCGCGACTTCACGACCACCGCCGCAGCGCTGCAGAGCTTCCGCCTGCACATCGGGGCGCAGACGCGCGAGAGCGACGCCGCCGAGCTGCGGGACTTCGTCGACCGCTGGCACGCGGGGTTCCCCGACTTCCGCTTCGAGCTGCACGCCGTCGTCGCGTCCGGCGATCACGTCGCCGTTCGCGCGACGCTCCGCGGAACCCACGAGGGCGGGTTCCAGGGCCGCGCACCCACCGGGCGGACGATCGCGGTGCCGCACATGTTCTTCCTGCGATTCGACGGCGAGCGCATCGCCGAAGTGTGGGAGTTGCTCGACGCCGACACGCTCCGGGAACAGCTCGATGCCGAGCCCGGCGACGGGTGATCCTCCGCGGCGCGCTGCTCCCCGGACGTCACTCCCCCGCTCGCGGCCGGACCACGAGCTTTCCGGCCACATGCCCGGCCTCGAGCATCCGCAGCGCCTCGATCGCGCCGTCGAGCCCGAACGTCTGCTGCACCGCCGGCACCAGCGAACCGTCGGCCAGCCATCCGCCGAGCAGGGCGAGGTCGCCGCCGCGCACCGTCGCCAGCATCCCGCGGTGGTCCACGCCGCGCAGGCGGGCGCCGATGCCGCGCCGCAGGGTCCCACCGAGCGGGCCGAGAAGGCGCCCGCCGCCCAGGGCGCCGACCAGCACCACGCGCCCTTCCGGCGCGAGCAGCCCCTTCAGCCGCGATATCGATGCCGTCCCGACGGTGTCGAGTACGACGTCGTACGGCCCCACCGGCGCGGCCGAGGTCGTGTAGTCGTAGACCTCGTCGGCGCCGAGACCCCGCACCAGGTCGGCGTTGCGGCCCGAGCAGACGGCATCGACGCTCCCGGCTCCGAGGACCCGGGCGAGCTGGACGGCGAGATGGCCGACGCCCCCCGACGCGCCCCACACCAGCACGCGCTCCCCTGCCTCGAGCCGCGCCGTGTCGCGCAGCGCCTGGAGCGCCGTGACGCCGGCCATCGCCGCGGCGGCCGCGTCGTCGGAGGAGACGCCGTCGGGCACCGCGGCCAAGGCCGCCGGACGCGCCACCGCGGCTTCGGCGAGGGCGCCGCGGCCGATGGTCCCGAACACGCGGTCGCCGACCCGGAAGCGGTCGACGTCCTCCCCCACGGCCTCGACCACACCGGCGACGTCCGCCCCCACGCCCCGCGGTCCGCGCACCCGCAGGCCCTGCTGCAGACGCATGATCCAGGGTTCGCCGCGGTACAGGTGCCAGTCGAAGGGGTTCAGGGCGGCGGCCTCGACGCGGATGCGGATGCGATCGGCGCCCGGCTCGGGAACGGGCACCTCCCCGAGCGTGAGCCCCTCGGCATCCGTGTACCGATCGTGTGTGACGGCCCTCATGGCGGCTCCTCGCCTGTCGCGAAAACTTACAGTGTATGTCCGAGCACGACGCTATACTTACGGCGTAAGCATGTCAAGGAGGCGCCATGGCCAGAGCGGGCCTGACCCGGGAGGGCGTCCTGGCCGCCGCACTCGCGCTCGCCGACCGCGACGGACTGCCCGCGCTGTCGATGCGCCGGCTCGCGGCCGAGCTGGGCGTCGAGGCGATGTCGCTCTACAACCACGTGCGCAGCAAGGCCGACCTCGAACGGGGCCTCATCGACGCGGTGTGGCGCGCGGTCGATCTCGCGCGCGACGAGCCCGACTGGCGCGCGGCGCTGCACCGGCTCGCCGGCTCCGCGCACGCCGCGCTGCTCGCGCACCCGTGGTTCTTCGCCCTTCCCCTCACCGAGGGCGGCGAATCCCGCCTCGCGGTCATCGACGCGACGCTGGCACAGCTCGCCGCGGGAGGCGTGCCCGAGGACCTCGCATTCCACGCGCTCCACATCATCGACGGCCACGTGTACGGCTACACCTGGCAGGCGCTGCAGTTCGCCCCGCTCGACACCCCGACCCGTGTCGATGAGCTTCTCGACACCATCCGCACGTACCCGCACCTGAGCATCCACGCGCACCAGCATCTCGAGGATCGCCCGCCCGGCGACGGGTTCGCGATCGGGCTCGACCTCATCCTCGACGGGCTCGAGCGCGCGGCATCCGCCTCGGCGTAGCATCCAGCGCGCACAGAGGCAATCCCCCTGCCGCGGTCAGGCTGCGCGCGTATCGTCGAGCGCGCTCACGACCCGAGCACACCGTCGACCGACCGGGAGGAGCCCCACATGGCCACCGCAACCGTGAAGAAGACCACGCCGACGCCCGGCGCGCGAAACCGCCGACGTGCCGCCCGAGGCGGCATGGGCGCAGCACTCACGGGCGAGCAGAACGCAGAGACCGGGTTCTCGGCCTCCGCCGCCCTCGGCGAGAGCATGCAGAAGGTGCTCGTCGACCTCATCGAGCTGTCGCTGCAGGGCAAGCAGGCCCACTGGAACGTCGTGGGCCGCAACTTCCGCGACACCCATCTGCAGCTGGACGAGATCATCGACGCCGCACGCGCCTTCTCGGACGACGTCGCCGAGCGGATGCGCGCACTGCACGCGCTGCCCGACGGCCGCAGCGACACGGTCGCCGAGACCACGACCCTGCCGGAGTTCCCGCAGGGCGAGCTCGACACCAGCGAGGTCGTCGACCTGATCACCGAGCGACTGGACACCGTGGCGCACACGTGCCGCGACGTCCACGATGCCGTCGACGACGAAGACCCCACGAGCGCCGACATCCTCCACGGAATCCTGGAGCGCGTCGAGCAGCTGTCGTGGATGGTGAGCGCGGAGAACCGCACGCCGAAGCGATGATCCCAGGCGCTCACACGGCGCCGCCCGCGCTCCCCAGCCGCGGGCGGCGCCGCGTCATGCCGCCCGCGGCCGACTGGATAGAGTTGTCGGCATGCCCAACCAGCGCGAAGAGATGTCCGGCGGAATCATCGGCGGCGGGGGAAGCCCGACGCTGTGGGGGTTCCTGGTCGGCCTGATCGTCGCGGCGTTCATCGCCGTGCCCCTGTCCGCCTCGGTCGCCTTCGCGACGCACCCGCGCACGCAGCAGCTCTTCGCCGGACGCCTGGAAGAGGCCACGACCGGTGGCTACATGGCGTTCTGGTGGGTCGTGTCGATCTTCCTCGTGTCGCTGCCGTTCCTCGCCGGCTGGGGCGTCGCGACGCTGTCGCGCCGCACGCTGTCGATCATCGCGGCCGTCATCGCCCTCTTCATCATCGCGATCGTGGTGCTCGGGCAGCTGTTCGTCTTCTGACCCTCAGGTCGCGGCCGGGCGATCGCCCGCCGTCTCGGGCACGGCCACGCGCCCGACGCCGGTGTAGACGTTCATCGAGTTCCCGCGCAGGAACCCCACGAGCGTCAGATCGGATGCCGCCGCGAGCTCGACCGCGAGCGACGACGGCGCCGAGACCGCTGCGAGGATCGGGATGCCGGCCATGACGGCCTTCTGCACGAGCTCGAAGCTGGCGCGTCCCGACACCTGCAGCACCGTTGCGCTCAGCGGCAGGCGATCCTCGAGCACCGCCCAGCCGACGACCTTGTCGACGGCGTTGTGACGGCCGACGTCCTCGCGGACCACGAGCAGCTCGCCCGTCGCCGCGTCGAACAGGGCAGCTGCGTGCAGCCCCCCGGTCTTCTCGAACACCGCCTGCTCCTCGCGGAGCCGGTCGGGGAAGGTGACCAGCGTCTCGGCGCCGACGCGGGCGGCATCCGTCTTCAGCGCGAACCTCGACACCGTCTCGACGGCGTCGATCGAGGCCTTGCCGCACACCCCGCACGACGACGTCGTGTAGAAGTTGCGCGAGAGCGACGACGCCGACAGCTCGACGCCCGGGGCGAGCGTGACGTCGAGGACGTTGTAGGTGTTCTCGGAGTTCCCGGCGAGCGGGCCGCCGGTGCCGGGCCCGCCGCAGTGGATGGCCGAGCGGAACTCGCCGGCGTGGCCGATGACCCCCTCGGACACGAGGAATCCGGCGGCGAGCTCGACGTCGTGCCCGGGCGTGCGCATCGTCACCGCGAGCGGCTCCCCGCCGACGCGGATCTCGAGCGGCTCCTCGACGGCGAGCGTGTCGGGGCGGCGGGTCTGGGAACCTCCCACCGTGATCTTCACCACGGGGCGGCGTGCGGTGATGCGGCCCATGGTCAGAGCGTAGTCGCGTTCGGGGGCACCGGCTCTGCCCGGTCAGCCGCGCCGGCGCCGGTCGTTGAGGTCCATCACGGCGATGATGAAGGCGATCGCGACGAACAGGCCGATCGCCATCAGCCCGTAGGTGTAGGCGTCATGGAACGCCACGTAGGCCGCCACGTCGCCGGACTCGCGGAAGATCGTGGCGTAGAACAGCGACAGCGCCACGGCCGTGCCGACGGCGGTGCCCACGCGCTGGCCCAGCTGCCCGACCGAACCGGCGATGCCGCCCTGCCGGACGGGGACGTCGTGGAGCGTGAGCGTCTGATTCGGCGCGATGACGAGTCCGCCGCCGAATCCGCCGATCACCATGACGCCCGCCATCACCCACGCGATGACGGACTCGGGCAGCAGGGTCGCGCTGAGGGCGAGCAGCCCCACCGCCAGCAGCATGCCCGCCAGCCCCCAGATCACGACAGGCCGGCCGTAGCGGGTGACGATGTTGCCGCCGATCCACGACGACACCGCGCTCGCCAGCGCGAAGCCGATCGTCACCATGCCCGCGAAGACCGGCGCGAGCCCCACGCCGCCCTGCAGGAAGAGGGTCGTGAGGAGGAACAGCGCGGGGGCCGCGGCGAAGTAGACGGCCTGAAGCACCGTGCCGTTGCGGTAGGACGTGATGCGGAACAGCCCGAACGGCACGAGCGGCGCCTTGCCGAGTCGCTCGTAGTGCCGCTCCCAGGCCAGGAAGCCCGCGGCGAACAGCACGAAGACGGCCAGCAGCCACCAGCGGCGCGGGTCGTCGTCGGGCGACCCGGTCGTGAACAGGAACGGCCACATCAGCGCCAGCACCGTGATGCCGAACAGCACGACGCCGAACGGATCGAGCTGCAGCGGCTTGCGCGACCCGCTCCGCGTGCTCGGCAGCACCCAGATCGCCGCCGCGATCGCCACGATCCCGAGCGGCACGTTCATCCAGAACACCCAGCGCCAGCCGTCCTGCTCTCCGCCGAGGGCGATGAGCAGGCCGCCGAGCGTCGGCCCGAACGCCGTCGCGACCCCGACGGTGGCGCCGAACAGCCCGAACGCCCGGCCGCGCTCCTCGCCGTGGAACAGCTGCTGGATGAGCCCCAGGACCTGGGGCATCTGGATGCCGGCGGCCACGCCCTGCAGCAGCCGGCCGATCATGAGGACCTCGGTCGTCGGCGCGATCGCGCACACGAGACTCAGCACCGTGAACATCGACAGCCCGATGATGAACAGAGCCCGCCGCGAGCGCTGATCCCCCAGGCGACCCATCGGCACCAGGACGAGGCCGAACGTCAGCACGTACCCCGAGACGATGAGCTGCAGGGCCGTGGATCCGGCCCCGAGCGCGACTTCGATCGAGGGCAGCGCGACGTTGACCTTCGACAGGTCCAGGATCGTCAGCGAGGCGACGCCGACCGCGACCCAGAACGCCCGCCAGCGCTGAGGATGCGTCAGGTCGACCGTTCCGGTGGGCGGCGCAGGAGTCATCGTGACTACTCTGCCGTGGATTCCGCCGCCGGGGCCCGATCCTTCCGTCAGCCGCCAATCGCGTTCATGCCGCGCGCGGGCTGCAGGAACGACGGATCGTTGATGGCATGGCCCGGCAGCTTGCCGCGGACACACGCGCGAAGCATCCGATCGATCCCCTCCGGCGCCTCGCCCGAGTCCCGCAGCACCGGCAGCAGGTCGTACTCGGTCGTGGAGAACAGGCAGTTGCGCAGCTGGCCGTCGGCGGTCAGCCGCAGCCGGTCGCAGTCGCCGCAGAACGGGGCGGTCACCGACGCGATGACCCCGACGGTGTCGGGACCGCCGTCGAGCGTCCAGCGCTCCGCCGGCGCTCCCCCGCGCCCCGGGATCGGGTCCAGACGCCACCGCGCCGACAGCGCGTCGAGGATCTCGTCCCGGGTGACCATGCTCGCGCGGTCCCACGTGTGCCCGGCGTCGAGCGGCATCTGCTCGATGAAGCGCAGCTGGGCGCTGTGGCGGGTGGCGAACTCGACCAGCTCCACGAGCTCGTCGTCGTTGACCCCGCGCATCGCCACGGCGTTGAGCTTGAGGGGTCGCAGGCCCGACGCGGCCGCCGCCGCGATGCCGGCGAGCACGTCGTCGAGCCGGTCGCGACGCGTCAGATCGCGGAACCGGTCCCGGCGCAGCGTGTCGATCGAGATGTTCAGGCGCGACAGTCCCGCGTCGATCAGGTCGGGCAGGAACTCGGGCAGGCGGATGCCGTTGGTCGTCATCGCGACCTCGACGCGCGAACCGTCGGGACCCGTGATCGTCGCCAGGCGCCGGACGATGTCGGCGATGTCGGTGCGCAGCAGCGGCTCGCCGCCGGTCAGCCGGAACGTCGTGATGCCCGCGGCAGCCGCACCTCGTGCGACCTCGAGGATCTCGTCGACGGTCAGGATGCTGCTGCGCGCGAGCCACTCGTTGCCCTGCTCGGGCATGCAGTAGGTGCAGCGCAGCGAGCAGCGGTCGGTGAGCGAGATGCGCAGGTCGCGGTGCACCCGTCCGTGCGTGTCGACGAGGGGCCCGTCACCGCCGACCGCCTCGGGCGCAGGCGGGCGCAGGCCGATCATCACCGGGATCGCGGTCACGAGGCCGCTCCCCGGCGTGTGCTGCTCGAGCGCGCCATGCTCCGAGGCTACCCGCCGAGGACCCCCGGGGCGTCGGCGCGAGGATACGGTGCGGGAACGGCCGCGGGACCGCCGGCAGCGCCGCCCCGTGGGACCTAGGTCCCGGGTCTTGGGTGGTGGGGGCCCCGGGCACCTGCGATTCTGAGAACCACCTGGGAGCACGACCCCTGCGCCCATTGTGGTCTGACCACTGTTTAGAATGGCCCGGACCTCGCCGTCCTCTCACCCGCGATCGGAGTCTTCACCGTGGAGTTCCTCGACCCGCTGCTGCTGGCACGCTGGCAGTTCGGCCTGACGACGCTTTACCACTTCATCTTCGTGCCGCTGACGCTGGGCATGTCGCTCTTCGTGGCGATCTTCCAGAGCGCCTGGTACCGCACGGCGGACGTGAAGTACCTGCTCCTGACGCGGTTCTTCGGCAAGATCTTCCTGATCAACTTCGCCATGGGAATCGTCACCGGCATCGTGCAGGAGTTCCAGTTCGGCATGAACTGGTCCTCGTACAGCCGCTTCGTCGGCGACGTCTTCGGCGCGCCGCTGGCCTTCGAGGGCCTCATGGCCTTCTTCTTCGAGGCGACCTTCATCGGCCTGTGGATCTTCGGGTGGGACAAGCTCCCCAAGGGCCTGCACCTGGCCACCATCTGGATCACGGTCGTGGGCACGTGGCTGTCGGCGTACTTCATCCTCGCCGCCAACGCCTTCATGCAGAACCCGGTCGGCTACCAGATGGCGCAGGACGGCGGCCGTGCCGAGATGGCGGACTTCGTCGCGGTGCTCACCAACCCCGTGGCGCTGACGCAGTTCCCGCATACGATCATCTCGGCCATCATGTTCTCGGGCGGCGTCATGGTCGCCGCCGCCGCGTGGCACCTCGCCCGCAAGCAGAACGTCGAGGTCATGCGCCCCGCCCTCAAGCTCGGCCTGTGGTCGGTCGTCATCGCCTTCGTCGGCGTCGCCGTCTCGGGCGACCAGCTGGGCCTGGTCATGGTCGAGACGCAGCCCATGAAGATGGCAGCCGCCGAGGCGCTGTTCAACAGCGCGTGCGGCGCGGACGCCTCGTTCTCGCTGTTCTCGATCGGGACGCCCGACGGCACGAGCGAGATCTGGTCGCTGCGCGTGCCGTACCTGCTGGCGTTCCTGTCGACGCACACGCTCAACGGCTGCGTCGAGGGCATCAACGACCTGAACCTCGCCTACACCACCGAGATCTTCCCGCAGTTCGCCGACCAGGTCGACGGGAACTTCGCCCCGATCCTGTGGGTCACCTACTGGTCGTTCCGCTGGATGATGGGCTTCGGCGGCATCGCCGCGCTCATCGCCGTCGTGGGCCTGTGGGTCACGCGCAAGAACGCCAAGCGCGAGCCCGCGCCGTGGATGTGGAAGGTCGCGATCTGGCAGGCGCCGCTCGCGCTCCTCGGCATCCTCGTCGGCTGGATCTTCACCGAGATGGGACGACAGCCCTGGATCGTCTTCGGGCTGATGCTCACCGAGGACGGCGTCTCGCCGAACGTGCCCGGGTGGAACGTCCTGGTCTCGCTCGTCGCCTTCACGCTGATCTATCTGATCCTGGCGGTCGTCGAGTTCGGCCTGATCTTCAAGGCCGTGAAGAAGGGACCCGATCCTCTGCCGGGACCGGATGACCCCCATCCATCCGACATGTCCGTCGAAGACACCCCCAGCACGGTCTACTAGGAGCGCGCCATGGATCTCGCATACCTCTGGTTCTTCATCGTCGGCGTCCTCTTCGTCGGCTACTTCGTCCTCGACGGCTTCGACTTCGGCGTCGGCATGTCGCTGCCCTTCCTCGGCAAGAACGAGGTCTCGCGCCGGCAGATCATCAACACCATCGGCCCCGTGTGGGACCTCAACGAGACGTGGGTCATCGTCGCCGGCGCGTGCCTGTTCGCGGCGTTCCCCGAGTGGTACGCCACGCTCTTCAGCGGGTTCTACCTCGCGCTGCTACTGATCCTGCTCGCACTCATCGCCCGCGGCGTTTCGTTCGAGTACCGCCACCAGCGCAACGACCCGAAGTGGAAGGCGCGCTTCGACTGGATGATCGTGATCGGCTCGGCCCTCCCGGCGCTGCTGTGGGGCGTCGCGGTCGGCAACATCGTGCAGGGCGTGCCGATCGACGCCGACTTCAACTTCACCGGGACGCTGCTGACACTGCTGAACCCGTACGGCCTGTGGGTCGGCGTGACGACGCTGATGCTGTTCTGGCTGCACGGCGTGTACTTCATCGCCCTCAAGACGGACGGTCAGGTTCAGCAGGACGCGAACGGACTGGCCAAGCGCCTCGCGATCCCCACCGTCGTCTTCGCCGCGGGAACCGTCGTGTGGACGTGGGTCATCGCGGGCGGCCGCGACGCGCCGCTGCTGTGGCTGAGCGTCGCGACCGGCGCGATCGCCGCCGTCGCCCTGCTGCTGTCGGTGTGGGCGAACTGGATCAAGCGCGAGGGCTGGGCGTTCGGCTTCGGCGCCCTCACGATCGCGACCGCGGTCCTGTCCCTGTGGACGGCGCTGTTCCCGTACGTGATGCCGTCGACGACCGACGACGCCTTCAGCCTCACGATCGAGAACGCCTCGAGCACCGACCTGACGCTGACGATCATGAGCTGGGCCGCGCTGATCTTCCTGCCGCTGGTGCTGCTGTACCAGGGCTGGACGTACTGGGTCTTCCGCAAGCGCGTCACGCGCGCCCACATCGAGAAGGCCGAGGCGTCGGTGCACTGACCCGCCCCTCGCCGAACCGCCCCTTTCGCGCCGAGCCACCCCTGTGGTGGCGGTCGTGACGGGGGCGGTTCGACGCGAAGGGGGCGGCTCGACGTCGCCTAGGCTCGAACTGCTGTGACTGAACGATCGGATGCCGACGACGCGGCCCCGCGCGAGCGCATGAGGCCCGTGGACCCCCGGCTGCTGCGCTACGCGCGCGCCTCGCGGGTGTTCTTCGCCGCCATCGCGCTGATCGCCGCCGCCCAGGCCGCCGTGATCGTGGCCTTCGCCTGGCTGGCGACGCGCGCCGTCACCGGCGTCATCGACGGGATGCCCTTCGCCGACGTGGCCGCGACGCTGGGGATGCTCGGCGGCGTCGTCGCCGTGCGCGCGCTGCTGCTGTGGGCGCGCGAGACCGTCGCCTCGCGCGCCGCCGCCCGCGTGCAGACCGAGCTGCGCGGCAGGCTCGTCGACGCCGTCGGCGAGCTCGGACCCGAATGGCTCGGCGCGCGCTCGACCGCGGGCCTGGCCGTCACCGCGGGCCGGGGTCTGGACGCGCTCGAGGCCTACTTCGGCCGCTACCTCCCGCAGCTGGTGCAGACCGTCGTCGTCACGCCGCTCATCCTGCTCGTGATGTGGTGGGAGGACTGGATCTCGGGGCTGACGGTGCTGCTCACCCTCCCCCTCATCCCGATCTTCATGGTGCTGATCGGCCTGGTCACGCGGGCGATCCAGCAGAAGCAGTGGAAGACCCTCCAGCACCTCGCCGCGCGCTTCTCGGACACCGTCCAGGGCCTGTCGACGCTGAAGGTGTACGGACGGCAGCACCGCGCCGCGGCCTCGATCGCCGCCGTCACCGAGCGCTACCGCGCCGAGACGATGAAGGTGCTGCGCGTGTCGTTCCTGTCGGGCCTCGCGCTGGAGTTCTTCGCGAGCATCTCGGTCGCGATCGTCGCCGTGTCGATCGGCTTCCGCCTGGTCGACGGCTCGCTGACCCTGGCCGTCGGCCTGTTCGTGCTGCTGCTGGCGCCCGAGGCCTACCTGCCGCTGCGCCAGGTGGGCGTGCAGTTCCACGCCGCAGCCGAGGGCGTCGCGGCGACCGACGACGTCTTCGAGGTGCTCGACGCCGCTCGCGCATCCTCGGGCGCGACGGCAGCGGCGGGCGCTGCGCGAACGGCCGCGCCGGACGCCGAGCGGGCACGACGCGACGGCGGCCGCGCCCCCGGTCTCGTCCTCGCGGACGTCCGTGTCCGCCGCGGCGGGCGCGCGCTCGATCCCGTCGGCCTCACCGCCGCTCCCGGGACCGTCACCCTCGTCGAGGGACCGAGCGGCGCCGGCAAGACGAGCCTCATCGCGGCGCTCCGCGGCGCGGCGCCCTTCGACGGCGACGCGCACTGGAACGGGCAGGACGTCCGCGCGCTCGCGCCGTCGGAATGGCTGGCGTGGGCGGGCCAGCAGCCGGGCCTGGTGAGCGGAACGGTCGCCGCCAACGTCGCACTCGGCGACGACGCCCCCGATCCCGGGCTCGTGGAGCGGGCGCTCGAGCTGGCGTGCGCCGACGGCATCCGCCCCGACCTCGCGCTGGGCGTCCAGGGTACGGGCCTGTCGGGCGGCCAGGGACAGCGCGTCGCCGTCGCGCGGGCGGTCTACCGGCATCTGCGCGGCCGGGCCGGGCTCATCGCGCTGGACGAGCCGAGCGCCGCGCTCGACGCGCACACCGAGGCCCGCCTGTGGCGGTCGGTGCGCGAGCTCGCCGACGGCGGGGCGGCCGTGCTGCTGGTCTCGCACCGCGAGAGCGCGCGGGACTTCGCGGATGTCGTCGTCCGGATGGGCGTGGGCGAGGTGTTCGCATGAGCCTCACGCGCACCTCCCCCGCCGGCACCACGGGCCGGCACACGGATTCGCCCGACACCGCCGCCGGCGTCCTCCGCCAGGCCCTGCCGCCGGCGCGCCGATTCTGGCCGGCGCTGGCAGCCGGGTTCGCCTCCGAGGCATCGGCCGTCGCGCTGCTGGCCGTGAGCGCATGGCTCATCGTCCGCGCGAGCGAGATGCCGCCCGTGCTGTACCTGCAGGTCGCGGTCGTGGGGGTGCGGTTCTTCGCGATCTCGCGCGCCGTCTTCCGCTACGGCGAGCGCCTCGCCGGCCACGACGCGGCCCTGCGGCAGCTCGCCGTGGCCCGGTCGTCCATCGTGCGGCGACTCGTGCCGCTCGCGCCCGACGGACTGGCGCGCACGAGCCGCGGCTCGGTGCTCGGAACGCTCGTGGACGACGTCGACGAACTGCAGGATCTGCCGCTGCGCGTGGTGCAGCCGCTGGTGTCATCGGCACTCGTCGCGGTCGGCTCGGTCGTGCTCGTCGCGTTCGTGTCGTGGCCGGCCGCCCTCGCCCTCCTCGCATGCCTGATCATCGCGGCCCTCGCCGCGATCGGCTGGGGCTGGGCCGCCGGCGCACGCTGGGAGCGGGCGATCGCACCCATGCGCGGCCGGCTCGCCGACGCGCTGCTGGACCACTTCTCGAGCCTCGACGTGCTGCAGGCCTACGGCGCCGACGCCGCGAGCGCTCAGCGCATCCGCGATGCCGACGCCGCGCTGCGGCGGGCTGTCGTGCGCCGCGCGGCGGCCCAGGCGGGAACCGCGGCCGTGGTCTCGGTGATGGCGGGGCTCGCGACCATCGCCGCCGTGCTGACGGCGGGACCCGGCGTCGCCGACGGCACGCTCAGCGGACCGGCGTTCGCGGTGGCGGTCCTCGTGCCGATGGCGGTCTTCGACGTCTTCGCCTCGGTGCCGATGGCCGCCGCGTCGTGGCGTCAAGTGCGGGCCGCGGCGACGCGCGTGGCGGCATCGGTCCCCTCCGAGATCCCGGCCGAACTCGTCGTCGACGACGTTCCCGCCACCGGCGAGGCCCCGCCCGTCGGCGACGGGCTCGTGCTGCGGGGTGCGACGGTGCGCTGGCCGGGTGCGGACGAGCCGGCGCTCCACGACCTGGATCTCGACGTGCGCCCGGGCGAGCGGCTGCTGGTGGTGGGCTCCAGCGGTGCGGGCAAGTCGACTCTGGCCCACGCGCTCGTGCGGTTCCTCGACGTCGAGGGCCGGTACGAGATCGGCGGGACGGATGCCGCTTCGCTCGCCGCCGACGACGTGCGCCTGACGGTGGGACTGTGCGAGCAGCGCCCGCAGCTGTTCGACGAGGACATCCGCCAGAACCTGCTGTTCGCGAACGAACGCGCGACCGACGACGACCTCATGGCTGTGCTCGAGCGCGTGGGCCTCGGCGACTGGGTCCGCCGGCGCGGCGGCCTCGACGCGCGCGTCGGCGAGCGGGGCGCGCTGGTGTCGGGAGGGCAGTCGCAGCGCATCGCGCTCGCGCGGGCCCTGCTGCGCGGGTTCCCGGTGCTGGTGCTCGACGAGCCGACGGCCGGCGTGGATCCGGCCGCCTCGGACGCGCTGCTGCGCGACCTGCTCGGCGCCGCCGACCACGAGCGCGCCGTCGTGCTGATCTCGCACGTCACGGTCCCCGGCGACCTCATCGACCGCGTCGTGCGGATCGACCACGGCCGCATCATCGAGGACTGACCGCTCCCGCTTCCCCGCTATCGTCGGGCGCATGCCCGTGACGATCCGACGCGCCGGACGAGCGGATGCCGCGGCGATCTCGCGCATCCGCGTCGACACGTGGCGGACGGCGTACGCCGGGCTCGTGCCGGCCCCCGTGCTCGAGCGGCTCGACGCCGAGCGCGAAGCGCTGCGCCGCGCCGACACGTGGGACGAGCTGCACCGCGACGAGCGGGCCACCGATCTGCTCGCCGAGGACGACGGCGCGCCGGTCGGCTGGGCGGCATACGGCCCCTCGGTGGATCCCGAACGCGAGGGCAGCGGCCAGGTCTACGCGTTGTACGCGCTCGCCGAGCGCTGGTCGACCGGCGTCGGGCACAGACTCATGACGGCGTGCGAGGAGGGTCTGCGGGCCCAGGGCTTCACCGCGGCACACCTGTGGGTGCTCGACGGGAACGCACGCGCGGCCGACTTCTACCGGCGGCACGGCTGGGTCGAGGACGGCGGCATCCTCGTCGACGAACGCACCGTCGACGGCGTCGTGGCGTACTCGCTGTGGGAGCGCCGCCACGTGCGCGACCTCACCCGCCCAGCCGCCCCACCGTCCTGACACACGTGTTCCGCGGCGGGCCCACCGCACACGGCGGACCCGCCGGCCCCAGCGCCCGCGCCGGCCGCCGCGCACCGCAGCGGCCCGCGCGGGAGAATCACGATCCCGCCGACGCAGCCCCCTTCGCGACCGGCGCGGTGCTCGGGATCGACGAGCGCAGCGCATCCACCGAGAAGGTCGGCGGATCCAGCGGGAAGTGGCACGCCACCCGCTGACCGTCCCCGACATCGCGCAGGCGCGGTTCGACCTGCGCGCACACGTCGTCCGCGCGCGAGCAGCGTGTGCGGAAGCGGCATCCGCTCGGCGGATGCAGGGGCGACGGCGGCTCGCCCTTGATCGGCACGGGCCGGCGCGCCTGCCCGGTCTCGGGATCGAGGCCCGGGATCGAGTCCAGCAGCGCCTTCGTGTACGGATGCCGCGGCGCGGCGTACAGCGCCTCGGCCGGGCCCACTTCGGCGAGCTGACCGAGGTGCATGACCGCGACCTTGTCGCTGATCTGCTTGACCGTCGCCAAGTCGTGCGCGATGAACACGTACGCCAGCCCCAGCTCCTCACGGAGCTTCTCGAACAGGTTCAGCACCTGCGCCTGGATCAGCACGTCCAGCGACGAGATCGCCTCGTCGCAGATGATGAGCGCGGGGTTCAGCGCGATCGCACGGGCGATCGCCACGCGCTGCGCCTGCCCGCCCGACAGCTCCAGCGGACGGCGCCTCAGATACTGGTCGGGGTCGAGCCCGACGAGGTCCAGCAGCTCGCGCACGCGCGCGTGGCGTTCGGCACGCGTCATCGAGGCGTGGCCGAGCAGCGGCTCGGCGACGACGTCCTCGACGCGCCAGCGCGGGTTCAGCGAGCCGAACGGGTCCTGGTACACCATCTGCATCTCGGCGCGCGCCTTGCGCAGCTCGCGCTTGCTCATCCCCACGAGGCTGCGCCCGCGGAAGACGACGTCGCCGGACTTCGGCGGATCGGCCTGGATGATCGCGCGCGCGAGGGTGGACTTGCCCGACCCCGTCTCGCCCACGATCCCGAGGGTCTCGCCGCGACTCAGCTCGAACGACACGTCGGACACGGCGTGCACGACGCCCGCGCGCACACCGCCCGGGCCCTTCGTGACGAACTCCTGGACGACGTTTCGCACCTGCAGGATGGGGGCGTCTCCGTCGGCGCTCGGCGCGTCGACGGCCTGCTCTACCAGCGTCACAGCGCCTTCTCCTCGTTCAGGTCGTTCAGGGCCTCGATCGGCTCGGGTTCGGGCAGCGCGTGCACGGCGTCGAGCGTGCGGTCCTCGTCGTCGACCGGCTCGAGCGTCTCGTCCACAGGCAGCACGCGGCCGCCGAACAGCGCGGAGTCCTGCTTCGCCACCGGGTTCCAGCACGCGTACAGATGCCCGGGCTCGTGCTCCTCCAGCGGCGGCGCCTCGCCGCACGCGTCGGTCGCCTTCGGGCACCGCGGTGCGAACGGACACCCCGCCGGCAGCGCGCTGAGGTCCGGCGGATGCCCGCCGATGACCGTCAGGAGGGAATGCGAGGGCGTGCTCAACTGCGGAATCGCCCCCAGCAGCGCCTTCGTGTACGGCATCCGCACGTTCTGGAACAGCGTCTCGGTCGCAGCGTGCTCGACGGCCTGGCCGGCGTACATGACCATGACCTCGTCGGCGTAGCTCGCGGCCAGGCCCAGGTCGTGGCTGATCATGATGACCGCGGTGCCGAGCCGGTGCTGCAGGTCGGCGAGCAGCTCCATGATCTGCGCCTGCGTCGTCACGTCCAGCGCCGTCGTGGCCTCGTCGGCGATCAGCACCTTGGGGTCTGCGGCGAGCGCGATCGCGATCATGACGCGCTGGCGCATGCCGCCCGACAGCTGGTGCGGGTACTCGTGGAACCGGCGCTCGGCGGCGGGGAGGCGCACGAGCTTCAGCAGCTCGATGGCCCGCGCCTCGGCCTCCTTCCTGCCGAGGTCGGTCTGCGTGCGCAGCGCCTCGGTGATCTGCGCGCCGACGCTCATGGTGGGGTTCAGCGACCGGGCGGGGTCCTGGAAGACCATCGCGATGTCGCGGCCGCGGATCGACCGCATGGCCTTGTCGCTCTTGCCGACCAGTTCCACATCGCCCAGCCGGGCCGAGCCGGTGATGAACGCGCTCGGCGGCAGCAGACCCATGAGGGCGCGCACGCTCACCGACTTGCCCGAGCCGGATTCGCCGATGATGGCGAGCATCCTGCCCGCCTTCAGCTCGTACGACAGTCCGTTGACGGCGTGGATGCGGCGCCCTCCCCGCGAGAAGGTGATGCGCAGGTCCTCGACCGTCAGGACGGTCTCGGGCTCGGTGGCGGTCGGGGTCGTCGTCTCTGTCGTCATTCGGTCCAGCACCTTCATCGGCCGCTCATCTCGTCTCGCACGTTCTCTCCGAGCAGGTTGAACGCCAGCACGGTCACCAGCAGCGCCAGGCTCGGCCACAGCACCAGCAGCGGCGTCGCCGACAGCGACTGCTGCCCCTCGAAGATCATGTTCCCCCAGCTCGGATCGGGCGCCGGGATGCCCAGGCCCAGGAAGCTCAGGGCACCCTCGGTCACGATCACGATCCCCATGCCCAGCAGGGCGAAGTTGATCATCTGGGGCGTGATGTTCGGCGCGATGTGCCGGAACAGCACGCGCCATGCCGGGCTGCCGCTGAGCTCCGCTGCCTGGATGAACGGCATGTTCACCACGCGCAGCGTCGCCGATCTCGCGATGCGGGCGACGGCCGGGATGCTGAACGCGCACAGGGCCAGGATCGTGTTCGGAAGGCTGGGCCCGAGCACCTGGGCGATCGCGATCGTGAGCACCAGCGACGGGAACGCGATGAACACGTCCAGCACGCGCATGATGATCGTGTCGGCGGTGCCGCCGAGGTAGCCCGACAGCGCCCCCATGCCGCCGCCGATCACGAGGCCGATGGCGTTGACCGCGATCGCGACGGTGAGCGAGGCGCGCCCGCCGTAGATGAGCCGCGACAGCACGTCGTTGCCGTTGACGTCGGTGCCCAGCGGATGCCCGGGGCTGCCCGGCGGCAGCGCGCTGTCGAGGATGCTCCCGCCCACCGGCGCCGGCAGGGGGAAGACGTACGGCCCCACGAAGCAGATGAACAGCAGCAGCGCGACGATCGCGGCGGGGATGCCGACGACCATGCGCCGGCGCCACTTCGCCCACATGATGCTGCGCGCGGCGGTGTCGACCGGGACGAGGACCCGGGACGTCGTTCCTACATCAGCGACTGCCATAGCGGATCCTCGGGTCTAGAACGGCGTACATGACATCCACGAACAGGTTGGCGAAGACCGCCACCGCCGCGAAGATGAAGACGCAGATCTGCACGACGGCCACGTCGCGCGACATCGCGCCCTGGAGCATCATCATGCCCATGCCGGGCATCGCGAAGATCTGCTCGATGATGATGGTTCCGCCCACGAGCCCGCCGATGTTCAGGCCCACCAGCGTGAGCAGGCCGAAGGACGAGTTGCGGAACGCGTGGCTCCACAGGATCTTCCACGGAGCGACGCCCTTCGCGCGGGCGGTGTCGATGTAGTCGGCGGAGTTGAGCTGCTCGACGAGGTCGCCCCGCAGGAAGCGGGTGTAGAAGCACGCGATCGGCACGCCGAGCGCGAGCACGGGGAGGATGACGGATCTGAGGTTGGCCCACAGTCCCTCGTCGATCGGCACGTAGCCGATCGCCGGGAGCGTGCGGAGCATGACCGCGAACACGAGCACCAGCAACAGGGCCAGCACGTAGTTCGGGACGGCCAGGAGCGTCATCGACATCACCATGACGATGCGGTCGAAGATGCCGCCGGGCTTGCGGGCGGCCAGGAGCGCGACCGGCACGGCGATGAGGAGCGAGACGGCGAAGGCCAGCAGCACCAGCTCCATCGTCACCGCCATGCGCTCGCCGAGCAGGGTCGCCACCGGCTGACCGCTGACCGACGAGCGGCCGAGGTCACCGGTGACGAACCCGCCCAGCCACGACAGGTAGCGCTCCACCGGAGGACGGTCGAGGCCCAGCCGCTTGCGGACGGCCTCGACCTCCTCCGGGGTGGCGTCCATACCGGCCTGCTGCTGCGCGACGTCGCCCGGCATCGCCTCGAGGAGGGCGAAGACGAGGACGCTGATCGCGAACAGCAGCGGGATGGCGATGAGGACGCGGCGCGCGATCAGGCGCAGGAGCGGCGACCCGGCCATCCGGCCGAGGAACCCGGCGGGCGCCTCGGTCCGGATGGACGTCGTCGACTCGTCGACGGTGCGGGTATCAGTCACTCTCGACCCAGACCCGGTCGTACAGCACGCCCTCGTTCACGGCGAGCGCGGGGATCGGCTCGTCGAGACCGGGACCGTGGACGCCCTGGCGGACGACCTGCGCCGGCGTGAACGCCATGCCGAACGGGGCGTAGGCCTCGTCGGAGATGAACTTGGCGATCTCGTCGTAGTACATCTTGCGCTCGTCGGGATCGATCGTGGACACCGCGGCGGCCAGGAGATCGTCGAGCTCGGTGGTGCCGCCCTCCTCGGCCGGCAGCGGAGCACCGCTGAACGGCGAGGTGGAGCCGAACCGGACGCCGACGCCGATGCCGACCGACGGGTCCCACGCTCCGGCGGTCTGCAGCATCGCCTGCCACTGCCCGCCGAGGAAGTCGTTGATCACGTCGCCCAGAGGCTGTGCGGTGATCTCGACGTCGATGCCGGCTTCCTTCCACTGCGTCTGCAGGGCCGTGTTGACCGAGCGCGCCGTGACGATGTCGGTCGTGCCGAGCGTGACGGTCAGGCCGCCCATCTCGTCGACCAGCGCCTTGGCCTTGTCGAGGTCGTACTCGCGGTAGCCCTCGACCTCGGGGTTCCAGAACAGACCACCGGATGCCGTGAACGACTGGCTCATCTCGCCGTCGCCCTTGAACAGCCCCTCGTTGATCGCCGAGAAGTCGGTGGCGTAGTAGATCGCCTCACGCGCCTTGATGTCGTCGAACGGAGGGACGCGGGTGTTCAGCTGCACGACATACGGCGACGTCGGAACGCCGGGGTATACGGCGACGTCGGGGTTGCCCTCCGCCTCCTGGATGAGCGTGACGGCCGACAGACCCTCGATGATGTCGCCCTGGCCCGCCAGCAGTGTCTGGTACGCGACCTGGTCGCCGCCGACAGCCTGGAAGTTGATCGCGTCGAGGTAGGGCAGGCCGTCCTTGAAGTAGTCCGGATTCCGCTCCAGCTCGAGACGGTCGCTCATGCTGTTCGACGTGATGATGAACGGCCCCGCACCCACCGGCATGAGGCTGAACTCCTCGCCGCCCGCCTCCGCGTACGCCGAGGGCGACGCGATGAGGTTCAGGGCGCTGGCCGGGAAGCCGTTGACGAGCGAGCCGTCGACGGCGAGCAGCTTCATCTGCACCGTCAGGTCGCCGGTCGCCTGGATCGCGGCGAGGTGGCCCATCACGGTGGCCTCGTCGACGTCCTCGGGGAGCGCAGCCCACAGGCTGTCCATGAACTCGTCGCTCAGGTCGGGAGCCTCCCCGGTGGTGTCAAGCTGGAGGCGCGGCGCGCCGGTGCTGCCGGAGTTGAGCAGGCGGATCCAGTTCCACACGACCGCCTCGGCGTTCATGTCGGTGCCGTCGGTGAACGTGATGCCGTCGCGGAGTGTGACGGTCAGCGTGAGACCGTCCTCGGACCACTCGTAGCTCTCGGCCTGGTTGGGCTCGATGCGTGCGTTGGAACCGTCCGCGTCGGCCTCGAGGGTGAACAGCCCGCCGAAGATGGCGGAGTTCTGAGGCAGATTCGCACCGGTGGTGTTGCTGGTGGCGGGGTCGAGGCCCGTGGCCCAGCCGCCGGCGAAGCCGGCGTCGAGCAGGACCGTGACGTCGCCGCCGGACTGCGGCTCGCCGGAGCCGGAGCCTCCGTCGGTTCCGCCGCCGTCCGATGTGCATGCCGCCGTCGACAGGCCGAGGCCCAGGACGATCGCGAGCGATGTGATCAGCCGCGTCGCCGACCTTCCGCCCTTCCGAATTCTCTTCATGTGACGCTCCCCTTGGACTGAGGGTTGTTGGTCGCGACCGCGGGTGCGTGTCGCCGAGTCCTTCTTTGGACTCTCGGCCCGTCGCCGGGCTTCCCTGGGAAGTCTCGTCCGATGCCCGAGTGCCTTCCACGCTGTTTCCGCCCGACGAAAGGACGCCCGGAGCAGGCGCCGCGGCCGCGCAGACGGCGACGCTCCACCCCGTCGGAACGGGGTGGAGCGTCGCTGCGGAGGCGCGTCGCGGGCGCCGGATCAGGCGGTCGCGACCGCTTCGGCCAAGCCCAGATCGGCGCCCTCACGGCCGAGCCAGCGCATGGCGTTGCGCCATGCGATGTCCTGCCACTGGTCGTCGGGCAGCTCCATCGACTTCAGGGTCTTCGCCGCCGGCTCCTCGCGGAGCATCGCGGGGAAGTCGGATCCCACGAGCAGCCGGTCGGCACCGAGGATGTCCACCAGGTACCGGATCGTCCGCCGGTCGAACACCATGGAGTCGTAGTAGAAGCGCCGCGCGTAGTCGAGAGGCGAGGGGCCGTCGTCGGGCATGACGGCGCGCGCGAGGTCCCTCGGCTCCTCGTTCCACGATCCGCCCCAGAAGTAGTTCGCCCGCGGCAGCATCATCGCGAACCCGCCCGCGGCGTGGCTGAACGAGACCTGCAGGTTCGGGCAGGCGGCGGCTGTGCCGCCGAGGATGAGGGATGCCGCAGCGTACATGCCCTCGATCCCGACGACGTACGTGCCCATCGCCGAGAACGGCAGGCGGTCGCTCGGCGACGGCATCGCGTGGACGAACAGCGGCAGCGACAGACGTTCCAGCTCCTGGAAGAACGGCAGGAACTTCTCGTCGCCGATCGAGCTGCCGAGGATGTTCGATGCGATCTCGACACCGGCCAGCCCCTGCGCCTTGATGGCGGCGAGCTCCGTCGTGGCGGCATCCGGGTCCTGCATCGGCACCATCCCGAGCGCGATGATGCGGTCGGGGGCGTGCGAGCTCAGTTCGGCGGCGACGTCGTTGACGTGACGCGAGAGCGCCAGGCCGTCGGCGGCCGGCAGGTCGTACCGCAGCAGCGGCGGCATGGGGCTGACCACCTCGGCGTCCACCCCCGAGGCGTCCATCGCCTCGAGGCGGCGCTCCGCCTCCCAGAAGACCTCCTTAGCGGGGAACCGCATCTGGTCGAACACGAGCAGTCGGTCGGTGCTGCCCTCGATGGCTTCCATGTGGGGGAAGCACGCGGGGGCATCCTCGGGGTAGTCGCGGGGCAGAAGGTGCGCGTGGGCGTCGATGAGCACGGGCGGGGCCTTTCGGTCTGTCAGGCGAGGCTGGGGTGGACGGAGACGTGGATGGCGGACTTGTCGTCGGTCTCGCCGGCGAGGGTCTCGATCGCGAGACCGACGTCGTCGAGGCCGAAGGTGTGCGTGTGCAGCTTCTCGAGCGGGAAGCGCCCGGACTCCAGCAGGGCGATCGCCTTCTTGTTCGCGGTGGCGTCGACGCCGAAGGCGCCCTTGACCGTGACGGCGCGGTTGATGATCAGGTCGGTCACGAGCGGGATCTCGCGCTGGCCCTTGAGGCCGGCGAGGACCACGCGGCCGCCGTGCCGCACGCTCTTCAGCGCGTCCGTGATGGGTCCTGCCGCCATCGGCGTCAGATCGAGCGCGACGTCGACGCCGCGGCCGCCGGTGAGCTCCATCACCGCGTCGGCGGTGTCGGGCGCGTCCTCGCCGTCGACGATGAGCGTGTGGTCGGCCCCGAGCTCGCGTGCGATCGCGAGCTTGTGGGCATCCGACTCCAGCCCTGTGACGATGACCTGGCCGGCACCGGCGGCCTTGGCGGCGATCACGGCGGCGAGCCCGCGCTGACCGGAGCCGAGCACGAGCATGGTGGCGCCGAGGCCGACCTCGCCGAGGTCGACGGCCCACCGCACGCCCGCGCCGAGCGGGTTGTACATCGCGGCGATCTCGGCCGGCAGGCTCTTGTCGATCTTGTGGACGACCGAGTTCGGCGAGATGTAGAGGTACTCGGCGAACCCGCCCCACAGGCTGGGGCTCACCTCGATGCCGGTGACGCCGTGGCCGTACTTGCGGAAGCGGCACGCCTGGTAGTTGCCGGTCAGGCAGTCCTCGCACGCACGGCACGGCACGATCACCTCGAGCGCGACGCGGTCGCCGACCTCGACCCCCCAGCGCTCGGCGGCCCGCTCGCCCAGTTCCTCGATGATGCCCATCGGCTCGTGCCCGGGGATGAAGGGGTTGGGGTTCATCCCCATGTGGCCGCGGTAGATCTCGACGTCGCTGCCGCAGATGCCGTTGGCCTCGACGCGCAGCAGCCCGTCGTCGGGACCGATCTGCGGGCGCGGGAACTCGCGCATCTCGATCCTCCGGGGGCCGGTCTGCACGGCCGCGCGCACCATCTCTGCCATGTTCGTCTCTCGTCTCGTCGTCGGGTCGGCCGGCTCAGGCCGGCTGCGGGATGCTCTTGGGCACCGACGTGATCGGCGGCCCCGGCGGGAAGTAGCTCGGCGGCCCGCCGTCGACGGCGAGGATCTGGCCGGTGATCCAGCGCGCCCGGTCGCTGAGCAGGAACAGGGTCGCGTGGGCGATGTCCCACGCCGAGCCCTCGGTCTTGAGGGTTGTCGACTGCCGGCGCGGCTCGCGCATGCTCTCGTCCATGTTCGCGGCGGCGAAGGCGCCCCAGATCGCGCCGACCTCGACGCAGTTGACGCGGATGCCCTGGGGGCCGAGCGTCGTCGCGGAGCCCTCGGTGAAGTTCTCGATCCCCGCCTTCGCGACGCAGTACGGCATGCCCGGCCCGCGGGCGCGGACCCCCACCGACGAGATGTTGACGATGGCGCTCCCGCGCGGCAGCACCGGGACGGCGTGCCGCGTGACGTGCCACGCCGACTTCAGGTTGATGTCGATGAGCTCCTCGAAGCGTTCGGGAGTGACCTCGAAGATGCCCGCGCGGTCGCCGCTGGCGACGTTGTTGACGAGGGTGTCCAGGGCGCCGAACCGCTCGACGACCTCTTCCACCGCGCGTTCGCACGCGATGTCGTCGGTCACGTCGGCGACGAGCGGGATCGCCACGCCGCCGGCGGACCGGATGCGGGCGACCGTGCGGTCGGCCGCATCGGCGGAGCGGTCCAGCACCGCCACGCGGGCGCCGTGGGCCGCGAGCAGTCGCGCGATGGCGTACCCGACCCCCGGCAGCTCGCCGTTCTGACCGGCGCCGGTGACCAGAGCGGTGCGCCCGATCATCCACTGCTCGCCGACGGCGGCGAGCGGATCCTCCAGCGCCGGGTTCGGCGTGAGCGGACTCACGCGGCGGGCCCCTCGACGGGGACCGACGTGCCGGACCAGTCGGCGAAGTACCGCACCACCATCGAGATGCCGGCGGTGCGGGCGCCCGCGACGGCGACGATGACACCGCGCTCGGCGCCCTCGGGGATCGTGCGCTGGAAGGCGTGCGAGCCCGCGCCGTCACCGGGACGGCGCACGCCGTCCTCGGCGAGGTCCTTGCCGGCCGCGGCGAGCGCGTCGGTCGACCGCCCGGAGTGCTCCGCGAGCCAGTTCTGCACGTCCTCGCGGCTGTAGCCGGCGCGGGCGAGCAGGTTCGCGTGCTCGGGGCACAGGATGACGCCGGCGCCCGCGTGCTTGAAGATCCACGACCCCGACCGCCCGATCGTGTCGGCGAAGTCGGCCAGCAGCTGCTCCGGATCGGTGGTGTGCCGATTGTCGACGTACTCGCACGTGCGCAGCAGCGTCGCGGTGACGGCGTTGCCGGGCGTGCCGAGGCTCGCCGCCAGCGGCTCCCACGGGCTCTCCTCCTCGTTCTCGCCGAAGCAGATCGACCATCGCCCGGGCAGCCCCTGCGTGGCCTGCTCGAGCTCGTGCGGGATCACGCCGAACGCGTTGCGCACGATGAGTCCGATGGCCCGCGCGACGGTCGCGTTGGCGCGGAACCCCGGGCCGAACACGCCGCCGGTGCTGTTGAATCCGAGCTCCTCGCGGATGGGTCCGTTGACGATCAGGAGGGGCGCGGGCCCGCTGGTGGACTGCCAACCGCCGCCCTTCGCGGCACGCTCGCGCATCAGCGCGTCCCACGCCGCGAGCACGACCGGGAAGTACTCCGGCTTGCAGCCGGCCATCGCGGCGTTGATCGCGGCGAGTTCGACGGTGACCTCGCGATCGACCTGCGGCATGTGCCCGATGACCTCGTCGGCCGGACGGGCGGTCGTCGCGAGGAACCGGTCGACGAGGGGCCGGGTCGCCGGCACCAGCGGCAGCCCGTCCGACCAGCCCTGCTCGTAGCAGTGCTCGATCGCGGCCTGCGCGACGTCGGGATCCACTTCGACGGCGGTGTCGATGCTCATCCGGCCACCGCCACCCGCTGCTCGAGGAGCGCGCCCACGATCTCGGGCAGCACCTCGGCGGCCCTCGCCCGGACCTCGTCCTCGGTGAGGCTCGCCATCGGGTGCGCCGTGGTGATCCACTCGTAGTCGGGGGCACCCTGGACCTCGGCCATCATGCGCCCGGTGGTCGTGAAGGCATCCGTCAGCACCACGGCCGCCGGCAGCCCCGCCTTCTCGAAGTTGATGCCGTCGGCGACGGCCGCGGCGCTGCAGGAGCCGCAATCGCCCACGCCGGTCAGCACGACATCGCACCGCCCCTGGTACCGCGCGACGATCTCGTCGTCGACGGGGACCGAGAAGCTCTGCTTGGTCTCGACGATGCTGACGTCGTGGGCGCCGTGCTCGGCGACCAGCAGACGCCCGAGCTCCTGGAGGAACAGCAGCGCGTTGTGCTTGGTGTTGTCGAGCAGTCCGATCCGCAGCCCCGCGAGGGACTCCGGCCGGTCGGCGTAGACCGTCTCGGCGGCCGCGGCGGCCGCGGCCGCCCGGCCCGTGGGATCGAGGATGGCGTTGGGCATGTCTTCCTCTCCGCCTCAGATGTCGTGGACGATGACGCCGCGGATGTTGCGCCCCTCGACCAGGTCGCGGTAGGCGTCGTTGACCTCGTCGAGCTTGTACCGGCGGCTGATCAGCTCGTCGATCTTGAGATCGCCCGCGCGGTACAGCCCGAGGAGCTTCGGGATGTCGTACAGGGGGTTGCAGTCGCCGAACAGGGCGCCGCGGATCTGCCGCTGATAGCCGATGAGCATGCCGGCGTGGACGTGGACGGCCTTCTCGGTGAGGTGGCCGACGGCGGTGATCGTGACCTTGCCGCCCTTGCCGGTCATCATGACAGCGGCGTTGACCATCTCCTCGGTCACCGCGTTGGGCGTCATGATGACGTGGTCGGCGAGCTGGCCCCACGTGTCCGCCGCGACGAACTCGTGAGCCTCCTCCGCGGTCGCGAAGGCGGCGGTGGCGCCGAAGGTCTTCGCGTTCTCGCGCTTGAATTCGACCGGGTCGACCACGACGACGTTCTTGGCGCCGGCGTAGCGGGCGCCCTGGACGGCGTTGGAGCCGACGCCGCCCGCACCGAAGACCACGACGGTGTCGCCGGCGCGGACGCCGGCGGCGTAGACGGCAGACCCCCATCCGGTCGGCACGCCGCAGCCCACGAGCGAGGCGACCTCGAAGGGGATGTCATCGGCGAGTGGCACGACCGCGTACTCCGACACGACCGCGTACTCCGAGAACGTGCCCAGCGAGCAGAAGCCGCCGAAGTCCTCGCCGTCCTTGTGGAAGCGGTAGGTGCCGTCGAGGAACATGCCGGTGCCGGCATTCAGGCCCTTGACGCACATGTTCTGGTGGCCGGTCGAACAGGGACGGCACGACCCGCACGCGGGGATGTACGAGCACACCACCCGGTCGCCGGGCTTGACGCGGCGCACGTTCGGGCCGACCGACTCGACGATGCCGGCGCCTTCGTGGCCGCCGACCATGGGGAAGCGCACGGGCGCATCCCCCTCGGTGATGTGGTGGTCGGAGTGGCACAGCCCCGAGACGACGAACTTGACCCGGACCTCGTGCTCCTTGGGCGGGTCCAGTTCCAGTTCGGTGATCTCCCAGTCCTGGTGGGGACCGCGTGAGATCGCCGCGCGCGTGGTGATCGTCGTGCCTGCGGTGGTGGTCTGCCTCTCGGCGGTGTTCTGTGTCAGCATGTCGTGGGCTTCCTTCTGCAGCGTCATCGCATCGAGACGGTCTTGACCTGGGTCCAGTCGAGCACCGAGTCGGCGCCCATGGTGCGGCCGAAGCCGCTGTTCTTGTAGCCGCCGAACGGCCCGCCGATGACGCCGGCGCCGAGCGGCGAGTTGACGCCGACCTGGCCGGCCTCGAGGCTGCGGCTCATGCGCACCGCGGTGCCGAGATCGCGCGTCCACACCGAGGCGACCAGGCCGTAGTCGGTGCCGTTGGCGACCTCGATCGCCTCCTTCTCGTCGTCGACGGCGATCACCGACAGGACGGGTCCGAAGATCTCCTCGCGGGCGATCCGCATGCTCGGGTCGACCTTGTCGAACAGCGTCGGCTGCACGAAGAAGCCGTTGCCGAATTCACCGCCGGTCGGGGCGGCGCCGCCGGTGACGACCTCGGCGCCGGCCTCGCGGCCGATGTCGATGTAGCCGAGCACGCGCTCGTGCTGCTTCTGGTTGATCAGCGGTCCCATGTTCACCGGCTGATGCCACGGCCCATAGGTGATCTTCTCCATCTGGGCCGCCAGGCGGTCGACGAGCTCGTCGTGGATGCTGCGCAGCACCACGACGCGTGAGCCGGCGGCGCAGATCTGGCCGGTGTTCATCGTGATGCCTGCGGTCATCGCCGGAACGGCGAGGTCGAGGTCGGCATCGGGGAACACCACCTGCGGCGACTTGCCGCCGAGTTCGAGATGCAGCGGCGTGAGGTTCTTCGCGCACGCCTCCATCACGAGCGCACCGGTCTGCGGCGATCCGGTGAAGCCCATGCGGCGGATGCGGGGATGCGCGGGGAGGGCGGCGCCGGCCTCGTGCCCGTAGCCGGTGACGACGTTGATGACGCCGGCGGGGATGCCGGCCTCGAGCGCGAGCTTGGCCAGGGCCAGCGGCGTGAGCGGCGCGTCCTCGGCGGGCTTCATGACCATGGTGTTGCCGGCCGCGATCGCGGCGCCGACCTCGGTGACGAACATCGGCCCGGGCGCGTTCCACGGGATGATGCCGCCCACGACGCCGTACGGCTCGCGCAGCGTGAAGCCGAGCTGGTCGGGCGAGTAGGTGGGGAGGGACACGCCCTGCACCTTGTCGGCCTGACCGGCGATGAACCGCAGCTGACCGGGGGTGCCCAGCGGACCCCAGCTGGGTCGGCCGACTTCCTGGCGCTCGATCTCGTCGATCGCGTCGGCGTGCTGCTCGATGAGGTCCGCCCAGCGGAAGAGCAGTCGGCCGCGCGCTGTCGCGTTCATGTCGCGCCAGGCGGGAAGCGCCGCCTCGGCGGCCTGGACGGCGAGTTCGACGTCCTCGGCGGTGCCGCGCGGGATGCGGGCGAGCAGCGCCCGGTTGGCGGGGTTGATGACGTCGATGGTGCCGCCGGAGACGGCCGGCACCCATTCGCCGCCGATGAGCTGCGCCCCGTCGACGACGAGGTCGCTGTCGAGGGCCGCGGGGTGGTCGGAGATGATGGTCATTCTCGGTGTCCTCTGCTGTCGTTCCGGGTCACGCGTCGGCGATCTTGACCACGCCGCGGATGTTCTTGCCGTCGAGCATGTCCTGATAGCCCTCGTTGATCTGGTCGAGCGTGTAGTGGTTCGTGACGAGCTCGTCGAGCTTGAGGTGGCCCGTCTTGTACAGGCTCAGGAGGCGCGGCACGTCGAAGAGCGGGTTGCAGGCGCCGTAGATCGCGCCCTGGATGCGGCGCTGGAACCCGATGAGCATTCCGGGGTTCTCGTCGATCCAGCCGTTGCCGACCGCGGTGACGGTGACCTGACCCGTCTTGCCGACGACGTTGATCGCATCGTGGATGACCTTGTCGTGGAGCACGCCGACCGTGATGATCGCGTGGTCGGCGAGCTCTCCCCACGTCGCGTCGACGACGAACTCGTGGGCCTCCTCGGCGGTGGCGAACGTGTGGGTGGCGCCGAACTCCTTCGCCTTCTCGCGCTTGAACTCGACCGGGTCGACGACCACGACGCGCTGGGCGCCCGCGTACGCGGCACCCTGCACCGCGTTGGAGCCGACACCGCCGGCGCCGTAGACGACGACGGTCTGTCCGGCGCGCACGCCCGCGGCGTGGACAGCCGATCCCCAGCCGGTGGGAACGCCGCAGCCGACGAGCGCCGCGACCTCGAACGGGATGTCGTCGGGGATCGGGATGCACGAGAACTCCGACACGACCGAGTACTCCGAGAACGTCCCGAGGACGCACAGCCCGCCGAACTCGACGGCGCCCTGGTGGAAGCGGAAGCTGCCGTCGGGGAACTCGCCGGTCGAGGCGTTCTTGCCGGCGTCGCACAGGTTCTGCCGCCCGGTGGAGCAGTACCGGCATTCGCCGCACGCGGGGATGAACGAGAGGACGACGTGGTCGCCCTGCTTCACGCGGGTGACTCCCGGACCCACCGCGTCGACGATGCCGGCGCCCTCGTGGCCGCCGACCACCGGCATCCGCATCGGGGCGTCGCCCTTCTGGATGTGGTCGTCGGAGTGGCACAGGCCTGCGGCGATGAGCTTGACGCGCACCTCGTTCGCGCGGGGCTCGTCGAGTTCCAGCTCGGTGACCTCCCACGGCTCGCCGGGCGCACGGCACACGACCGCCTTCGTGGTCATGCGCGTGGTGGCCGACTCGTCCGTGTCCGGCTCGCGGCCCGTCACCGCGTCTGTGGTCATGCTCATGCGACCTTCTCTTCCCGTGGTGCGTGGATGTGCGAAGCACCGGTCGCGCGGCGCCGGGGCACCTGCGGGCCGATCGCTGCTTCGCGAACGTCCCTCCACGGTGCGCGTCGCCGCCCGGCATCGACCAGGAGTCTCCCGCCTTGCGGAAGGAAATGTGCCCCGATCTCCAGGCCCTCCGACACCGGCACCCGATCGGGATCCGCATCCCTTCCATATCGCGGAAAAGCGGGTTCGCCGACACGCCGGGGCGCTGTTGACTGACCGCAGCAATCTCGCCAGCAACACGAAGGATGCACTGTGATCGACAAGTACCGAGCCGACCTGACGGAGGCCCTGAGCGTCGTGCAGTCCGGCGCGTCGATCGCCGTCGGCGGCTTCGGCAGCTCCGGCCGCCCCGACGCGCTGCTCAACGCCCTGTGCGACCTGGACCTCCGCGACCTGCACGTCATCGTCAACAACGTGGGGGACGACTTCACCGGCATCGGGCGCCTCGTCATGGAGGGCCGCGTGCGGCGCTTCACCGGCTCGTTCCCGATCCTGCCGGAGTTCTACGACCGCTACTTCGCCGGCAAGGTCGAGCTGGAGCTGATCCCGCAGGGGACGCTCGCCGAGCGCATGCGGGCCGGTGGCTCGGGCATCGCCGCCTTCTACACGCCGTCGAGCGCCGGCACGATGCTCTCGGACGGCACCTTCCCGCTGTCGTACCGCGACGGCGAGGTCGCCGAGTACGTCGGCGCGAAGGAGGTGCGCGAGTTCGACGGCCGCCCCCACGTCCTGGAGCACGGCATCGTCGCCGACGTCGCCCTCGTCAAGGCGCAGCAGGGCGACCGCAAGGGCAACCTGCGGTTCCATCTGTCGGCACGCAACTTCAATCCGCCCGCCGCGATGTGCGGGCGCATCACGTTCGCCGAGGTGGAGCAGCTCGTCGAGGTGGGACGGCTCGGAGCCGACGACATCCACCTGCCGGGCGTCTTCATCGACCACATCGGCATGACCGCGGCGCCGATCCCCGCCGCCGCGGACGCCGCGACGAAGGAGGGTGCCGCATGACCGTCGCCGACACGTCCCGCCCGGTTATGGCCGGACTCACCCGGGAAGAGGTCGCCGCGCGCGTGGCGGCCGATCTCGAAGACGGCTACACCGTGAACCTCGGCGTCGGCATCCCGCTGTCGGTGCCGCTGTACATCCCCGAGGCGCGGGAGGTGTTCCTGCAGTCCGAGAACGGCGTCCTCGGGATGGGCCCGCACCCGGGCGAGGGCAACGAGGATCCCGATCTGACGGATGCCGGGAAGCGCCCGGCGAGCCTCATCGACGGCGCCGCGATCGTCGACTCGGCGACCTCGTTCGCGATCATCCGGGGCGGGCATCTCGACGTCACGATCCTGGGCGCGCTGCAGGTCTCGGAACGGGGTGACCTGGCGAACTGGTATGTGCCCGGCCGCAACCCCGCCGTCGGCGGCGCGATGGATCTCGTCGCCGGCACCGAGCAGGTGTGGGTGTGCATGGAGCACGTCGACCGCGCGGGGCGTCCGAAGCTCGTCGAGGAGTGCACGTTCCCGCTCACCGGCAGCGCCGTCGTCACCCGCGTGTACACCGACCTGGCGGTGTTCCACGTCCGGGACGGCGGACTGGTCCTCACCGAGTGCGCTCCGGGCGTCACGCCCGACGACGTGAGGGCGCGCACCGCCGCGGCGTACACGGAAGACCTCGCATCGTGAACGCGGCCCGCCTCTCGCGGATCGACCCCGACCGCATCGTCGCGATCGACGTGCACACCCACGCGCACCGTTCCGTGGACCGCGTCGACCAGCAGCACCTCGGCGCCGAGGCCATGGGCGAGTACTTCGGCGTCGGGACGATGCCCACGTACACGGTGCCCGAGCTGGCCGACTACTATCGCGAGCGCTCCATGGCCGCCGTCGTCTTCACGGTCGACAGCATCTCGCAGTCGGGCGTCGAGCCCGAGCCGTCGAACTTCGAGATCGCGCAGCTCGCCGCCGAGCACAGCGACGTCCTCATCCCGTTCGCGAGCATCGACCCGCGGCGCGGCCGCGCCGGCCTCGACCTCGCGCGCAGCCTGATCCTCGAGTACGGGGTGCGCGGCTTCAAGTTCCACCCCAGCGTGCAGGCGTTCTACCCGAACGACCGCGACGTGTACCCCTTCTACGAGCTGATCGAGGAGCACGAGCTCATCGCGCTGTTCCACTCGGGCCAGACCGGCGTCGGCGCGGGACAGCCCGGCGGCGGCGGCATCCGACTGAAGTACGCCAATCCGCTGCATCTCGACGACGTCGCCGCCGATTTCCCCGGCATGGACATCATCATCGCGCACCCGTCCTTCCCCTGGCAGGACGAGGCGCTGTCGGTGGCGACCCACAAGCCACGGGTTCACATCGACCTCTCGGGATGGTCGCCGAAGTACTTCCCGCCGCAGCTCGTGCAGTACGCCAACACGATCCTCAAGCACAAGGTGCTGTTCGGGTCGGACTTCCCCGTCATCACCCCCGACCGGTGGCTGCGCGATTTCGACCAGCTCGACATCAAGCCCGAGGTGCGACCCCTGATCCTCAAGGACAACGCCGTGCGGCTGTTCGGGCTGGAACGGCAGGACACGGATGCGGAACGCGAAGGAGAGCACACCAATGCAGGACGTGATCGATAAGGTCGCCGTCGTCACCGGCGGATCCAGCGGGATCGGCCGCGGCATCGCCCTGGCGTTCGCGCGCGCCGGCATGCGGGTCGTCGTCACGGGACGCCGGCAGGAGCATCTGGACGAGACGACGGCGCTGTTCGCCGAGCAGGGGCTCGACGTGCACGCGATGCGGGTCGACGTCACCGACCTGGGCGCGATGCGCGCGGCCGCCGACGACATCGAGCGACGCTACGGCCGCGTGGACGTGCTGGTCAACAACGCCGGCATCGGCCTGACCGGACCCGTCGCCGATGCCGTGCCGGAGGACTGGGACTGGGTCATCGACGTCAACATCAAGGGCGTCGGCAACGGCATCCAGGCGTTCCTGCCCAAGATCCGCAGCCACGGCGAGGGCGGGCACATCATCAACACGTCGTCGATGGCCGCGCTGATGCCGATCGTGGCCGGCCTGTACTCGATGACCAAGGCCGCGGTCGTGGCGCTCTCGGAGGCGCTGCACATCGAGCTCCTCGACGAGCGCATCGGAGTGTCGGCGTACTGCCCCGGCCCCGTGCACAGCAACATCGCCACCGCCGTCGCGGCACGGCCGGAGAAGTACGGCGAGTCCGGCTACGCCGCGCCCGACCCGGCGTTCGCCGAGTTCGCCAAGCAGCAGCCGTACCAGTCCGCCGAGGAGGCCGGCGAGCGGGTCCTCGAGGGTCTGCGCCGCGGGGACATGTTCATCCTCACGCACGCCGAGTTCAAGGCCGGGGTCGTCGACCGTCATCGCACGATCGAGGACGCGTTCCCCGACGAGCCGGTCGACGAGGAGCGGGCGCGCGCGATCCCGTTCCTGCTGTCGTCACCGGTCTACGACGAGGAGCACCGTCTCGCGCCGCCGCACGCTCCGGCGTCCGTCACGGCGACCTGATCGCGAGCGCTGCCGCAGGTCCGGCGCGCCGGAGGGCATCGGGGGATGTCGTCCGGCGCGCCTGTCGGCGCGCGCCCGCGCACGGGAGCGGGCGTGGGCCGATCACGAGAGCGGGCGTGGCCTCGGCCGCTCCGCACAGCCGACCGCCCCCCGCCGGAGTGCGGCGAGGGGCGGAGCGTTCAGGTCACCGGGCGGGATCAGGCGGGCGCCTCGTCGCCGCTGTGCACGTCGACCGGGTAGCTGAGCTCGATGCGCTCGGCATCGACGCCGATCATCGGCGCGAGCATCATCTTCATGAGGCGCTTGGGGACCAGGCACTCGGCGCACGCATCGGGGCCGGCGATGATCGTCGCGACCGCGGCTTCGCCTTCCACGTCGACGGTCAGGTGGTAGTCGTCCGCTTCGAGGCTCTGGCGGAGTCCCTGCAGCTGGGCCTGGTCGATGCTCATTCGGGTGTGTCCTTCCTCGCGCCGGGGCTCGGGCGCCGGTGGGTCGATGCTAGGCGTCGGGGTCGTCCGGACGGCATCCGCATTCCGCCGGACGGAAAGCGGCACACGGCTTCCGTCAGGCGGAAGGGCGAGAACGGCGTGATTCCGCGGTTCGGAGCGGATTGGCAGAACTCGCCCCTTTCGGTCCACGGAAGGAAAGGTATTGTTTGCCTACGGACATAGGGGTCCGGATGCCCATCCCCCAGGAGGCCGGTCGACGATGACCATCAGCGAAATGCCCACCACCGAACGGATGACCGCCGCCCAGCGCGTACTGGCTGTGCTGGAGGCCTTCGATCAGGATCACCTGATGCTGACGCTCAGCGAGATCAGCCGACGCGTCGGCCTGAGCCTGAGCACCACCCACCGGCTGGTCGGCGAGCTGCGGGACTGGGGAGCGCTCGAGCGGTCCTCCGACGGCCGCTACGCGATCGGCATGCGGATCCTCGAGCTCGGCTCGCTCGAGCCCCAGGGACTGCGGCTGCGTGACGTCGCTCTGCCGTTCCTCGGCGACCTGCAGGCGGCGACCGACGCGAATGTGCACCTCGCCGTCCGCGACGGGCACGACGTGGTCTACGTCGAATCGCTGCGCGCCCGCAACGGCGCACGCGTGCTCAGCCGCCTCGGCGGCCGCTGGCCGCTCCACGCCACCGGCACCGGCCTGATCCTGCTGGCGTTCGCGCCGGCGGAGTTCCGCGACGAGGTGCTCGCCAGTCCCCTGCAGCGCTTCACGCCGAGCACGGTGACCGATCCCGAGGAGCTGCGTCGCATGCTCGCCGAGGTCCGCCGAACAGGGGTCGCCTTCGTGAAGGACTCCATCACGACCGACGCCAGCGCCGTCGCGGTGCCCGTGCGCGGTCCGCGCGACCGTCTCATCGCCGCGGTCGGGGTCACCATCAAGGCGCCGCACGTCTCGCCGCACGCCGTCCTGCCCGCGCTGTCGGCGACCGCGCGCGCGATCTCGCGGGGTCTCGGCGCTCCGTCCGCGGCCGGTCGCCCGCCGTCGGCCGCCTGAGGTCTGCCGCCGGGCGAAAGACCGCATTGTCTGTGGCACCGGGTGCCACTACCGTCGTCCTCGACGATGAACTGAGGCGACGAGGAGGTCGATCCCGGTGAGCAACGGCTGGTTCGAGACGGTGGCGGAGGCCCAGCGCCGAGCGAAGAAGAGGCTGCCGGCGAGCGTGTACGGCGCACTGCTGGCAGGCTCCGAGCGCGGTGTGACGTACGAGGACAATCTGGCGGCGTTCGCGCAGCTCGGGTGGGCGCCGCACGTGGCGGGCATGTCGGGCCAGCGCGATCTGTCGACCACCGTCATGGGCATCGACGTCTCGCTGCCGGTGATCATCTCGCCCACGGGAGTGCAGGCGGTGCACCCCGAGGGCGAGGTGGCCGTCGCCCGCGCCGCCGCCGCGCGCGGCACGATCATGGGGCTGAGCTCGTTCGCGAGCAAGCCGATAGAAGAGGTCACCGCGACCGGCGCGCCCACGTTCTACCAGGCGTACTGGATGGGCTCGCGCGACAGGATGCTGCAGCGCCTCGAGCGGGCACGGGCCGCGGGCGCGAAGGGCATCATCGCCACCCTCGACTGGACGTTCTCGAGCGGTCGCGACTGGGGGAGCCCCTGGATCCCCGAGCGGCTGACGCTGGGCGCGGCCATGCGCTTCGCGCCGCAGGCGCTGCGGCGCCCTGGTTGGCTGTGGGACTTCGTCAAGACCGGCCGCGTGCCGGATCTGTCCACGCCGAACCTCGCCGCACCGGGAGAGCAGGCGCCGACGTTCTTCGGGGCGTACGGCGAGTGGATGGGAACACCGCTTCCCACATGGGAGGACGTCGCCTGGCTGCGGGAGCAGTGGGACGGGCCCTTCCTGCTCAAGGGCGTCTCGCGGCTCGACGACGCCCGCCGTGCCGTGGACGCCGGCGTGACCGCCATCTCGGTGTCGAACCATGGCGGCAACAACCTCGACTCCACGCCGGCGGCGATCCGCATGCTGCCGGGGATCGCCGATGCCGTCGGCGACGAGATCGAGGTGCTGCTCGACGGCGGCATCCGCCGTGGCGGCGACGTGGCCAAGGCGCTCGCGCTCGGCGCGCGCGCCGTGCTCATCGGACGCGCATACCTGTGGGGTCTGGCGGCGAACGGGCAGACGGGCGTCGAGAACGTGCTCGACCTCCTCCGCGGCGGACTGGACTCGGCCGTGCTGGGGCTCGGCCACTCCTCGGTGCACGACCTGTCGCGCGAGGACCTGTGGATTCCGAGCGACTTCACCCGGGAGTTCGGCGCGGACCCGACCACCGTGCCCGATTCGCTGGAGGGACTCGAGATGGGAGCCGGGCGGGCGTGACCGACGCGTCGGCGTCTGGGCGGTCGCTGCCGCCGGGCTTCACCGTGCGCCTCGCCCGGCGAACGCGCATGCTCGAGGACGGGCGCGTGCTTGTCGGGGGCTCCCCCACGCGCGTCGCGCGGCTGTCGGCGCGGGGTGCGGCGGCGTTCCGTGGGCGCGACCTGACGATCGCCGACGCCACGACGCGCCGGCTCGCCGAGCACCTGCTCGAGACGGGGCTCGGCAACCCGGTCGCCGGCACGCTCCCCGAGATCGCCCTGGACCAGGTCACGGTCGTGATCCCCGTGAAGGAGCGCGCTCAGCCGCTGTCGCGCCTTCTGGCGAGCCTGCCCACCGGGATCGCACGCGTCATCGTCGTCGACGACGCCAGCGACGCCGCGGCCGAGATCGCATTCGCCGTCCGCCGAGCCGGCGCCGAGCTGCTGCGGCTCGACGTCAACGGCGGCCCCGCCGTGGCCCGCAACGCGGGGCTCGCGCGCGTCGAGACGCCGTTCGTCGCCTTCATCGACTCGGACGTGACGGTCGAACCCGGCGCCATCGGCCTGCTGCTGCGCCACTTCGCCGATCCGCGTCTGTCCCTGGCCGCACCGCGCGTGCTCTCCACGACCGTGGCGAACCCCTCGTGGGTCGCCCGGTACGAGGATTCCCGGTCGTCCCTCGACCTCGGCGCCGACGCGGCCCTCGTGCGGCCGCGGAGCCCCGTCACGTGGGTGTCGAGCACCTGCCTGGTCGGACGCGTGGCGGACCTCGACGGCGGGTTCGACGCGTCCATGCGCGTCGGCGAGGACGTGGATCTGGTGTGGCGCCTCGTCGAGGCGGGGAGGCGCGTGCGGTTCGAACCGTCCGCCGTCGTGCGGCACGAACCGCGCGAGACCGCCCGCGCGTGGCTCGCCCGCAAGTTCTTCTACGGCACCGGAGCACAGCCGCTCGCGACGCGGCACCCGAAGGACATCGCCCCGGCCGTCCTCCCGCCCTGGGGCGCCGCCGTGCTCGCCCTCGTCGCGATCCAGCGCCGCTGGTCGATCGTCGCGGCGATCGCCGTCAGCGCCGGCGCGCTCGTGCAGGTCGCGCGGCGTCTGCGCAACGTCGAGCATCCGTGGCGCCTCGCGACCGAGCTCACCGGCACGAGCCTCGTGGCCGCCGGCGGACAGGGGATGGCGCTCCTCGTGCGGCACTGGTGGCCGGCGGCCGCCGCTGCCGCGCTGTTCTCGCGTCGCGCCCGGCGCCTGGTCGCGATCGCGGCCGTCGTCGACGCCGCCGTGGAGTACGCGCGCCTGCGGCCGCGGCTGGACCCGCTGCGCTTCGCCGTCGCCCGGCGCCTGGACGACCTCGCCTACGGGGCCGGCGTGTGGACGAGCGCGTGGCGCGGGCGCAGCGTCGGAGCGCTCCGGCCGGCGATCATCCGCACGTCGGCCGACGCGCGCGGCACCGGCCGCGCCCGCGGTGATTCGGGCTCAGTCCGCCGAGACGGCGACCAGCCGGCCGCCTGAGCCCACCACGCCGTCCCGCAGGAGCGCCCACGCCCGGTCGCACATCCCGCGCAGCAGCCGCTCGCCGTCGGCGGCTGTGGCGCCCGTCGGATCGCCCAGGATGCCGTTGGGCGACACCGCCACGACGCCGCCGGCGCGCATCGCCGGCATGAGCTCGGCGAGCGGCGCGGTCGCACCGGGCTCCACGAGGTCGTTCCGCACGCGGCCGGGATGCAGGTGCAGCATGATCGCCGTCTCGACGAAGCCCGCGTGCGCGTCGCCCGCCGGCACCGGGCCCGCCGGCGCGCATGGGAGCCACGCGGCGTCCCGCGCCTCGGAGCGCGCGAGGGGCACCGCCGCCGACAGCGCCGCGACATTGCCGCCGTGGCCGTTGACGAAGACGATGCGATCAAGCCACAGCGTCGCCGACCGGCACAGCTCGAGCACGACCGTCTCGAGCGCCGCGCTGCCGATCGAGAGCGTGCCCGCGAACCCCTGGTGCTCGCCGCTCGCCCCGATCGCGATCGCGGGCGCCACGACGGCGTCATCGCCCGCCGCGCGCATGCGCTCCGCGAGATCCTCGGCGACGGCGACGGCGATGACGGTGTCGGTGTCCAGCGGCAGGTGCGGTCCGTGCTGCTCGAGCGAACCGACGGGCACGAGCAGCACGGGGCGCCCGGCGGACGGCCACGTGCGTCCGCCGAGCGCCCCGGGCGCCGTCTCCCCCACCTCTCAGCCCGCGGGCGGGGCGAATCCGGTGAGGGGGTCTTCGGCGCACGCGTGGACGGGCTGGTGGGCCGGCTGCTTCTTGCGCGAGATGGTGACCGTGACCGGGCCCATGCCGGAGCGGACGGGTGGGCCGGATCTCACGGGTGGCGTCGTGCGGTGGGAGTGGTCGCCCATGGGCTTGGGCGGGGTGAGCTTGTCCTTGTCTTTGAGCATCTGCTCGCCGTAGCCCTGCACGCACTCGGGGTCGGGGCCGTCCAGGGGGAGTCCGGTGAAGAACTTCGCGGCCATGCATCCGCCCTTGCACGTGTCGTAGAACGGGCACGACGAGCAGGCGCCGCCGGACTGCGGCTGCCGCAGCCGGGTGAACAGGTCGGAGTCCCGCCACACCGACGCGAACCCGCCGGTGTCGCGGACGTTCCCGGCGAGGAACTCGTCGTGGATCGCGAACGGGCACGCGTACACGTCCCCGACCGGGTCGATCAGGCACACCACCCGTCCCGCGCCGCACAGGTTCAGGCCCGGCAGGGCCTGCCCGTACGCGGACAGGTGGAAGAACGAGTCCCCCGTGAGCACCTGGTCGCCGTGCGCGACGAGCCAGTCGTACAGCTCCTTCTGCTGCTCGGGGAGCGGGTGCAGCTCGTCCCACACGTCCGCGCCGCGCCCCGACGGGCGCAGCCGGGTCAGCCGCAGCTGCGCACCGTACTCATCGGCGAGCGCCTTGAACTCGTCCAGCTGCGAGATGTTGGTGCGGGTGCACACCACCGACAGCTTGAAGTTCTTCATGCCGGCATCGCGCAGGTTCGCCATCGCCCGGATCGCGGTGTCGTAGGACCGGCCGCCGCGGATGGCGTCGTTGACCTCGGCGGTCGCGCCGTCCAGCGAGATCTGCACGTCCACGTAGTCGTTCGCGGCCAGCTGTCCGGCCCGCTCCGGGGTGATCTTCACCCCGTTGGTGGAGAACTTGACCCCCACATGGTGGGCGGTGGCGTAGTCCAGCAGCTCCCAGAAATCCGAACGCACCGTCGGCTCGCCGCCGCCGATGTTCACGTAGAACACCTGCATCCGCTCGAGCTCGTCGATCACGGCCTTCGCCTCATCGGTCGACAGCTCCCGCGGGTCCCGCCGGCCCGACGACGACAGACAGTGCACGCACGACAGGTTGCACGCGTACGTCAGCTCCCACGTCAGGCAGATCGGCGCATCCAGCCCCGACTCGAAGTGGTCCACCAGCCGCAGCGGCTTCACCGGTGCGTCCTGCTCGGCCATCAGTTCCATCGTCATGCCGCACGCTCCTGAATCATCGTCGAATCCGCCAGCGTCGACAGCGCCGACACGTACATGTCACGGGACGCCGCCGGCACCCCCGCCACCTCCATCGCCACCCGCGCGGAGGGCGCATCCGCGAGGCCCTCCACCACCGCCAGCAGCGTGCGGTCCTTCAGGAACGACAGCTTCCGCGTCCCGAAGTGATACAGCAGCGCACCGAACGGCTCAGGCCGCACCGACACCTGAGGATGCAGCCGCCACGCGGCATCGGCATCCAGCACGATCAGTACACGCCGCACATGCCGTCGATGGAGACCTCCTCGACGAGCGCGTCCTCGGCAACAGCCTCGACATCCGTGGTGTTCTCTTCCGGGGTCATCACATGCTCCTTTGCGTGATCGGCTTCCTTGGCGCTCACCGCGCTTGTCGGGATAATAGTGACACTCAGTGCCTGATCGGAAGCAGGCCTTCGGCGTCACGGAAGACGAGGGAGGTTTCGGCATGGGCGACGACGCCATGCCCTCGCGGCCACCCGGTCGCGCCCGGGCGACGACCCACGGGCATCTCAGCCACGTCGCGCTCGAGCTGTTCGTCTCGCGCGGGTTCGACGACACCACGATGGACGACGTCGCCGCGGCGGCGGGGGTGTCGCGCCGCACGCTTTTCCGCTACTACCCGTCCAAGAACGATCTGCCCTGGGGCGACTTCGACGGCATGCTCGCGGCCATGCGCGCGCATCTGGGGGGCATGCCGGCTGACCTGCCGATGGCCGACGCGCTGCGCGAGGCGGTCCTGACTTTCAACACCTTCCCGCCCGCCGAGCGCTCGCTTCACCGCGAGCGCATGCGCCTGCTGCTGACGGTTCCGGCGCTTCTGGCCCATTCGACGCTGCGCTATGCGGAGTGGCGGCAGGTCGTGGCGGAGTTCGCGGCCGCACGCATGGGCCGCTCCCCCGACGACCTCGAACCGCAGGCCGCGGCGTGGGCGTGCCTGGGCGTGTGCATCGCCGCGTACGAGCAGTGGCTCGCCCACGACGACGCCGACCTGCTGCGCCTTCTCGACGCCGCCTTCTCCTGGGTGGGAACCGGGGCGAGCGCGATCGCCGCCGGTGGAGAGGATCGAGTGTGACCCGAACCCTCGTCGTCGGAGCGGGCGGCTCCGGCATCCCGCTCGCTGTCCGCCTCAGCGAAGACCCCGATCGCGAGGTGATCCTGCTCGAGGCCGGGGAGACCGACGCGCCGACGCCGCCGGAGCTGCTCGACGCCTCGACCGTGCAGGGCGCCATGCCCGGGCATCCGGCGAACTGGGCCTACCCGGGCAACCTCACCCCCGACCTGCCGTACATGATCGCCCGCGGACGCATCCTCGGCGGATCCAGCGCCCTCAACGGCGCGTACTTCATCAGGCCGCGGCCGGCCGACACCGCCGCCTGGGCGGCCGACGCGGGACCGGAGTGGTCGTACCAGGCCCTGCTTCCCGCGATGCGGGCGATGGAGACGGATGCCGACCGCCCGGGCACGCCAGAGCACGGCGCCGACGGCCCGATGCCCATCAGCCGGCCGCCGCAGACCGGGCGGGCCGCGCGGGCGTTCACCGCGGCCGCGGCCGAGCTCGGCTACCCCGCCGAGCCGGACAAGAACGGCACCGCGGCGCCGGGCGTGGGGCCGGTGCCGTCGAACGTCGTGGACGGATGCCGCATCAGCACGGCGCTCGCCTACCTCGACGACGTCGCTCGCGGCCGGCTCGAGGTGCGCGGCGACGTCCGGGTGACCCGTGTGCTCATCGAGGACGGACGCGCCGTCGGCGTGCAGACGACCGACGGCGTGATCGACGCCGACGAGGTGGTGCTGTCGGCCGGGGCGATCGGCTCGGCTCACCTGCTGCTGACGAGCGGGATCGGCCCGCGCGAGCAGCTCGAGCCGCTCGGCATCGACGTCGTCGCCGACCTCCCCGTGGGCGCGGCGTTCAGCGACCACCCCGACATCGCCGTGGGCTGGCGATCGCGTCGGCCGGTGTTCGATCCGCGCGAGGACTTCGCGTTCCCCACCGCCCTGAACCTCGACTCCGGCGTCGGCGGCACCCCCGACGGCGACCTCGAGGTGCTGCTGTCGGTCAAGCCGCTGGGGTATCTGCTCACCGGATCGACCCACCCGATGGCGGCCGGCTTCGGGCATGCCCTGCGGCATCCGATCCGCACGCTCCGCTCGCTGCTCGGGTCGTCTGCCCGCCGCATGGCCGAGCAGATCCGCCACTTCCACGATCTGCAGCTCATCGTCGGGCTGCAGGTTCCGGCCGGCCGCGGGACCATCACCCTCACGTCGGCCGACCCCCTGCATCCGCCGCGCATCGACTACCACTACCTCGACGACGCCGGCGACCGGGAGCGCATGCGCGTCGGCATCCGCACCGCCGTCGCACTGCTGCGGACACGTGCGTTCTCGGGGCTCTTCGCCGAGCTGACCGAACTGGACGACGATGTCCTCGGCGACGACGCGCGACTGGACCGGTGGATGCGCGAGCACCTCGGCACGGCGATCCACATGTGCGGCACGGCGCCGATGGGATCGGTCGTCGACGCGCACGGGCGCGTCCACGGTGTGGCGGGGCTGCGCGTCGCCGACACCTCGATCCTGCCGCGCGTGCCCTCGCGCGGGCCGTTCGCGTCGGCCGTTCTCGTCGGCGAGCGGATCGCGGAGCTGATGCGCGCGGAGGAGCCTGCGGCGTCTGGTCGCAGCGCCGCCGAACGGGCGCGGCGCGCCGCGGGCTAGACGCCGACCGGGCCGGGGGCGCGGCTCACAGCATCCGCCCGAAAGCCTGCACGCCCTCGTGGGAGGGCAGCGGTGTGAAGCCGATGCGCTCGTAGAAGGCCAGGGCTCCGGTGTTGCCGGCGTCGGCGACCAGGTGCAGTCCCGTCACGCCGGCCGCGCGGAGGGCGTCGGCGAGCGTGTCGATGAGCCGCCTGCCCCACCCCTGACCCTGAAGCTCGGGGAGCAGGTCGATGTGCAGGTGCGCGGGGTACGTGTCGCCGTACGGCTCGGCTCCCGCGCGACGCGAGGAGGCGTAGATGAGCGTGCCGTCCTGCCGCGTGCGCTCGGACTCCGGCCGCGGCCAGCGCCCGGCGAACCTGGGCCACCACTCGGCGGCGAACCAGTCCTCGAACGCATGCGTGTCCGGGGCGCCGACGGCGTAGCCGACGACACGGCCGTCATCGGTCTCGACGACGAACGCGAACTCCGGATGCCGCGCGACGTAGGGCAGCACGAACACCGCGGCCCACACGTCGTCGTCCTCGAACACGCCGGTCGCGTCGCCCCCGGCATCCGCCGTCTTCAGGCAGATCTCGACGAGGGCGGACTCGTCGCCCGGACGGAACGGTCGGATGTGCGGCACCGGCCGAGTCTACGGCCGCGGGACCAGCCGGACGGCGGCCGGGTCGACCCGCAGCCGCACGGGAGACCCGGGGACGAGCCCGAGGGCGGCGGCGCGGTCGGCAGGCAGGTCGGCGGCGACGTCCGGCTCGCCGGTGCGGATGCGCACGCCCGCCGGCGTCGGCTCCAGTCGCGACACCCGCGCGAGCCACTCGCCGGGCGCGGGCGCGAGCCGCAGCGCGGCGGTCCACGAATCGGCCTCGACGCGCTCGAGCACGACGGACGACGGGCCGAACACGGCAGCCGCCGCGCGGCCGTCCAGAGCGGATGCCGCCTCGGCGGTGACCGGGATGGACACGCGCCGCGTCTCGAGGCCGCCGCCGCGCACGACCCCCTCGACGCGATTGACCCCGGCGACCGCGGCCGCGAACGGCGTCGCGGGTTCGGCGAGGACGGTGCGCACGGGGCCCGCCTGCGTGACCGTGCCGTTCTCGAGCACCGCGAGGCGGGAGGCGAGGGCGACGGCGTCGACGGCGTCGTGCGTTGCCACCACCGCCGTCGTGCGGGTCGCCGCCAGCTGCGAGGCCAGCAGCGCGCGGATGTCGGCCGCGGTGTCGATGTCGAGCGACGTGAGCGGTTCGTCCAGCAGCAGGACGGCAGGCTCGGTCGCCAGCGCGCGGGCGAGCGCGACGCGCTGCTGCTGGCCGCCCGAGAGCTGCGCCGGCCTGCGGGAGCCGACCCCCGCCAGCCCGACGCGGAACAGCCAATCGTCGGCGTCGCGCTCGGCCTGATCGCGCGGGATGCCGTGGGCGCGCGGTCCGAAGACGATGTTCTCGCGCACGCTCAGATGCGGGAAGAGCCGCGCGTCCTGGCCGAGCAGCACGATGCCGCGCCGCGACGGCGGCGTGCGCACGCGCGGCCGGGCGGAGGAGTCCAGCGTCCGCTCCCCCACGCGCACGTGCCCCTCTCGCGAGGGGACGAGCCCGGCGAGCACCGCCAGCAGCGTCGACTTGCCGGCGCCGCTCGGGCCCATCACCGCGAGCGTCTCGCCCGCGGGTACCGCGATGTCGGCGTCGAGGGCGAACCCGCCCCGCTCGAGGACGACCCGTGCATCCAGCGCGGCGGTCATCGTGGAGCCTCCGCCCGCCACGCCCGCACGAGCACGAGCACACCGATCGCGGTCACCAGCAGCAGCAGCGACAGCGCGACCGCGGTGCCCGGCGAGACACCGGCGCCGTTGAAGGCCGTGTAGATGGCCAGCGGCATCGTGCGGGTCACGCCGGGGGCGTTCCCGGCGAACAGCGCCGTGGCGCCGAACTCGCCGATCGCGCGCGCGAAGCACAGCACGATGCCGGCGACCAGGCCCGGCGCCGCCAGGGGCAGCGTCACGCGGCGCAGGATCGTCCAGCGCCCGGCGCCGAGCGCTGCCGCCGTCTGCTCGTACGCGACGCCGGTCGCCCGCAGCGACCCCTCGAGCGCGAGGACCAGGAACGGCAGCGCCACGAAGACCTGCGCGATGACGACGGCCGCCGTGGTGAACGGCAGGCGGATGCCGGCTTCGCCCAGCAGCTGCCCCGCCCACCCGTTGCGGCCGAACAGGAACAGCAGCGACACCCCGCCGACCATGGGCGGCAGCACCAGCGGGATGGTCACGAGGGCCCGCACGACCGCAGCGCCCCGGCGGTTCATGCGCGCGATCGCGAGGGCGAGCGGAACGCCCAGCACGACGCACGCGGCCGTCGCGATCAGCCCCGTCGACAGCGACAGACCGAGAGCCGACAGGGCCTCGGGGGACGTGACGTCGTCCCACAGCGTCGACCAGGCGACGCGGGCCACGAGAGCCGCGAGGGGCACCGTCAGCAGCGCCAGGCCCAGCACGGCCGGCAGGGCCAGCACGCGCGGAACGAATCCGCGCGTGCCCGCCGCCGTCGCCTCGCGCGACGTCACGGCGCCCCGAATCCCCGGTCGGCGAGCACCGCCCGGCCCGTCCCGCCGAGGACGAACGCGACGAAGGCGTCGGCGGCCACCGGATTCGCGGCGTCCGTCAGCGCGGCGATCGGGTAGCGGTTCACGACGTCGGCGGCACCGGCCGCGGCGACGGCCTCGACTCCCGATGCCCGCGCGATGTCGGTGGCGTACACGAGCCCCGCGTCGGCCTCGCCGGCGGCGACCTTGGTCAGCACGGCCGTGACGTTCTGCTCCTCGCTGGCGGGCGTGACCGCAACGCCGGCGTTCGCCAGGAGCGTGGCGGATGCCGCGCCGCACGGCACCGCCGCGGCGCACAGCACGACCGCGGCTTCCGGGTCGGCCAGGTCGCCCAGGTCGGCGACGCCCCGCGGATTGCCGTCGGGCACCGCGATCACGAGGGTGTTCGTGGCGAACACGTGCGGGTCCGCCGCGAGACCGGCGTCCGTCACCGCCTGCATGTTCGCCTCGTCGGCCGACGCGAACACGTCCGCCGGTGCGCCCTCGAGCAGCTGCACGGCCAGCGTGCTCGAGCCGTCGTACACGATGGGGCGCACGGTCAGATCGGGGTGGAGACGCTCGAACTCGGCGGCGAGGTCGTCGAACGCTGACGCGAGGGACGCCGCCGCGTAGACGGTCAGCTCGCCCGCGACGCCGTCGCGGGAGCTCTCGGGCGCGGAGGATCCCGGCGCTCCCGCACATCCCGAGAACGCGAGCGCCGCGGCCGCGAGGGCCGCGAGGGTCAGGGGCGTTCGGCGCATGTCACCGCTTCGGGGTCTCGACGATGACGTTCGTGGCCTTCACGACCGCGACGGCGAGCCCGCCCACCTCCAGGCCGAGGTCGCGCACGGCCTCGGCCGACAGCAGCGACACGACGCGATGCGGACCGGACTGGATGTCGACCTGCGCCATGACGCCGTCGACCTGCACGCGCGTGACGAGCCCGACGAACCGATTGCGCGCACTCGAGAGCACATCGGTCGGGTCGGCCTGCTCGGCGGCCATCGCAGCGGCGCGCTCCGCGAGGGCGTCGCCGGGGATCTCGACCGGCGTCGCGTCGGTGGTCGGCAGGATGCCGGCATCCGTCCAGCGCCGCACGGTGTCGTCGCTCACGCCCAGCAGGCGGGCGGCCTGCGCGATCTTGTAGCTGGCCATGTCGTCACGCTAGCATCCGCATTCGCGGCGGTATCCGCATCATTACTCCGCATCTGCGGTTCGTAAGGTTCGAGACTGCGCGCCGAGGATGACGGGATCGGAACGGATGCCGCCGCCCGGACCACGGCGAGCAGGGGCGCATTAGCCTGGGGGCATGCCCCTCCCCCCTCTCGTGGAGCCGGTGGCCGCCCTGCCGGACGCCGAGCGGGCGCGCACCGCGCGGCACCGCGCCCTCGCGCAGCTCGGCGAGATCGGCCAGCGCCGCCTCGCCGCCGCGCACGTCGCGGTGGTCGGCGCGGGCGGACTCGGCTCTCCCGTCATCCTGGCCCTCGCCGCGGCCGGCGTCGGAACGCTGACGGTCGTCGACGACGACGCGGTCGAGGTCTCGAACCTGCAGCGCCAGGTGATCCACCGCCGCGAGGACGTCGGAGCGGCCAAGGTCGACAGCGCCGCGCGCGCCGCGGCCTCGCTCTCGGACACCGCGGTCCGCGGGATCCGCGAGCGCCTCACGCCCGCGAACGCCGAGGCGATCCTCGCCGGGGCCGACCTCGTCATCGACGGGTCCGACACCTTCGACACGCGCGAAGCCGTCGCGGCGGCGTGCGAAGCGCTCGGCACGCCGCTCGTGTGGGGGACCGTGCAGGAGTTCCACGGCCAGGTGACCGTGTTCTGGACGGCTCCCCCGGCGGGCACGCCGGCCGTGCGGCTCAGCGACCTCTACCCGCCCGGGAGCACCGGCGACGTGCCCACGTGCGCCGACGTCGGCGTCCTCGGAGCGCTGTGCCTGCAGATCGGCTCGCTCATGGCGATGGAGGCCGTCAAGCTCATCGCCGGCATCGGCGAGCCGCTGCTCGGCCGCGTGCTGATGATCGACGCGCTGCGCGGCCGTCAGCGCGAGGTGCCCCTGCGCGCCGCGCGGACGGATGCCGGCGGATCCGTCGCCCACCCCGAGCCCGTCGCCGCGCCCCGGCCCGACCTCGTCTTCGTCGACGCGACCGACCTCGACCCGGATGCCGTCACGATCGTCGACGTGCGCGAGGAGTGGGAGGTCGCCGCCGGCACGATCCGCGGCGCCCGCCATGTGCCGCTGGCCGACGTGCTCGGCGACCCGCGTGCACTCGACGGCTCCGCCGACCTCGTGCTCGTGTGCCAGGCGGGGGTCCGCGCGCGGCGGGCCGCCGAGGCGCTGCGGGACGCCGGCATCCCGGCATCCGTCCTCGTCGGCGGCATGGACGCGTGGACCGCGCACCAGGGAGCCCGCGCATGACCGGGCCGGCTCTCCTCACCGTCGAGGCGCATCGCGCGACGGTGCTCGCGGCCGTCCGCCCGGTCGACGCGATCGAGGTCGCCGTGCGCGACGCGGACGGGCTGACGCTGCGCGAACCCGTGCGTGCGGCGGTCGACATCCCCGTCTTCGACAATTCGGCCATGGACGGCTTCGCGGTCCGCTTCGCCGATGTCGCGCATGCCGCGCCCGACGCCCCCGCGACGCTGCGGGTCGTCGCCGATCTCCCGGCCGGGACCGACCTCGATCCCCCGCTCGGTCCCGGTGAGGCCGCGCGCATCATGACCGGTTCGCCGATGCCCGCCGCCGCCGACACCGTCGTGCCGTTCGAGGACACCACGGGCGGGCTGGCCGACTCGCTCGGCGACATCCTCGTCGAGCGCGCCCCGGCACGACGCGGCGCGCACGTGCGCGTGCACGGCGACGACGCGTCGATCGGCGACGAGATCCTGCCCGCCGGTGTCGCGCTCGGCCCGCTGCAGCGCGCCGCGGCGGCCGCGGCGGGCGTCGATCGCATCGTCGCGGCGCGGCGCCCGCGCGTCGTCGTGGTGTCGACCGGGTCCGAGCTCGTGCCGCCCGGCGAGCCGCTGCGGCGGGGCCAGATCCCCGAGTCCAACAGCGAGCTGCTCACGGGGCTCGCGCGGGACGCGGGCGCCGAGGTCGTGCTGCGCATGACGGTCCACGACGACGGCGACGGCCCGGTGCGCGCCGTGGCCGAGGCGCGCGCGCTCGGCGCCGACGCCATCGTCTTCTCGGGCGGCGTGAGCGCAGGCGCGTACGAGGTCGTGAAGGCGACGCTCGCCGACGCCATGACCTTCACGAAGATCGCGATGCAGCCGGGCAAACCGCAGGGCTTCGGCACCGCCTCCGACGGGACCCTCCTGTTCGGTCTGCCCGGCAACCCCGTCAGCTCGGCGGTGTCGTTCGAGGTGTTCGTGCGCCCGGCGCTGCTGGCGATGCAGGGCCGCACCGAGCTGGCACGCGCGGTGCTGCGGCTGCCGGCCGCGCGCGGCTGGCGCACGCCGCCCGGGCGGCGCCAGTACCTGCCGGTCACCATCGACCGCACCGACCCCGCCGGCTGGCGCGCCGTGCCCGCCACGGGCGGGGGCTCGCATCTGGCCGGGGGCCTCGGCGCCGCCGAGGCTTATGCTGTCGTCCCCGCCGAGACCGAGCGCGTCGATGCGGGCGACGCGGTCGATGTCATGCTGATCTCATGAGCTTCACCCATCTGGATGCCGCGGGCCACGCCCGCATGGTCGACGTGACCCAGAAGCAGCCGACCGTCCGCTCGGCGACGGCGCGCGGGTTCGTCCGCTGCGCGCCCGACGTCGTCGCGGCCCTGCGCGACGGGAGCGTGCCCAAGGGCGACGTGCTCGCCGTGGCGCGTATCTCGGGCATCCAGGCGGCCAAGCGCACACCCGAGCTGCTCCCGCTGGCGCACGTGATCGGCGTGCACGGCGCCGCGGTCGACCTCGAGATCACCGACGAGGGCATCGAGGTCGAGGCGACCGTGCGCACCGCCGACCGCACGGGCGTCGAGATGGAGGCCCTCACGGCCGTCACCGTCGCGGGGCTCGCCGTGGTCGACATGGTCAAGGCGCTCGACAAGGCGACCTCGATCGAGAGCGTGCGCATCGTGGCGAAGACCGGCGGCAAGAGCGGCGACTGGACCCGCCCCGGCGAAGAACGGTGAGCGTCGCGGCGATCCTCCTCGCCGGCGGCCGCGCGACCCGGCTCGGCGGCGCCGACAAGCCGCTGCTGCGCGTCGGCGACGAGACGCTGCTGGACGCCGCGATCGCCGCCGTCCGTGCGGCGGGTTCCGCCGAGATCGTCGCGGTCGGTCCTGATCGCGGCAGGGATGTGACGGCGGTGCGCGAGGATCCGCCGTACGCCGGGCCCGCCGCGGCGGTGGTCGCAGGGCTGCGAGCGCTCGAGACCGACCCGGAGTGGGTGTTCGTCCTCGCGTGCGATCTGCCGCACGTGCGTGAGGCGGTGCGGTTCCTCGCCGACGCCGTCGCCCTCGTCCCCGCCGACACCGAAGGCGTGTGCCTCGCGGACTCCACGTCGCGCCCGCAGTGGCTGACGGGCGTCTATCGCACGAGGGCGCTGCGGGCGGCGGCATCCGCCCTGCCCGACGACGGACGCGACGCCCCGGTGCGGGCGCTCGTGGCCGAACTCGCCGTCGCCGCCCTCGCCGACCCCGGATCGCTGTCGGCCGACGTCGACACGTGGGACGACGCCGCGCGTCACGGAGCGGTGCCCGACGCCTCGACTCGTGCCAGGATCGAATCAGCGGACGGCGGCAGCCGCCGCCGGAACGAGGAGGTCACCATGAGCGATCAGTCAGCGACCCTTCCCCCCGAGGCCCTCGACGAATGGGCCGAGGCGCTGCGCTCGAAGCTGGGCCTGACCGCCGACCAGCTGCCGGTCGCCGCGATCCTCGACCTCGCCCGCGACGCCGCGCACGGCGTGGCCCGCCCTGCGGCGCCGGTGGGCGCGTTCGCGGCGGGCGTCGCCGCGGGACTGGCCGGAGGCGACCCGGATGCCGTCGCCCGCTCCATCGGCGAAGTCGTCAAGCTCGCGCGCGGCGCCGAGCACATCGACGAGGACGTCCAGGCCGAAGAGAGCGTCGACACCGGCGTGAGCGGGATCGCCTAGTGGCGCGGGTGCGCTACTTCGCGGCCGCCGAGGAGGCGGCCGGCCGCGACGAGGAGACCCGCTCGGAGCCGACCCTCGGCGCGCTGCGCGTCGCTGTCGCCCAGGAGTACCCGGGCCTCGTCGGGATCCTTCCCCGCTGCGCCGTCCTCGTCGACGGCGAGCGCGTGGACGACGACACCGCACTGGGCGACGACGAGGTCGTCGACGTCCTGCCGCCGTTCGCCGGCGGCTGATCGGGTCAGCCCCCCAGGCCCTTCCAGGCCGTGGTGCCGTCCGCCTCGACCTGGCGCTTCCAGACCGGCAGATCGGTCTTGATCGTCTCGATCACAGCCCGGCACACCTCGAACGCCTCGGCGCGATGGGGCGCCGCGACGGCGATGACGACCGCCGCGTCGCCGACGGCGAGCCGGCCGACGCGGTGGCTGACCGCGACGAGCGCGCCCGTATCGCCGATCGCCCGCTCGGCGATCGCGGCGAGCGCCGACTCGGCGTCGGGGTGGGCGGTGTACTCGAGCGCGACGACGGCGCCGGCGGCATCCGGGTCGTGGTCGCGCACGATGCCGATGAACGACGTGACGGCGCCGTGCTCGGCATCCGTCACTGCGGCGAGGTGCTCGGCGACCTCGAGCGGCTCGGCGCTGATGCGGGCCATGCGCACAACGGTCATCGGTGGTCTCCTCCGCCCAGCTGGTCGAGCACGTGCGGCGCGAGCTCGATGATCACGGGCATGCCGTCCCGGACGCCGCCGGTCGACCCGGGCAGATTCACGACGAGCGCTCCGCCCGCGTCGGAGGCGGCGATGCCGGCGACGCCGCGCGTGAGCACCGCGGATGCCACGTGCTCAGCACCCCGACGGCGCAGCTCCTCGGCGATGCCGGGGATCGGCCGGTGGAGGACGGGCAGCGTGCCCTCGGGCGTCTGATCGCGGGGTGCGACACCGGTGCCGCCGGTGGTGACGATGACGCGCGCGCCCGCCGCGAGCGCGGCGCGCAGCGCCCGCTCGACGCTGTCTGCTCCGTCGGGCACGATCGCCGCATCGGCGCAGTCGTAGCCGGCTTCGCGCAGCGCCGCGACCGCGATCGGGCCGCTGGTATCGGGGCGTTCGCCCGAGGACGAGCGGTCGGACACCGTGATGACGGCGGCGGAGGTCGGCATGCCTCCAGCCTACGAGGCCGCGTCGCCCGGGGACCCTTCCGCGACGGCGGTCTCGAGCTCCCCCGCCCGCTGCTCGGCGGCCGCGGTGATGCGCGCCGCCATGCCCGCGAAGATGAATCCGTGGAAAGGCAGCACAGCCAGCCAGTAGAGCCGGCCGGCGAGCCCGGCGGGGAAGAAGACGGCACGCTGGTCGTACCGGGAACCGCCGTCCTCGGGGGACGCACGCAGCTCGAGCCACGCAAGACCCGGCACCTTCATCTCGGCGCGCAGCCGCAGGAACGATCCGGGGTCGAGCGCCTCGACGCGCCAGAAGTCCAGCGCGTCGCCGACGGCCAGCCGATCGCGGCTGCGGCGCCCGCGCGCGAGGCCGATGCCGCCGACCAGGCGATCCATCCACCCGCGCACCGCCCACAGCAGCGGCGAGGAGTACCAGCCGTTCTCTCCGCCGATGCCCTCGATGACGTGCCACAGCGCGGCCGGCGGCGCCGACGTGTGGGCCGTCCGCGCGTCGGTGAAGACGGTGCGGCCGGCCCAGTCGGGGTCGCTGGGAAGCGGGTCGCTCGGAACCCCGAGCACCTCGGCGTCGGCCCAGCTCGTCTCGACGTCGTCGTCGCGGACCCGACCCAGCGCGAGCGCGACGGCCCGCCGGTACGGCGTCAGCCCCTCGGCCGGCGGCGGGATCAGCTCGTCGACGTCGTGGTCCTTCATGATGCACTCGTTCTGCAGCGACGCCACGAGGGGTCGCGCGATCGAACGCGGAATGGGCGTGACGAGGTTCACCCAGTGCGAGGCGAGGGTGGGGGTGAACACCGGCAGCGACGCGATCGGCCGCTGATGCAGCCCCGCCTCGACGGCGTAGCCGTTCATCATCTGCCCGTAGCGCAGCACGTCGGGTCCGCCGATGTCGACCGCGCGGTTGACATCCGCCGCCACGTGCGCGGCACCCAGCAGATAGTGCATGACGTCGCGCACCGCGATCGGCTGGATGCGATTGCGCACCCAGCGCGGCGCCGGCATGTACGGCAGCACGTCGGTGAGGTGTCGCACCATCTCGAACGACGCCGAACCCGACCCGATCACGACGCCCGCCTGCAGCACCAGCGTCGGCACGCCGCTGGTGAGGAACACCTCGCCGACCTCCACGCGCGAGCGCAGATGCGGCGAGAGCGGCACGTCGTCGGGGTGCAGCCCGCCCAGGTACACGATGCGCCCGACCCCGGCGGCCGCGGCCGCCTCGGCGACGGTGCGCGCCGCGATCAGGTCCGCGTCGGCGAAGCCGCGGCCGGCGGCCATCGAGTGCACGAGGTAGTACAGCACGTCGACGTCGTCGACGGCGGCGGCCACGGCATCCGCGTCCTCTGCCGCGCCCGCGATCACCTCGACCTCGTCGCCCCAGCCGAAGGCGGCCACGCGCGGGGCATCGCGTGCGAGGACGCGCACGCGGTAGCCCGCGGCGATCAGCCGCGGAACCAAGCGCCCGCCGATGTATCCCGTGGCCCCGAGCACGAGTGCGCGCGGCATGGAGCCGTCGGCGCGCGGGCGGGCGCGCAGGGCCTCCTCACGACCGGTGGGGGCACTCAGATCCGTCACACTCGCGACGCTATCGACCGGCACCGGGATCCTCAACGCCTTGACATCGCACCCGGAATCCCGCACGAATCCCACGCCATCCCTGGCCGATGCCGCCGGATCTCGGCGACAATGGGGCCATGAGCCGCATGAATCCGGCGAACGAGTACGAGGCGCTGGCGTATGTCATCGAGCGGCTCGCCACGCGTTTTCCGGCCGTGAGCGAGGACCGGATCACCGTGATGGCGGCCGAAGAGCTCCAGAGCTTCGACGCCGCACGCCTGCGGGACTACATCCCGCTGCTGGTCGAGCACGGGATCCGCCGTCGCCTCGAGGCCGGCCTCGCCGCCTGAGGCCCTCAGGACTCCGCTCGGCGCTCCAGCCGCACGACCACGGACTTCGACGTCGGCGTCCCGCTGACGTCGGCGACCGAGTCCAGCGGCACGAGCACGTTGGTCTCGGGGTAGTACGCCGCGGCGTTCCCGCGCGGGGTGCTGTAGGCGACGATGCGGAACTCGGTCGCCCGGCGCTCCTGGATCCTCCCGTCCGGTCCCCTCCACTCCGACACGAGATCGACGATCTCGTCCTGGGCGAACCCGAGATCGGCGATGTCGTGCTCGTTGACGAGGACCACGCGGCGACCGTGGTGGATGCCGCGGTAGCGGTCGTCCTTGCCGTAGATCGTGGTGTTGTACTGATCGTGCGAGCGCAGGGTCTGCAGCAGCAGCCGCCCGCGCGGGATCCGCGGGTACTCGAGCGGGTTCGCTGTGAAGCGCGCCTTGCCGTCCACCGTCGCGAACCGCAGCGCGTCGCGCGGGCCGTTGGGCAGGTGCAGCGTGCGACCCTTGGCGATGCGCTCCTCGAAATCGTCGAAGCCGGGCACGACGTTCTGGATGTGCGTGCGGATGAGCGCGTAGTCGGTCTCGAGGGCGTGCCAGTCGGCGTGCGGCACGTCCGCCCGGTCCGCGGTGCCCGCCGCCGGCGCCTCGGCGGCGGGGCGCTCGGCCTGACCGCGCTCGGGGTGCCCGTCGTGGCTCGGCGCGTCGACCGGCTCGGAGCCCGGCGCGAACAGCATCCCGCACAGCCGCGCGAGGATCGCCACTTCGCTGAGCATGTCGTCGGCGGGCGGCACCAGCCGGCCGCGCGAGGAGTGCACGGCGCCCATCGAGTCCTCGACCGTGACACGCTGCTCTCGCCCGCCGCGGCTGTCGCGATCGGTGCGGCCGAGCACGGGCAGGATGATCGCCCGCTTTCCGGTGACCACGTGCGACCGATTGAGCTTGGTCGAGACCTGCACCGTCAGGTCGACGCGGCGCATCGCCTCCTCGACGACCTCGGTGTCGGGGGTGGCGCTGACGAAGTTGCCGCCCATTCCCATGAAGAAGCGGGTCTTGCCGTCGCGCATCGCCCGGATCGCCTCGACGGTGTCGTACCCGTGGGCGCGGGGAGCCGTGAACGAGAATTCGACGTCGAGCGCGGCCAGGAACGCCTCGGCCGGCTTCTCGTAAATCCCCATGGTTCGGTCGCCCTGCACGTTGGAGTGCCCGCGCACGGGGCACACGCCCGCGCCCGCGCGGCCCATGTTGCCCTGCAGCAGCAGCACGTTGACGACATCGCGCAGGGTCGGCACCGAGTGCTTGTGCTGCGTCAGTCCCATCGCCCAGCAGACGATCGTGGCCTTCGAGCGCACGACCTCGTCGGCGATCGCGCGCAGCTTCTTCTCGGGGATGCCGGTGGCCGCGACGAGTTCGCGCCACGGCACGTCGGCCATCGCCCGGCGGTAGTCCTCGAACCCGCTCGTGTGCGCCTCGACGAACGCGTGGTCGACGATGCCGGCGCCCTCGGCGTCCCGCTCGAGGATGTGCTTGCCGATCGCCTGGAAGAGGGCCTGGTCGCCGCCCAGCCGGATCTGCACGAAGCGGTCGGCGAGCTTGGTGCCGCCGAGCACGACGCCCTTGACGGTCTGCGGGTTCTCGAAGCGCACCAGCCCGGCCTCGGGCAGAGGGTTCACCGCCACGATCGTCGCACCCCGAGCCTTGGCCTTCTCGAGCGCACTCAGCATCCGCGGATGGTTCGTGCCGGGGTTCTGGCCGGCGATGATCAGCAGATCGGCCTCGTGGATGTCCTCGATCGAGACCGTGCCCTTGCCGATGCCGAGCGTCTCGGTCAGGGCCGAGCCGCTGGACTCGTGACACATGTTCGAGCAGTCGGGCAGGTTGTTCGTGCCGAACCCGCGCACGAGCAGCTGGTACAGGAACGCGGCCTCGTTGGAGGTGCGGCCGGAGGTGTAGAAGGTCGCCTCGTCCGGATCGTCCAGTCCCGCCAGGTGGTCGGCGATCTCGCGCAGCGCGTCGTCCCACGCGATCGGCCGGTAGTGGCTCGCGCCCTCGTCGAGGACCATGGGATGCGTCAGCCGCCCCTGCTGCCCCAGCCAGAAGTCGTCGTGCGCGTTGAGCTCGTCGATCGTGTGCGCGGCGAAGAACTCGGGGCCCACGCGGCGCAGCGTCGCCTCCTCGGCGACGGCCTTCGCGCCGTTCTCGCAGAACTCGGCGATGTGACGCTTGTCCTCCTCGGGCCACGCGCAGCCGGGACAATCGAACCCGTCCTTCTGGTTCACGCGCAGCAGCGTCTGGACGCTGCGGGTCACGCCCATCTGCTCGTACGAGGTCTCGAGGGCGTGGAGGATGCCGGGGACGCCGACGGCCACGCGCTTGGGGGAAGAGACCTTCAGGCGCGTCTCGTCGATGTCGGAGGTTGGGGGCTTCGTCGCCATTCCCTCAGGCTATGCCCGTCGGAACCCCCCGGGACCGCCGACTTCCGCTCAGCGGGGATCGAGTCGCGTCGAGACCCGGGCTTCTCGCCGAAACCCGGGCCGATCGCGGCGGGTCTCGGACGGGAACCCGGGTCTCACGCGCAGGTCCCGGTCAGGGCAGCAGCGTCGCGAGCGCCTCGTCCTCGCGCTCGGCCTGGTCGATGGCCGCCGCGGCGGCCTCGGTGACCCACGCGTTCGCCCCGTAGTCGAGCACGAGCTCGGCGAACGCGGTGACGCCGGCGTTCTGCGCGATCATGAGCTCGGCGAACCCCTGCTCGGCCTCCTCGCCGCCGGACTCGCTGTAGCGGCGCAATTCCGACCAGCCGGGAAGCCCCACCATCGCCGAGTGGTCGTCGTGGCCCGCGCACGGCCCCACGTCGGTGCGCTCGAGCGGCCGGGCGGACTTCCACTCCACGTACACCTCGCGCAGCTCGGCGAGTTGCGCCGACTGCTCGTCGTACACGCCCTGGGCGATCGCGGTCGCCTCCGGCGAGATGTCGTCGGCGTTGAGCAGGATGTCGGCGAGGTCCACCGCCTCGGACCGGTAGTAGATCATCGCCTCGACGTAGCAGTAGTCGGTCTCGCCGAACTCCTGCGCCGCCGCCGTGGCCCCGGCGGACGGTGAAGGGTCCGGCTCGCCGGCGCTCGACAGCGCCAGCGCGACGCCGGCGCCCGCAACGGCGAGAGCAACGACGAGCGCGATGACGACGGGGACCCTTCTGCGCATTCGGGTGTCCTCGCGCCGCGTCAGCGGCGTCCCGTTCCGAACACGCCCCGGATCACGCCGTCGAGGATCGTCTGGGTGGATCTCGACGACAGCAGCTGCTCGAGCGGCGAGCGCCGGCTGCTGGACGACCGCGAGCGCGACGTGCGGGTCTTCCCCGACGTCTGCCGCAGCAGGCGCTCGTACTCCTTCTGCGCCTTGCGCTCGGCATCCGCGGTCGCCTTGTCGATCGCCGCCTGCTGCTTGGCGAACTCGGCGTCGATGCGCGCCCGCTCGAGCGCGGCCTCTTCGGCGGCTTCGGCGTCGCTCGCGGCCTTCATCTTCGCCGCCAGCACTTCGCGCGCCGATTCGCGGTCGATGGCCGTACCGTAGCGGGCCAGCAGGGCGGATGCCGCCACGGCGGCCTCGACGTCGGCCGGAGGGGTCGGCGACATCAGGCCCCGGGGCGCGCGCAGCCGCGTCCAGGCGACCGGTGTCGGGGCGCCCTTCTCGCCCATGACCGTGACGATCGCCTCGCCGGTGCCGAGCTCCTGCAGCACGCGCTCGAGATCGTAGCCCGAGCGCGGGTACGTCCTGACCGTCGACCGCAGCGCCGTGGCGTCATCGGGCGTGAAGGCCCGCAGCTGGTGCTGCACGCGCGAGCCGAGCTGGGCCAGGACGTCGCCGGGGACGTCTTTGGGGGTCTGGGTCACGAAGAAGACGCCGACGCCCTTCGACCGGATGAGGCGCACGGTCTGCACGATCGCGGCGATGAAGTCCTCCGAGGCGTCCCGGAACAGCAGATGGGCCTCGTCGAAGAAGAACACGAGCTTGGGCTTGTCGAGGTCGCCCACCTCGGGCAGCTGCTCGAACAGCTCGGCGAGGAGGTACATCAGGAACGTCGAGAACAGCGCCGGCCGGTCGGCGACGCCCGGCACCTCGAGCAGGCTGATGACGCCCCGGCCGTCGCCGGAGAGGCGCAGGAAGTCGGCGACCTCGAACTCCGGCTCGCCGAAGAACACGTCGGCGCCGGCCTCGGCGAAGACGATGAGCTCGCGCAGGATCACCCCGGCGGTCGCCGCCGACAGGCCGCCGAGGTCCTTCAGCTCGTCCTTGCCGGCGTCGCTGGTGAGGTAGGCGAGCACCGACCGCAGATCCGACAGGTCGACCAGCGCGAGCCCGTGCTGGTCGGCGTAGTGGAACACGAGCTTGAGGCTCGACTCCTGCGTCTCGTTCAGCCCGAGCACCTTGCTCAGCAGCAGCGGACCGAAGCCGCTGACGGTCGCACGCACCGGCACGCCGGTGCCGATGCCGCCGAGCGCGAAGTACTCCGTCGGCGATGCCGCCGGAGTCCAGTCCTGTCCGATCCCGCGCGTGCGTGCCAGGAGCTTGTCGCTCGGCTCGCCCGGCGTCGCGACGCCCGACAGGTCGCCCTTGATGTCGGCGGCGAACACCGGAACGCCCTGCGCGGAGAGCTGCTCGGCCAGACCCTGCAGCGTACGGGTCTTGCCGGTGCCGGTGGCGCCGGCGATGAGACCGTGCCGGTTCGTCATGGCGAGAGGGATGCGCACCGGCACGTCGGGAAGCGGCTCGGTGTTCACCAGCGCCCCCATCTCGAGCGCGGCGCCCTCGAAGGCGTACGCGTCGCGGATCGTGGCGACCTCGGCGGCGTCGAGCGGGCCGCCGCCGGCGGAACCGCCGGCCGTCGGGGCCGGTGCCGCGTCGGCAGTCGGCGCCGCAGCGGGCTCCTCCGACGCGGAACGCTCCTCCGGTGCAGCGGACGCTGCCGGCGGCACGCGCGATTCCGCCGCGCCCGCGGGGGCGATCCGGGCCTTCGCCACTTCCGCCTCGGCGGCGGCCAGCGCGGCTTTGGCCTGCGCCGCCCGGAGCGCAGCCTCGGCGGCGGCGGCTTCGGCGCGCAGGCGCTCGAGCTCGGCGGCGGCCGCGGCGACGGCGGGATCGGACTCGGGCGGCGCGGTCATGCGAATCAGCCTAGCCAGGTGCGGGGTCGTGCCCGGGCGCCGACTCGGGAGCGCGCTTGGCGCCGTGTCGCTCCGCCTCGGTCGCCAGCGGCTTCGCGAAGGCGGCGGCCACGAGGAGGGCCGCCCCGGCACCGATGATGGCTCCGCCGATCGTGTCGCTCAGCCAATGCGCGCCGAGATAGGTGCGACTGAAGGCCATCGCGACGGTCCACACCAGACCGGCCAGCGCGACCCATACGCCGGGGAAGATCACGAAAAGCGCCATGGCGATCGTGGCGGCATTGGCGACGTGTCCCGAGGGGAACGACCCGAAGTCGCTCGTGACGATGATGTCCTCCGGCCGCGCGCGGCCGACGGCGTGCTTGAGGATCTGCACCATGACGACGCTCACGATCTCGGCGGCGATGAAGTAGGCCGCCGCCCAGGGGCGACGCATCGCGAGGAGGATGATCGCGATCAGCGCCGGAGCGGCGAACACGCCGAACCATCCGCCGCCGAGCCAGTTCATCGCGTACGAGAACGACAGCAGCACCGGTCCGCGGGACGCGGCGAGGAAGTCCTGCCACGCCTGGTCGAAGCCGAACGGAGCGTCGCCGATACCCACCACGATGCCGACCGCGAGCAGGACCCCGGCTGCGACCAGCCCCGCCCCGATCCACAGCGGACGGCGGTATGCGACGCGCACATCTGTCTCAGCCATCCCGTCATCCTGCCACCACGCGCGATGATGAAGGGGTGCCTGGCCTCAAAGACGTCGTCCGCGCTATCATCGCGCCCGTCACCCGCACTCGCTGGTTCCGGAGGGTCGGGCCGGTGTTCCTGCCGCCGTTCGAACGGTTCATGGAGCGCCTCACCGGCGGCCGGCTGCAGGTGAGCGGCATCCTCGTGCCCTCGCTCGTGCTGCACACCACCGGGGCGAAGAGCGGCGAACCCCGTCAGGCCGAGCTGATGTACACCCCCGACGGTCACGGCCGCGCGATCGTGGCCGGCACGAGCTTCGCCCGCAGCCGGCATCCGGCATGGTCGACGAACCTGCTCGCGCATCCCGATGCCCTCATCACGGTGCGCGGGCGGCGCCTGCGCGTGCACGCGACCCCCATCCCCGATGCCGAGCGCGACGAGGCGTGGCGCCGCATCGAGCGGCAGTGGCCGGGCTACCGCGCCTACGAGCGCGAGTCGGGCCGAACGGTGCGGCTGTTCCGGCTGCAGCCCGTCGCAGAGGAGGAATGACCGCGCCTACGGCGCGAGCTGCGCCACCGTGCGCGGCCGGATGACCAGCCACACCGTCGCGATGGCCACGAGCGCGCAGCCGACCATGACCGAGGCCATCGTGGTGGCCGTGATGCCGGCATCCGCGGCGAGCCAGCCGACGAGAGGCGAGATGACGCCGGCGACGCCGAAGTTCGATGCGCCGATGAGCGACTGCGCCGTGCCCGCGGCCCGGCCGTGGCGATCCAGCGCCAGCACCTGCACGGCCGGGAAGGTGAACCCGACGCCGATCATGAACAGGAACAGCGGGATCACGGTGCCCCACAGCCCCAGTCCCAGCTGGTCGGTGAGGATGATGACGACCGCCGCGACCGCGGCCACGACCGTTGAGAAGGCCATCACCCACTGCGGACCGTATCGGGCCGACAGTCGCGACGAGATCTGCACGCCGACGACGATGCCGATCGAGTTCGCCGCGAACAGCAGTCCGTACTGCTGCGGGTCGAACCCGTAGGTGTCCTGGAACAGGAACGGCGAGGCCGACAGATACGAGAACAGCCCCGAGAAGTTCATGCCTCCGACGATCAGCACGCCGATGAAGACCCGGTCGCCGAGCACCGAACGGTAGCGCTGCCAGACCGTGGTGGCGCCCTTGTCGTGCCGGCGCGCCGGCGGCAGCGTCTCGGGCAGGAAGACCAACGCCGCGATCAGCATGAGCGCGCTGTACAGCGCCAGGACGACGAACACGCCGCGCCAGTCGATCACGAGCAGGAGTGCCGAGCCGATGAGCGGCGCGAGCACCGGGGCAGCGCCCGACACGAGGGCGAGGCGCGAGAGCATCACGACGAGCCGCTTGCCGCCGAACAGGTCGCGCACGATCGCGGCGGCGACCACGGCGCCGGCCGCGGCGCCCGCACCCATGAGCACACGGGCGACGAAGAGCAGCTCGAGGTTCGGGGCGAGGGCTGCCGCGACGCTCGAGAGCACGTGCAGCGCGGTCACGGCGATCAGGGGGACGCGGCGTCCCACCTTGTCACTCAGCGGGCCCACGATCAGCTGACCGAGCGCGAAGCCGATCATCGTGCCGGTGAGCGTGAGCTGGATCGCCGCCGACGTCGTCTGGAAGTCGGCCTCGAGCACCGGGAAGGCCGGGAGGTACAGGTCGACGGTGAAGGGGCCGAGGGCGGTCAGCGCACCCAGCAGGATCACGTAGAGGACACGGCGGCGCGCCGAGATCGAATCGCCCGGGTGCAGGACGATCGGCGCAGTCGCGGGGTCGGAGCCGAGGGTGCGGATGGCGCCCGTCGCCGACCCGTGGCGGTGCGGCGACTCGGGGCGTGCGTCGCGGGGGGCGGTGTGGCGCGGGTCGTCGGGGCGGATGACGGGATTGGCGGCGGTGTCGAACATGGCGATTCTTCGTTTCGTGGCGCGGGCGTCGACACCGGCGAAGCCGGTTCAGGCGCGTGAAGGAGGAGAGAGCGGAATCGAATCGATTCGAAGACACCAATGTTACCGGATGCGATCGCCCGCAGTTCACACCGATTCCACAGGGCCGCCCCGCGGACCCCGTCGACTCCCGCGACAGCGCCGTAGGGTGAGACGCATGACGCCCGAGTCCGTGGATCAGCGCCGCCGCCCCGTGGTCATCACGCTCGCCGTCGTCCTCATCTACCTCAGCGGCCTGCTCTCGACGGCCCTCGGCATCCTGGTCCTGCTCAGCCGCTACGACGTCCCCGAAGAGGACGTCCTCACGGTTTCGCTGCTCGGGTCGGGCGTGATCCTGTTCGGCCTGCTCATCATCTCGGCAGGCTCCAGCATCGCGCGCGGCAGCACCCTCGCCCGGCTGCTCGTGACGGTCTACCTGGGGCTGCAGCTCGCCCTGCATGCGGTCACGATCATCGCCACCGACGACTGGGACTGGATCGGCCTGATCCAGCCGGCCCTGATGATCCTCATTCTGGTCGCGCTGTGGACGCCGCCGCCGGCGCGCTACTTCGCCACGCCGTCGGAGCCCTGAGCGGGCTCGCCGGTCATCGCGCGCGCGACGACCCGGCGGTGCACGAATCGCACGATCTCGATCGCGGCGATCGAGAGCACCGTCGTGATCGCGACCAGCCACGCAGCGTCGCGGCCGGGGTCGACGAACTCGAAGAACTCCGTCGACAGCGGCACGGTGAAGATCACCACCAGCGCGATGAACATGCCGCCGATCACCAGGACCTTGTAGCGGGTCACGGGTCGTGACAGGACCGTGAGCACCCAGATCCCTACGATCGCGAGGATGATCGTCGCGCCGGTGCGCAGCTGCGCCTCGTCGACGCAGAGCGCGAGCGCGCCCTGGGTGTAGACGGTGAGCGCGACGGCGATGATGACGCCGGCCGGCAGCGCGAAGATCAGGGATCGTCGCAGGAACCCCGGTACGTACCGCTGGGCGTTGGGCATGAGCGCGAGGAAGAACGCGGGGATGCCGATGGTCAGACCGTCGGTGATCGACAGCTGCCGCGGCAGGAACGGGAACTCGAGCACCAGGATGCCGAAGAGGATCGCCAGCCCGGTCGCGTAGACGGTCTTGGTCAGGAAGAGCATCGAGACCCGCTCGATGTTCGCGATGACCTGACGTCCCTCGGCGACGACGTCGGGCAGGTGCGAGAACCTCCCGTCGAGCAGCACCAGGCGCGCGACGGCTTTGGTGGCCGCGGCGCCCGAGTTCATCGCGATGCCCATGTCGGCCGTCTTGATCGCCAGCGCGTCGTTGACGCCGTCGCCCGTCATCGCGACCGTGTGACCGCGGGCCTGCAGCGCCACCACCATGCGCTTCTTCTGCTCGGGCGTGACGCGGCCGAACACCGTGTGGGCCTCGAGCACGTCGGCGAGCGCGTCGTCGTCCTCGGGCAGATGCCGGGCGTCGAAGCCCTCGTCGACGTCGAGCCCCACCTCGCGGGCGATCGCCGCGACGGTGCGCGGGTTGTCGCCCGAGATCACGCGGACGCCGACGCCCTGCCGGGCGAAGTACTCCAGCGTCTCGGCGGCGTCGGGTCGGACCTGCTCGCGGAAGGTCAGCACGGCGACCGGCTCCACCGCGCCGGGCAGGCGCTCGGCTTCGACGTCGGCCGCAGACAGGGCGGCCGCAGAGCGGGCGAGGACGAGGGTGCGGCGGCCGGTCGACGCGAGCTCCACCACAGCGCCGCCGAGCGGAGTGGCCGGATCGGACGCGGCATCGCCGAACACCATCTCGGGCGCCCCCATGACCCACGTGCCGGCAGGGCCGGCTGCGAACGAGACCGCGCTCCACTTGCGGGCCGACGAGAACGGGACGTAGGCGGCCACGTCGAGCACGCGCTCTGCCGGATACGGCTCGCGCAGGCACCGCGCTGTCGCGTTGGCATCGGGTGCCGCCCCGTACCAGGCGAGGACGTCGCGGGCCTCGGTCATCGAGTCGGCATCGCGCACGATATGAGCAGCGTCGAACGCGATCTCGCCGGCGGTGAGCGTGCCGGTCTTGTCGAGGCAGATCACATCGATGCGCGCCAGCCCCTCGACCGCGGGAAGCTCGTTGACGAGGACCTGGCGACTCGCGAGCTTGGCCGCGCCGACCGCGAAGGCGATCGAGGTCATGAGCACGAGCCCGAGCGGGATCATCGCCGTCAGCGCCGCGATCGTATTCACCACCGGCTGAACCCAGCCGCCGTCCTGCCACACGGCAGCCCACCCGCCGGCGACCATCACCTGCGCATTCAGGACGAGCAGGCCGACGGGGCCGATCAGCCACGCCATCCACGTCAGGACCTTGTTGATCGACGTGCGCAGCTCGCTCGAAACCAGCGAGAACTTCTTCGCCTCGCCCGCGAACCGGTTCGCGTATGAATCGGCGCCGACCCGCACGACCTGGGCCTCGCCCTCCCCCGCCACGACGATCGAGCCCGACAGCGCTTCGTCGCCGGGCCGCTTGTCGACGGCATCCGACTCTCCCGTGAGCATCGACTCGTCGATCTGCAGCGCGCGCGAGGCGGCGACGACGGCGTCGGCGGGGACCTGATCGCCCGCGCGGAGCACGAGGATGTCGTCCGCGACCACCTCGCCGGGGAGGATCTCGGACTCGGCACCGTCCCGCCTTACCCGCGCGTGCGGCGCGTTCAGCAGCGCGAGACGGTCCAGCGCCGCCTTCGCCTTGAACTCCTGGTAGCTGCCGATGATCGAGTTCGCGAACGCCGCGAGCCCGAACAGCCCGTCCTGCCAGCGCCCCAGCACGAGCAGGATGCCGAAGCACGCGAACACGATGCCGTTGAAGAGCGTGAAGACGTTGGCGCGGACGATCGTCCACGCGCTGCGGCTCGTATCGGCCTCGAACGCGTTCACGCGACCCGCGGCGACGCGCTCGGCCACCTCCGATGCCGTCAGCCCGCGCTCGGGATCGACGGTCAGGGTGTCGGCTGCGGCGGCATCCATACGTCACACCCTAGGCACACACCTGTCCGACGGAAGCGATGCTCGACAGAATGGTGGCGTGTCCTCCGAGCTCTCCCCCGGTACCGTCATCCACCTTTCGGCGGGCGGCGTCTCGCTGCTGATCGACGCGCGAGATCGGCGCCTGCCCGCGGTCGTCCACTGGGGCGCGACCCTGGGAGACCTCGATGCCGCATCGCTGGCCGCACTGTGCGATGCCACGGTGCAGGTCATCGGCTCCAACAACGCCGACGTCCCCGTCCGGCTCGCGCTGCTGCCCGAGCACCGCACGGGATGGACCGGCCGGCCCGGACTCTCGGGCTCGTTCGACGGGGCGGGCTGGTCGCCGCGGTTCACCGTCACGTCGGTGACGGTCGACGGCGACGACGCGGGCGGTCCGGTGCTCGGCGGCGCCCACGCCATCGCCTTCGAGGCCGTCGACGAGCGTGGCACCCTGAGGCTCAGGATCGAGGTCGAGCTGACCCCTGCCGGCCTCGTGCGCTCGCGCGCCACCGTGCGCAACGATCACGACGAGCGGTTCTCGCTCGACGACCTCTCCCTCGCGTACCCGGTGCCCGCCGAGGCGCAGGAGCTGCTGGACTTCACCGGCCAGCACAACGGCGAGCGCCGGGCGCAGCGGGCATCGTTCCCCGACGGCATCCGCCTTCGGGAGAACCGCCGCGGCCGGACGGGCGCCGACAGCGCCTTCGTCCTGCACGCCGGCGTCCCCGGCTTCGGATTCGCCGCGGGCTCGGTGTGGGCCGTGCACACGGCGTTCAGCGGCAACCACCGGCACTACGCCGAGCGCGTGCACACCGGCGAGCAGGTGCTCGGCGGCGGCGAAGTGCTGCTGCCGGGAGAGATCGTGCTCGCCCCCGGCGACGCGTACAGCTCGCCCTGGGTGTACGGCGCGTACGGCGACGGGCTGGATGCCGTGGCCCACCGATTCCACGACCATCTGCGCTCAGGTCCGCGGCATCCGTCGACCGAGCGCCCCGTGCTGCTCAACGTGTGGGAGGCGGTGTACTTCCGGCACGACGCCGACGAGCTGGTCGCACTCGCCGAGAAGGCCGCGGGAATCGGCGTCGAGCGCTTCGTTCTCGACGACGGATGGTTCGGCGCGCGCCGCAGCGACCGCGCCGGCCTCGGCGACTGGGTGGTCTCTCCCGAGGTGTGGCCCGACGGCCTGCATCCGCTCGTCGACCGCGTGCACGAGCTCGGCATGCAGTTCGGCCTGTGGTTCGAGCCCGAGATGGTCAATCTCGACAGCGACGTGGCGCGCGCGCATCCGGAGTGGATCATGGCCGCGCGCGACGACCTGCCCGTGGAGGCGCGGTTCCAGCAGGTGCTGAACATCGCCCATCCCGGCGCCTACGCGCACGTGCGGGATCAGATGATGGCGCTGCTCGACGAGTACCGCATCGACTACATCAAGTGGGACCACAACCGCGACCTCGTCGACGCCGGCGACCGCACCGATCGGGGCCGGCCCGCCGTGCACGCCCAGACGCTGGCGTTCTACCGTCTGCTGGACGAGCTGCGCGCCGCGCACCCCGAGCTCGAGGTCGAGTCCTGCTCCTCCGGCGGCGCGCGCGTCGACCTCGGCGTCCTCGAGCGCACCGACCGCGTCTGGGTGTCCGACAACTCCGACCCCCACGACCGGCAGTCCATGATGCGCTGGACCTCGCAGCTCGTGCCGCCGGAGTACCAGGGCGCACATGTGGCCTCGGGCCACTCGCACACCACGGGACGTCACATGGATCTGTCGTTCCGCGCCGGCACCGCCGTGTTCGGCCACTTCGGGATCGAATGGAACCTCGGCGAGGCCAGCGCTGCGGAGCTCGAGACCCTGGGGACGTGGATCCGCTTCTACAAGGACAATCGCGACCTGCTCCTCGGCGGCGAGACGGTGCGGCTCGACGGGCCGGACCCTCGCGTCATCGCGCACGGCGTCGTCGCCCCCGACCGCTCGCGCGCGATCTTCTCGTTCGCGGTGCTGGACTCGACGCAGCCCGAGCCGCCGGCGCGGCTGCGACTGCGCGGCCTCGATCCGGTGCGGGCGTATCGTGTCACGCCGATCCTCATCGGCGAGCTGCCGTCGGGCCTTCACGCACCGGCGTGGTGGGGCGAGGCGAGCGATGCCGCTGCCGCGGCAGCGTCCGAGTACTGGGATCGCGCGGTGCGGGCCGATGTGTCCTACCCGGGGGCGGTCTTCGCCGCCGGCACCCTCGAGACCGTCGGGTTCGCATCGCCGCGCCTTCACCCCGACCACTTGGTGCTGTACCGCGTCGACGCCGTGGCGTGACCCCCCGGCCGCCGAGACGGCCCGATCGCAGCTCCGGCACGCTCGGGCCGGAGCAGGACGTCAGCTTGCGCCTTCGCCCGGGTGGTCGTGCTCGGACGGGAACGCTGGATGGTCGTGCTCGGACGGGAACGCCGGATGGTCGCGGTCGGCGATCGTGAGCCGGCCGTGCTCGATCGTCACCGGGGCCGGATCGGCCAGCTCGCCGACGAACGAGCCGTCCGGCGCGGTGTTGCGAAAAGCCATGAGCGCCCAGGAACCGCCGGGCGTGCGGACCAGTCTGCCGACGTAGAGCGACTCGTCGGTGAGCCGGTAGGCGCCTGAGATGTCGAACGGGCCCGACAGGCTCGGTGCGTTCACGACCCAGATGCCTCCCTCGGCCCCGGCGCGAGCACCCGCGAGCTCGCCGCGCAGGCACGAGAACAGCAGAAAGACATGCCCGTCGACGTCGTACGTCTGCGCGACCTCGAGCTGGCCGAACCCGCTGTCCGGCGCTGACAGCGGCGGCTCCACGCGCCACGTCTCGAGGTCGTGCGAGACCGCTGTGCCGACAACCCCGCGCTGTGCGGGCTCGCCGGTGCGACTGCGCGCCGTGATGAGCATCCGCCATCCCCCGGCATCCGGGTCGCGGAAGACCCACGGATCCCGCCACGCCTCTTCGTGCCAATCGGCGCCGGGCTCGACTTCGTACCAGCGCGCATCGGGCGCGAGCACGAACGGGTCGCGCTCCCACGTGACGAGATCGCGCGACCGCGCCGAGCCGATCCGCTGGACGCGCCCGTCTCCGACGGTGCTGACGCCCGAGGAGAACATCCGCCACACGCCGGCGTCGTCCCGCACGATCGATCCGGTCCACGTCGCCATGTCGTCGAACGTTCCCGGCGGCCCCGCGCCGAGAGCGTCCGGCAGCGGTGTCCACGTGACGAGGTCGCTCGAGAAGGCGTGGCCGATGCGGGCGTGCCAGTGGCGCAGATGCGGATCGCCGAGGACGCGAGGGGCCTTCAGATAGAAGGCGTGGAATCCCTCGTCGTCCTCGGCGACCCAGTAGTCCCAGACCCACGAGTCGTCGAGCCTAAGCACAGGCGTCCCCCCGACTCGCGGAACGGGTCTACTTGACCGAACCTGCCGTCATCCCTCGCACGAAGAACCGCTGCAGTGCGAAGAAGATCACCAGCGGCACCACCAGGGTGATGAACGAGCCTGCGGCGACCCTCTGCCAGCCCTGTCCGTACTGCCCCATGAGGGTGTACAGCCCCTGGGTCATCACGGCGTTGGGCCCCGATTGGATGAAGATGTACGCCACGAGGAAGTCGTTCCACACCCACAGGAACTGGAAGATCGCGAACGACGCCAGCGCCGGCACCGACATCGGCACGATGAGCCGCCAGAAGATCTGGAAGTGGCTCGCGCCGTCGACGCGCGCCGCCTCGATGAGCGAGGTCGGCAGCGTCTGCATGTAGTTGCGCAGGATGTAGATCGCCAGCGGCAGCGCGAACGTCGAGTGGACGATGTACGCCGCCGGGTACTGCCCGATGATCTGGATGCCGGTGGTGTTGCCGAACCACACGAACAGCTGGAGCACCGGGATGATCGCGATCTGCACCGGCACGATCATGAGACCGAGCACGATGGCGAAGTAGATCTCCTTGCCGCGGAACTGCAGGAACGCGAACGAGTACGCGGCCATCGCCGCCACGAGGATCGGCAGCACGGTGGCCGGCACCGTCACCGCGACGGAGTTCCAGAACGTCTGACCGACGTCGAGGGCGTCCCACGCCAGGGCGAAGTTCTCCATCGTCCAGTCGGTGCCGAAGGGGTTCAGGAAAACCGTCCACCAGCCTGTCGCGTCGACGTCCGCCTTGCTGCGGAAGCTCGTGATGAGCAGGCCCAGCAGGGGGAACAGCCACGCGACGGCGATGATCCCCATGAGGATCGTCAGGAGGATGCGGGGCTTGGGCTTGTCGCCGGTGCGGGGCTTCTTGTTGCCGGTGACGATCTCGCGCGTGCCGGCGTCGGCGTCGACGAGCGGCGTCGGAATCTCGGTGCTGCTCATCGGAGTTCCTCCTGAGCCTTGTAGCTGCGGACTTGGTAGACGATGAGCGGCGCGATGGCGATCATGAGGACCATGACCACGGCTGCCGCCTTGCCCGGGTTCTGGAAGCTGAACAGCTGGGCGTAGAACTCCACCGCCAGCACGCTCGTGTTGTACTGGCCGCCCGTCATGGCGTACACGATGTCGAACAGCTTCATCACCACGATCAGGATCGTGATGAACACCGCGAGGATCGTGCCGCGGATCTGCGGAATGATCACCGAGAGGAAGAGCTTGCGCTCCGTGGCACCGTCGAGCCGGGCCGCCTCGATCGTCTCCTCCGGCACGCCCTTGATGGCCGCCGACAGCAGCACCATGGCGAAGCCGGTCTGCAGCCAGACCACGATGAACATGATCAGGAACGAGTTCAGCCGCGCCGTGTCGATCGTGAGCCACGGCACCGGGTCCTGCCCCGTCACCGCCGTCCAGAACGCGTTCAGCGAGTAGATCTGCGGGTTGCCCGGCGGCGCGTAGAAGTAGATGAACCGCCACGTGACGGCTGCCGCGACCCCGCTGATGGCCATCGGCAGGAAGATCATCGACTTGAACGTCGTCTCGCGGCGCTTGCCGAGGCGGTCGGTCAGGATCGCCACCAGCAGGCCGATGAGCACGGCACCGGTGGGCACCACGATGACCCACAGGACGTTGTTGAGCAGGATGCCGAGGAAGTTCGGATCCGTGAACAGGTCGATGTAGTTATCGAAGCCCACGAAGCTGGCGCTCTCGCCGCGCCGCTGGCTCTGCTGCATGAAGCTGTCGATGAGGGTGCGGATGGCCGGATACAGCAGGAAGATCGCGACCAGGATGATCACGGGGCCGAGGAAGACGTACGGCAGCAGCCTCGCCTTCCACTTGTCGCCCGTCCGTTCGATGAGCCAGTTGGCGGCCCAGAAGATGAGGAGGGACACTCCTACGCCGATGATCACCGAGATGATCGCACTCAGAATGGGCATGCGAACCGCCTGACGTCGTTGTGAGGTGTCTGGATGCTAGGGGCGGGCGGCGCCGCCCACAAGGGGGGCGCCGCCCGCATTGCTCAATCGGAACCGAGCGCGGCGCGGATCACCGCGGCCACGCGTCGTCGATCGTCTGGAACGCCTGTTCCATCGTCTTCTGACCCGCGAACCAGCTCGTCAGCTCCGTCCACTCGGTGCCGGCGCCGATCTCACCCGGCATCTGGTCCGAGGCGTCGAAGCCGAACACAGTGGACTCGGCCAGGAGCGCCTGCGACTTCTTCTGGAACTCGGTCGTGTAGTTCGACGTGTCGAAGTCGTTGTGCGGCGACAGGAAGATCGACTGGCTGGCGTAGCCGTTGGTGCCGAACTCCGGTCCGGTGATGTACTCCACGACCGCCTTCGTGGCCTCGCTGTTGGTGAAGGCTCCCACGAGGTCGCCGCCGCCGAGCATCGCCGTGTCCGTGCCCTCGGGCGAGGGCAGCTGGAAGAAGTCGATGTTGGACAGGTCGCCGTCGGCGATCTGGGCCTTGATGTCGTCGGGGAAGAAGTCCGCGATGAACGAACCCTGACGCATCATGAAGCACTGGCCGTTGTCCTTGCCCTCGGCCCACAGCTGGTTGCCCGCCGTCTGGAACGAGGTCGTGGCGATAGCCTGGCCGCCGCCGTTGACCTTGCCGTCGGCGAGAATTTCGTCGGCCACCTTGTCACCGGCCTGGGTCACGAGGTCGCTGGTGAACAGGACGTCACCGGCGATCCACGCGTTGTACTCGTCGAGTCCGCCGTAGCGCAGGACGTACTCCTCGAGCCAGTCGGTGGCTCCCCACCCGGTCGCGGCGCCCGATTCGATGCCGACGCACCACGGGTAGCCGAGGTCGTCGTCCATGATCGTCTGCTGCAGAGCGGTGAGCTCGGCATCCGTCGTCGGGATCTCCAGACCCGCGGCGTCGAACGCCGACGGGTTGTACCAGACCAGCGACTTGACGTTGATCGAGTACGGGAGGCCGAACGTCTGCCCGTCGACCTGTGCGATCGTGCCGAGCCCGTTGGCCTCGTCGGCGATGATCGAATCCACGTCGATGCCCAGCTCCTCGAGCGGGAACAGGGTCGCCGTCTGGCTCTTGAGAACGCCCGGCTGCGGGTAGATCGCGATGTCGGGCGGGTTGCCGGCGGTGGCTCGGGCGACCACGGCGGTCTGGAAGTCGGTGTTGCCGTCGTACGTGACGGTGATGCCGCTCGTCTCGCCCCACGCGTCGAGATCGGCCTGGAAGGCGTCGGCCTGCGCGTCGGTGAAAGCACCCATGATGGTGACGGTCTCGCCGCTGCCTCCGCTGTCGCCGCCGTCGCTGCCTCCGCCCGAGCACGCGGCCAGCGCGATGCCCAGGATGCCGAGACCGGCGAGCGGGACGACGAGGCGCCCTCGCTGCGTCATGCCCATGTGATCACTCCTCTTCGAGTTCTTGTTGCTGCGTTGCGATGCCGATAGGGAACCGCTTCCACACAACGTACGCGAGGTCAGCGCAGTGACACAAGGATGTCGTCATCACGAATCGATAACCCGCGTGATTTCGCGCACAATGTGGGCTACGTTATGTGGAACCGTTCCCACTACGGCGTGGCGACACTAGGCTGATCCACGCCCTCGGAACCTCGAATCTCGTCGGAAGGATCAGTCCACGGTGAGCGGGATCGAAGACGTCGCCCGGCAGGCCGGTGTGTCGAAATCGACCGCCAGCCGTGCCCTCAGCGGTTCGGGCTATGTCTCCGCCGAGACGCGGCGACGCGTGCGCGAGGCCGCCGAGGCCATCGGCTATGTCCCGTCCACGAGCGCCGTGAGCCTCGCGACGGGCCGCACGCGCAACATCGGCGTCGTGATGCCGTACCTCAACCGGTGGTTCTTCGCCGAAGTGCTCGAGGGGATCCAAGAGGCGCTGCTCGAGCGCGGGCTCGATCTGACGCTGTACGACGCGAAGCCCGGAACGCCGGGACGGGCGCGCATCTTCGAGGACTTCCTGGCGCGCAAGCGCTTCGACGGCCTGATCGCCGTCGGGCTCGAACCTGACGACCACGAGCTGGAGCGGCTGGTGCGCATGGGCCGACCGGTCGTCAGCGTCGTCGGCGCCGGCGGCTCGCACAGCATCGTCGCGATCGACGACGACTACGCCGCCCGGCGGGCGACCGAGCATCTGCTCGGCCTCGGGCACACCGACATCGCGTTCCTCGGTGGGGGTCGCCCCGACCGCCACTGGGCGCAGGTGGACCGCACGCGGCTCAACGGCTACTACGCGGCGATGGCCGAGGCCGGCCTCGGCGACGCCACTCGGCACATCGAGTCGGCCGTGACGCTGCCGGGCGGATACGCCGCCGCGGTGGACGCGCTCGCCGACCCCCGCTCGCGTCCGAGCGCCATCGTCGGCGCGTGCGACGAGGTGGCGATCGGCGCCATCATCGCGGCGCGGCGCCTGGGGGTGCAGGTTCCCAGCCAGCTCAGCGTGATCGGCATCGACGACCATGAGTTCGCCGAGATGTTCTCGCTCACGACACTGCGGCAGATTCCGCGCGATCAGGGCGCCCACGCGGTCGCATTGCTCATCCGCCATATCGAGGATCCCGACCTCGAGGCCGAGCAGGTGCATCTGCAGGCGCGCATGGTGATGCGCTCCTCGACGGCATCCCCGTCCTCGCGCGTCGCCGCATCCGTGGCCGACATGCGCCACGGCTGACACAGGCTGGCGAGACGACGAAGACCCCGGATGCCGAGGCATCCGGGGTCTTCGCGAAAGTGAAGCGAGATTACTTGAGGGTAACCGTCGCGCCAGCCTCCTCGAGCTTGGCCTTCGCCTTCTCGGCGTCGTCCTTGTTCGCGCCCTCGAGCACGGGCTTCGGGGCACCGTCGACGACGGCCTTGGCCTCGCCGAGGCCGAGCGAGGTGAGCTCGCGGACGACCTTGATGACCTGGATCTTCTTGTCGCCGGCGGCCTCGAGGACGACGTCGAACGAGTCCTTCTCCTCCTCGGCGGCGGCCTCACCGGCACCACCGGCGGGGGCGCCCGCAGCGGCAACGGCGACCGGGGCGGCGGCGGTGACGTCGAAGGTCTCCTCGAACGCCTTGACGAACTCGCTGAGCTCGATGAGCGTGAGCTCCTTGAACGCGTCGAGCAGCTCCTCAGTGCTGAGCTTTGCCATGATGATTCTCCTTGATTGGGGTTTCTATCGCCGCTGGCCCGATCAGGCCGCGGACTCCTGCTTCTCGCGCAGCGCGTCGACCGTGCGAACGGCCTTCGACGGGAGCGCGTTGAAGACGAATGCCGCCTTGGTCATCGAGGCCTTCATCGCACCGGCGAGCTTCGCCAGCAGGACTTCACGGCTCTCGAGGTCGGCGAGCTTGTTGACCTCGTCCGCGGTCAGGGGGTTGCCGTCGAAGTAACCGCCCTTGATCACGAGAAGAGGGTGTGCCTTGGCGAAGGCACGCAGACCCTTCGCGACGGCGACCGGGTCACCGTGCACGAACGCGACGGCCGACGGACCCTTGAGGTCGTCGTCCAGTCCCGTGACCCCCGCGTTGTTCGCGGCGATCTTGGTCAGCGTGTTCTTCACCACGGCGTACTCCGCGTCCTGACGGATGCTGTTGCGGAGCTCCTTGAGCTCGGCAACCGTCAGACCGCGGTACTCGGTGAGCAGAACGGCGGTCGAGTCCTCGAAATTCTTCGTGAGCTCGGCGACCGATGCTTCCTTCTGCGCCATGGCCACTCCTTGTGTGTACGAGACGCTCCGCGGAGGCGGGGCGTCGGCCTGGACCACCGCGCTCTGGGCATGAAAAAAGCTCCGGCGCAAGCGCACGGAGCGGGAATCCCGAGTGGGAGAATCGTTCGTGACACCTGCGCGGGCCCCTGCATTCGCAGAGCTTCGATCGGACCGCGCTCGCGCGCACTCCGATGACCGGCGGTCTTCGGCTCCGTCCAGTGTAGGCGTTCCCGCCCCCCGCACCAAATCCGCGCCCCGCCCTCCCCTGCCGCCGCCGAGCGCACCCTGCGTTGCCCAAACCACACGCGCTTCGCGTCGTTCGCGTGCGATCTCGGCGATGCCGGGTGATCTCGGCGTCTCTCCGTGCGTTCAGCGCTTCCGGGGCGGACGGATGCCGTAGGCCGCGAGGCGGGTGCCGAGCGCTGCGGGAGTGGTGATGTGGGCATCCTCGACCCGTCCGAACCGGCACTGCGTCACGCCGCGGATCCAGTCCTCGCGCCGCTTCTCGGCCAACAGGACGTCTTCGAGCGAGAGCCCGTCGCGCATCGCCGCGTCGAGGTATTTCCCCTTCCCGTCGAACTCCAGGAGCGCCTTCGCCTCGTCCAGCCCGATGTCCACTTCGTATCCTCCGCCGGAGGGCGATCGGACCGGTACCTGCAGATGGAAGCGCGTGAATCCGAGCTGGCGCAGTCTTACGCGGGTGATGCTCTCCCCCGGAAGCTCCGCGCGGCCGTCGGCGAAGAGGGCCACACCGCGTGCCCGCCGAACGCCGCGCGCCCCCGGCATGCGGTCGAGGCGATCGAGCACGCCCTCCCGCCATTGCGCGGCGAGTCCCTTGTCGTACCGACGTCCCCGCATCGCGACACGACGCAGCGCCGCGTCGACGAGTGCGACCGAGGTCTCGAACGGGAGGGTGCGCGCCACGTCCACCACGGTCCGCTCGAGCGAGGTGCAGCGGATGCCGGCGACCTCGACGATGTCGTCCTCGCCGATCGCGTCGGTGTGTCGCACGAGACCGGGCCTGCTCGAAGCACGCGCTCCGTTCGGGAGGACCACGTGGACCGCGGTCGGCACGTGGCGCGCGAGCGGCAGCTCCCAGACCGCCGCGGCGGACGCGTACGCCGCAACGGCGGCATCCGTCCTCATCTGACCGAACGCGGATGCGATCTCGAGGCGATGCCGCGACTCCGGCCACAGCTCCCGCCACACGGAGTCTTCGACGTACCGGTTCGGCTGGAGTCGTCGCAGCGAACCGTCCGCGACGGCGGACTCGATGCCGCGTGAGGTGCACCCGTCATCGAGCAGTTCGCGTCGCGTGCGCACCAGCGCGAATCCCGCGTCGAGCGATACGTTGCGCCGCATCCCCGCATCCTCCCCGCTGCGCACGACCGCGACGCCCTCCACGCCCCACCCGTGGATCCCGCGCCCGCGCGCTCCGGCTGGGGAGGAGCCGCTGACGCTCACACGAGCACACACGCAATTCTCGAGAACCCCCGCCTTTCACGCGCACCGCGGGTGATCTCGGGACCCGCGTGTGCGTTCGGCGGACAGTCCGGTGTTCCCGGCCGGCGGGTGTCGCGGGATGAGGGTGGGAGGGGGCGTCGATAGGGTCGGAGGGTGACCCCGGAGCTCGCCGCGCGCATCGTCGCGGACTCGCGCGACCGCGTGGCGTGGGTGCGGGCCCGCTCGCGCGGGATCACCGCCACGGATGTCGCGACGCTCACCTCCGAGCGCGCGATCGCGCGCGCCGCGGACTCCAAGCTCATGGGCTCGGGCTTCTCGGGCAACGCGTACACCGCCCACGGGCGTGCCCGCGAGCCCGAGATCGCCGCGTGGGTCGCTGCGACGCACGGCATCCAGCCCTCGTCGGCCCTATTCCACGCCGTCGTCGAGAAGCGACACCTGGCAACACCCGACGGCATCGCCGTCGACGGCGACGGGCGGGTCGTTCTGGCCGAGATCAAGACGACGAACAAGGCGTGGCGCTCGATTCCCCGGTCCTATCTGCGCCAGGTGTGGTGGCAGCAGCACGTCCTCGGCGCCGAGCGGACGCTCGTCGCGTGGGAGCAGCACGACGACTTCGTGCCGGTCGGCGACGAGCCCCGCTGCGCATGGGTCGAGCGCGACGAGGCCGAGATCGGGAAGCTCGTGACGCTGGCCACGTCGCTCATCGACGAGCTGTACCGGCGCACGACCGGACGCGATGTCCCTGCGCGGCTCACCGAGCGGATGCGGCAGACCGCCGAGCAGCCACGGCAGGCGTACCGGGCCCTCGCACTGGCCGACTGAGCACCCGCCCGACGGGCGCCCCCTCCCCCAGCGACGGCTGAACCATCGCCACATCGACACCGGCCCGCAGACCACCGAGCAGCCACGGCAGGCGTACCGGGCCCTCGCACTGGCCGACTGAGCACTCGCCCGACGCGCGCCCCCTCCCCCGGCGAGGGCCGAACCATCGCCACATCGACACCGGCCCGCCGCCCGCCGATCTGTCGCGGCAGACCGACCGCGCACGCGCCGGCCGCGGCCCCGCGCGCGCCCCACCGGTCAGCCATCACCGTGGACGGTAAAGCTCCGGTCGGCGTACTCGAGTGACGCATGGTTGACCCACGTCAAACATTGCCCTATGGTTGACCGGTCTCAACAATTGATACGAATCAACCAGAGCGTCGACGGCGCCGCTCCCGAACCTCAGAAGGGATGCCATGTCAGCCACCGCCGCCGACAAGCCCGCCGCAGCCACGGAACCCGCCCCGTCGAGGCGCGCGGTCCTCCCCGCCCTCTCCGGCCTGCTCCTGGGCATGTTCGTGTCGATGCTCGCATCCACCGTCGTCTCGACGTCGCTGCCCGTCATCATCCACGACCTCGAGGGCGACCAGGCCGCCTTCACGTGGGTCGTGACGGCGACCCTGCTCACCACCGCGATCTCGACCCCCATCTGGGGCAAGCTCGCCGACCTGTTCGACCGCAAGCTGCTGTTCCAGCTCGCGATCGCGATCTTCGTGCTCGCGTCGGCCACGGCCGGGTTCGCACAGGATCCGGGGATGCTGATCACCTCGCGCGCCGTCCAGGGCCTCGGCGCCGGCGGCCTCGCCGCCCTCAGCCAGGTGCTGATGGCCGACATCATCAGCCCACGCGAACGCGGTCGCTACATGGGCCTCTTCGGCGCCGTGATGGCCCTCGCGACCATCGGCGGGCCGCTGCTCGGCGGCGTCATCACGGACGCGTGGGGCTGGCGCTGGAACTTCTTCGTCGCGCTTCCGGTCGCCGTCGCGGCGCTCATCATCGTGCAGAAGACGCTCCACGTGCCGCGGCACTCGCGCAAGGTGTCGATCGACTACGTCGGCATCGTGCTCCTGTCGGCCGCGGTCTCGCTGCTGCTGATCTGGGTGACGAACGCGGGAACGGACTACGACTGGTGGAGCCTCACGACGCTGCTGATGGTCGGCGGTGCGATCCTCGCCACGGCGCTGTTCATCGTCGTCGAGCTGCGGGTCCGCGAGCCCCTGGTGCCGCTGTCGCTGTTCCGCAACCGCACCTTCACCCTCGCCGTGCTCGCCTCCATCGCCACGGGCATCGCGATGTTCGGCGCGTCGGTCTTCCTCAGCCAGTACATGCAGCTCGCGCGCGGCGCGACCCCCACCGAGGCGGGCGTCATGACGATCCCGATGATCGCGGGGCTCCTCGTCGCTTCGATCACGATCGGGGCGCTGATCACCCGGTTCGGCCACTGGAAGCCGTATCTCATCGCCGGCGCGATCATGCTGGTCGCGGGGGCTTCGCTGCTGTCGACGATCGAATACGACACCAACTTCGCGCTCGTCTCGGTGTACATGGCGCTGCTGGGCGCCGGGGTGGGCTCCACGATGCAGAATCTCGTGCTGATCGTGCAGAACACCACGCAGCCCTCCGAGATCGGCGCGGCGAGCTCGGGCGTGACGTTCTTCCGCAGCCTGGGCGGCACGATCGGCGTCTCGCTGATGGGCGCCGCGCTCGCGTCGCGCGTGACCGACCTGCTCGGAGAGCGCGCGGGCGAACTGTCGGCGGCGATCGCCGGTCTCGGCGACCAGGGCGCGGCCGTCGCCGAGGGACTGCAGTCGGAGACGCTCCCCGCGGTCTCCGCGATGCCCGAGGCTGTCCGCGTGATCTTCGAGGACGTCTACGCGCAGGGCATCTCGCACTCGTTCCTGATCGCCGTGCCGTTCGCGGTGGTGAGCCTGATCGCGATCGTGTTCCTCCCCAACGAGCCGCTCACCCGCATGACGACCTCGGAGCGGATCAACGCCGCCGAAGCGGACCTGGCCACGGTCTCGACGAGCGAGGGGATGCAGACGCTCGGCGCGACCGATTCGATCCGGATCCGGGGCGCGGAGCGCCGCGCCGCCGAGGCAGGACGACACGGTGAAGACCGCGACTAGGCTCGGCGTCATGTCGGACGAGACGCTCGACGCGCGCACGGCCGCCGTGCGCGCGCTCGAGGCGGAGTTCGGCTCGCTCATGCGCACGTTCCGGCGCATCATCGCCGAGAGCGCCGACCGGTTCAGCCCCGGCATGCTGCCGGGCGTCTACAAGGTCTTCACCGTCATCGCCCGCCGCGAGAGCGTCACCCTCTCGGCTCTGGCCGACGCCCTCGAGGCCGACAAGGGCCAGACCAGCCGCGCCGTGCGCGAGCTGGAGGAGCTCGGGCTGGTGCAGCGCACCCCGGATCCCGATGACCGACGATCCCACCTGATCTCGCCGACGCCCGAGGGTCTCGAGCGCTTCGCGACGGCACGGGCGCCGCAGCACAGCCGGCATCTCGCGAAGCTCGCCGACTGGTCCGTCGAGGACATCGAGGAGCTGACGCACCTGCTGCAGGCCTTCGCCGCCGGCGAAGCTCCGTGAGCCGCGCCCGCCGACTCCTTCGCGACGCGTTTTCACCCGCGTAACACGGCCGAGACAATCGGGATGTTGACTGTGTGCTGAGCAAGCAACGAGTGCTGCCGACGTCGACACGCACTGGAAGGAGCGACCGCATGAGATTCCGGCCGCTGCGGACATCCCGGAACACCCCTGATCCCACCGTTCCGGTCGGCGATCCCCCCGAGTCGATGAAGGCAGTCGTCTTCGATGGGCCCGGTGCTCCCGAGGTGCTGCACACCGCATCCGTCCCCGTCCCCACGCCCGTGCTGAGCGAGGTGCTCGTGCGCGTCGTGGGCGCGGGGGTCAACCCCATCGACGCCAAGACGCGTGCCGGCCGGGGGCTCTCGGGGGCGGTCTCGGACTTCCCGACCGTTCCCGGCTTCGACTTCAGCGGTGTCGTCGTGGCATCGCCGTACGAGGCGCATCCGTTCCCTCCCGGCACCGAGGTCTACGGCATGGCGGCATATCCGCGCTCGGGCGGCTCGTACGCCGAGTACGTCGTCGCCCCGACGCTGTCGGTGGCGCGCAAGCCCGCGGCGCTGTCGCACGTCGAGGCCGCCGGCGTCCCCCTCGCAGCTCTGACCGCGTGGGGGCTCGTCGTCGAGACCGCACGCGCCCACGAGGGTCAGCGCATCCTGATCCATGCCGGCAGCGGCGGCGTCGGCCACTTCGCCGTGCAGTTCGCCGCCTACTTCGGCGCGCACGTGACGGCGACCGCGTCGGGCCGCAACGCGTCGTGGCTGCGCGAGATCGGCGCGAACGTCGTCATCGACTACACCTCGACCCGGTTCGACGACGTGCTCTCGGGCATGGACGTCGTGATCGATCTGGTCGGCAACGCCGTCGACGACACCGGCACGCGGTCGCTGAGCGTGCTGCGCCCCGGCGGGATGTACGTGCTCGTCCCGACCGGCTCGTGGCCCGGCTACGCCGAAGCAGCGGATGCCGCCGGCGTGCGCGCGACGTCGTTCAAGGTCACCCCCGACGGCAACGCGCTGGCCACGATCGGCCGGCTCCTGGATTCGGGTGCCGTGCAGGTCTACATCGATCAGGTGCTGGAACTGTCGGATGCCGCGAAGGCGCACGCCGCGGTGGAGGACGGCCACACGCGCGGCAAGATCGTGCTGCGCGTCAGCGACGACTGACGCACCCGGACCGCTGAGGCGCTACGTCTGGGGCCGCCCGACGGTCTGCGTCGCCGAGTCGGCGGAATCGCTCAGGGTGCTCGCCGCTCCGACATCGACGTCGAGCCCGTCGGTGCGTATTCGTACCGTATCGACGCTCAGGTCTCCCGCGGCGGCGAGCACTCCCATCGCCCCGTCGGCGATCGCACTGTTGAACGAGTAGCTGGTGACGAACCTGCCGTCGAGCGTGACCGACACCGACGCGCCCTTCATGACCAGCTGCAGCCGGTACTCGGTGCCCGCCTCCAGCGACCACGGCACCGCGAGATCGACGACCCATCCGCGCCCGGGCTCGACATGCCCGATCTGGATCTCCTGACGCGCGAGGTCCAGAACGACGAACTTGTAGTCGCTGTCGCCGTAGGCGTCGAAGAACACGCCGGCGACGGCGTCCTCGCCGAGGACCAGGTCAACGGTGAACTCGACGTAGGCGTTCGCCTCGATGCGGCCGCCGAGGCCGATCTGAGCCATCGCGGGCGCCTCGGAAGCGTCGGCGGTGGTCTGCAGCATCCCGCCGGTGACGGTCCAGTCCCCCGAGCGCGCCGGCTCCTCGACGATGCCCGCGCCGTCGTCGAACGTCTCGGTGACGTCGACCGTGAGCGTCGGGGGCAGGACCTGCACCGAGATGCTGTCGAACCGTCCGCGGGCGTTGTCGGAGCCGACGCCGATGAGTCCCTTGTTCAGTCCGACGGCCTCGCCGTCGATGATCCGCGGCGCGAACGTGTAGGTGAACGCCGTCTTGCCGGCGATCGCGACCCACACGGTCGTGCCGTTGACGTAGACGACGACGTCATACCACTTGCCGGTCTTGACGCCGCCGGGGACCGGCGCCTGGACGACCACGTGCCAGCCGGCCTCGTCGCGGTACCCCATGACGAGCTTGTTGCTCGACCCGTCGAGGCCGGCGAACTTGAAGTCGGTCGGCGAGAAGTAGTCGAAGATCGTGTACGCGTTCGCCTTCCAGCCCGCGGTGGGCTTGTCCATGTACACGCGCGAGTGGATCTCGTAGTAGATCGGCAGGTACGCGTCGATGTAGTACACCGCGGCCGCGTCCCCGCCGAGGGACTCCGCCGAGACCGACAGCGCACCGCCGCTGACGGAGAACGCGCCGCTGTCGGTGAAGAACGCCTGCATCGCGCCGTCGTTGAAGTCCGCCGACCGCAGCACGTCACGCCGGCCTCCCGGGATGTTGCCCGGCTGCGGGTCCGACGGCCCGCCGGTCTGCTCCTGCCACAGCCCGTGGTCCTGCTGGACGACGAGGCCGAGCTCGCCGTAGGGCTCGCCGTTGCGCTCGGCATCCGTGTTCACATCCGCCGCGATCGTCGGGTCGGCGCCCTGGCTGGCCGAGAGCGCGTACAGGAACTCGAACAGCCACGGCGGCACCTGCCGCGACACCGTCGCGATGCCGAACGGCGCGAACGGCACGATGTACGAATTGAACTCGCCGACCCAGTCGATGAGGCGGTCGCCGCCGGTGTTGCCGATCAGGATGTCGAGGCCCGCGCCGCCGTAGGCGCGGTCCTGGTACAGCGGATGCGTGTCGGGGGTGTCGTTGGGCGAGGGCTGCAGCTTGCTGGCCATGCCGCTGCCGTAGCTGTCGTCCGCGCCGACGGTCATGACGTCGTCGGCGTTGAGCAGATCGTTGCCCCAGCCGCCGTACATCGTGTCCTGCCCGGTGCCGCCGACGAGCCAGTCGTTGCCGAGATCGCCGAAGATCGCGTCCGCGCCGTCGCTGTGCGCGTCGCCGTAGGTGATGCACGTGCTGTTCGGTGCGGTCTCGACGCAGCCGCCCAGCGTCGGGCCCTCGACGCTCGAGGCGCTCAGGAACCACGTCAGCCCGGTGCCGAGCTTGTTGACCGTCCCGTCGGGGTTCAGCTCGATCGTGCGGCGCGGGTCGAACTCGTCGTAGAGGGCGAACTCGCCGAGCCGGTCGACGACGTTGTTGTTGTCGTGCCACGCGTCGGAGTCCTCGCCGAAGTGCAGCAGGTCGCCCGGGTTGTAGGGGCGGGTCCAGTCGGAGCGGTACGCGTTCGGCAGCAGCGTGCCGTTCTCGTACACCTGCGTGTAGGCGTTGCCGACCGCCTCGCCGCCGAGGATGGCGTCGTCGCCGGCCCCGCCGTGCAGGAAGTCGCCCGCGACGCCGCGCACGCCCGTCGGCTGGTCCTGGTTGTTCTTCAGGCCGAAGATCTCCTCCGGGAAGAACTGCACGGCGCCGCCGAGCCCGCCGAAGATGACGTCGTCGGAGTTGTTGGCGTCGAAGAGCTGCTGGTCGCCGCCCGACGCGTTGGGCGTGAGGTTGAACGGCGTCAGGTCGACCGTCTTCTTCAGGTCGCCCTCGACGTTGATGAGCGCCGTCTGCACGTCACCCGGCGACGCGATCCACTGGTTCAGCTGCGTCGCGCACAGCGACGTGTGGTTCTCCGTGCAGCTGCCCGCGGGGTCGAGCGGGGCGATGCCGTGCAGCGGCTCGCCGACGGTGTCGTTGTTGCGGCTCGTGAGGATGCGGCCGTCGTCGCCGAGGATGCCGTCCTGCCCGACGCCGCCCGAGAGCCAGTCGCCTCCCCACCCGCCGATGATGTCGTCGTCGTCCGCGTCGCCGTACGCGACGTCGGAGCCGCCGCCGACGTAGACGATGTCGTCGCCGAGGCCGCCGTGGACCTCGTCGTTGCCGAAGATCTCCCACCAGAACACGTCCGGCTCGATCTCGGTGATCTCCTCGTTGCGGCCCGCCGGGTCCGCGATGACGTAGCGGTCGCTGCAGTCCGCCATCGTCTCGCTGCCGGCATCCGAGCACTCCGCGGCACCGGCGCCGAACAGGTCGGGACGGAAGTCGGGGCCGCCGGGCGTGTAGTCGAGCAGGTGGATGCCGCGGACGACGAGCTCGGCGCCGTACGGGTCGTCGTAGACGAAGCCGACGTAGAGCGGCAGCGGGACGAGTTCGCCGGTCTCGGTGTCTTCCTCGAACAGTGCGCCGGTCGGGTTGACGTCCTCGCCGTCGATGCCGACGATGCGGATGATGCGGCCGTTGTCGCCGATGATGACGTCGGCGTCGTCGACGTGCCGGGTGCCGGGCACCTCGACACCGGGGGCGAGGCCGCCGTTGTCATTGCGGTCGATGTGCTGGCCGGAGCCGCCGAAGAGGAGGTCCGCGCCGTCGGGGCGCTCGAACGGGGTGTCGAGCGAGTTGGCGTCGCTCGAGCCGCCGATGATGTCGTCCTGGCCGAGCCCGCCGAACACGATGTCGTTGCCGCCGCCGCCCTCGATGTAGTCCTCGCCGTCGGTGGCGGCATCCTCGACCGACGCGACGACGTCCAGGTCGCCGACGACATCGCAGGTCCCGGCGGCGGTGGTCGTCGAGCCGTCGGCGGGGCAGCCGTCCGGTGTGCGCGACGCGCCGACGTGCGAGACGCCGGCCACGGCATCCGCGATAGAGCCGTCGCCCTGGATGACGTCGTTTCCGAGCTGACCGAAGATCATGTCGTGGTCGGCGCCGCCGGCGATGTAGTCGTTGCCGAAGCTGCCGAGGCCGCGCTCGCCGTCCTCGACCTCGAAGGTGTGGAGGTCCAGCATGTCGTAGTCGAACTCGGCCCACCACGGCGCCCCGTCGGGGTCGCGGTAGTGCCGCTGCTCGCCGTCGGCCAGCAGCGCGCCGCTGGTGTCTGCGGTCACGCCGTCGTCGAGGCCGGGCAGCGAGTACAGGTGGTCGCCCTCGAGCGTCTGGAAGCGTTCGCTCAGGAAGTCCGTGCGGATCAGGCACGCGTTGTCGCCGAACAGCAGGTCGTCGCCGGAGAGGCCGTCGATCATGTCGTGACCGGGGCCGCCGAACAGGACGTCCTGGCTGGCGCTGCCGAACAGGATGTCGTCGCCGCCGTCCTGCCACTGCGCGGTGCAGAACCGCAGCACGGTGTCGAACGACGTCGTCTGGATCTTCTGCAGGCGCAGGTCGGGCAGGTTCGGGTCGATGACGTCCTGCCACACGAAGCCGTAGTCGCCGAAGACGATGTCGATGTAGGCCTCGAGCGGGCCGCCCTCGATCGTGCCCGTGCCGCTGCCGTACAGCGTGTCGCGCCCGGGGACCAGCAGCGGGTCGGCGACGAGGGACGCGGCCGGTGTGATCGTCGTGCCGTTGTCGATGAACCCGCGGCGCGTCAGGCTCGGCGCGGGGCTGGCGTTGGAGTTGGCGACGGTGAGCGAACGGTCGAGGACGCCCACATTGAAGCCCGAGTCGCCGTAGACGTGGTCGACGCCGCGCAGGCCCAGGATCGTGTCGTCGCCGCTGCCGCCGGCGAGGTGGTCGCCGGCCTGGCTGCCGATGAGGAGGTCGTCGCCCTCGCCGCCGTAGGCGGTGAAGCCGATCGTCGGCAGGTCGCAGCCGTCGAGGTCGCACTCGACATCGGCGAAGAGGCCGGATGCATCGATCACGTCGTTTCCGGCGAACGCCGTGGTCCAGGGGTTGGCGAGCGGGAAGACCCACTCGTCGTCCTCCTTCTGCCCGTCGGGCAGCAGCGGGAACGGGTCGAAGGGCTTCGGGCCGAACTCGGCGCCGAGGATGTCCCACGTGTGGCCGGAGTACCACGCGCCGTCCTGCGACGTGTCGCCGTAGACCGTCAGCGGTGAGCCCGGCCCGGCGACGGCGTCGGTGTCGCACACGGTCTCGGTGTTGTCGAGGTTGCAGACCACGATGTGATCGCCGCCGATGCGCACGCCTCCGTCGTAATCCGGGTCGATGCCGGCGACCGTCACCTCGACGCCCGAGCGCGGGGTGAAGGCCGCGCCCGAGAACGTCAGCACATCGCCGTCGATCTCCGCGATCGTCCAGGGACCCGCCATGCCCGAGATGGTGACGATCTGCCCGACGACGAAGCCGACATCCGTCCAGCTCGGGTCTGCGGAGTCGGTGCGGATGAGCTGCGTCGTGGTGATGTCGACGATCCCGGTGAACACCTCATCCAGCGGCTCGGCGACGTGCACGGTTTCGAGCTCGTCGGCGAAGACCGCGATCGCCGGACCCGCGAGGAGCATCGTGCTGCCGATGCCGCAGCCGTCGAAGCCGGTCTCGCCCGCCGGCGGCGGCGGGCACGTCCAGTCGGCGAAGCCGGTGATCTGCCGCGTCATGGCCTCGTCGCCGACCTGCACGTACTGGCCGACCGCGAAGCCTGCCTCGCGCCAGTCGAGCCCGTCGAGGCGCGTGATCGACGAGCCGTCGCTGGTGAACCGACCGGTGACCGACAGCGCGCGGTTGCCGCCGCCGTGCACGACCGTGAGGCCGCCGTGGGCCCCGGCGACGTAGACCTTGAGCACGTCCGCGGCAGCGTCGAGGATCGTGCCACGCAGGCTCATCGTCGTCCCGTCGATCACGACGACTCGCCACGTGTCGGGCTCGTAGCCCTCGATGTACGCGAGCTGGCCGATCACGAATCCCGCGTCCTCCCAGTCCACGCCGCTCACGTCGACGCCGATCTCGGTCGGGGTGATCGTGATCTCCTGGCCCTCCACCAGGATCTGCGGATCGGTCGCGGTGACGACGGCCGACGTCGCCGGCGGCGCCGGCGCGGCCCCGTCGAACTCGAGGAATTCGTTGTCATCGCCCGAGATGGCCCTCACGACCCACTCGCCTTCGAGCCCCTCGAAGCGGATGGTCTGGCCCGGCAGGAAGCCCAGAGCCCGCCAGTCGATGCCGTCGCGTGTGAGCTTGCCGTCCTCGACGGTGAAGACTCCGCGCGCGACCACCGGCGGCGCGGGCTGCAGCGTGCCCTGGATGTCGAGGCTGTCGTTGCCGACGCCCAGCAGCAGGTTCAGGACCTCGATCGTGCTGACCGAGGTGCCGGTCGTGATCTCGCCGCCCACGCCCTGCGAGATGACCCCGAAGCTGATGCCGCCCGGGATGCTGAGCGGCTCGCCGAACGGGTTGGAGCCCTCGAAGGTCAGGTCGGCGGGCAGGCCGAACCCGCGGAGGGTCGTCGAGGTCATCGTGCCGACGCCGTCCTCCTGGCTGCCGTCGTTGTAGAGGTTGAGGACGTCGATCTGACGGCTCTCGGCCGGCTGCGGGCCGATGCGGAACAGCGGGCCGTCGATCTCGCCCGGGAGCTTCACGCCGTTGCGCAGCGACCGGTCGGCGCCGGTGACGCCGCCCTCGACGGACAGCGGGCCGCGCAGCTTCGACAGGCGGTGCACGGTGGTCGGGTAGACCTTGACGCCCTCGCGCGTGATCGGAACGTCGTAGAAGGTGTCGGCGTGGAGCACGACCGTCTGCAGTTGGTACCAGTCCGTCGGGGTGAAGGTGGCCTGCGCGGCGAGACGCACGACACGGAGCGCCAACTCGTCGCCGTCTGCCCAGCCGACCGGGAACGGCGTCTCGGCGGTGAACTCGAGGGTCGTGTCGAACGTGTCGTTGAAGCCGCGGATGATCGCGATCTTGACGTCGACGCACTCCACATCGGCGCCCGTCGCGTCGAGCTCGCACAGCCGCACGCGCTGGCCTTCGAGGAACCCGTCGGCGAGCCAGCCGACCTCGTCGTGGGCGAGCGTGCGCACGAGGCGCGGCGTGGCGCCCGACGTGTCGATCGTCGCATCGCCGTCCCATGCGCCGAGCGAGAAGAGCACCGAGATCGAGGCGCCCGTGTACGAGTCGTCCGGCAGCGCGGCGGCACCGGTGCCGAACGCCCCCACCGTGAGCTCGAGTTCGCTGAGCGCCGTGATCGTGCGGGTGTAGGTCAGCCCGTCGAGCCGCAGTTCGATGATCTGCCCGACCTGGAAGCCCTCGTCGACGAAGCTGCCGAGGTCGCTGCCGTTGGCGCGGGTGACCGTCGTGCCGGCGACCTCGAGGTTGCCGCTGAAGAGCGTGATCGGACGGTATCCGCCGACCTCTTCGAGGATGACGGCCACACCGCCGATCGTGGCGACATCGGTCGTGCCGTCGGTGAGGATGCTGACCGTGACGTCGTCGGTCGGCCGCTGGGTGAGCCGGATGTCGTAGTCGTCGTCGGCGCCGCCGAGCTCCACGACCGTGCCCGTGCCCGATTCGACCGACAGCAGGCCCGGAGTGTCGTCGTCGATGACCTCGATGTCGATCAGGCCCGTACCCGACCTCAGGTTCGGGAAGACGTAGGCGGTGTCGGTCGTGCCGGCGCCCTGGCCGAACCCGATGACGGCGATCTGCGGGTCCTCGGGGCGGGCGTCGTCTCGGGCGCGGATGCCGACGCGGACGGGGTCGTTCCAGTTCGCGCTCGTGAAGGTGATCGTCCGGGCCGACGCGTCGAAGCGCGGGTCACCGTCGAGGTTGACCAGGATGATCGCCTGGTCGGCGTCGTCGAGGAAGGAGATCTCGACCACGACCGTCTCACCGGACGCCACCTCCTTCGCCAGCGAGACGAGGATCTCGTCGGCGAGGCCCGTGTCGGCACCCGGCAGGTCGTCGTACGCAGTGCCTTCGACGACGACGCTGCGGCGGTCCTCGGTCGTCATGCCGGGCTCGACCTCGGTGACGTAGATTCCAGGGGTGTCGTTGTCGCGCAGCGTCAGCTCGAGATTGCGCACCGCGACACCGTCGAGTTCGGGGTCGTCCGGGGCGAGCACCGCGTGCTGCACGACGACCACGCGGTCGCCCTCGGAACGCAGGTCGTCGATGGCCAGGGCGTACACGGTCTGGGCGGTGGTGTAGGCGCCGGGGGCGAAGGCCAAGACGACCGCGCGCTGCGGGACGTCCACGTCGTCGCCGTCGACGACGATGTGGCGCTGGTAGTGCGAGAACAGCGTGCAGTCGATCGTCGCGGTCGGCGTGCACAGCCAGATCGTGTCGCCTACGCCGTCGGTGAGCGGGAACGGGTTCACCAGCTCGTCGTCGGCCTCCTCCTGGGGCGAGCGCGCAGCCGAGACGGTGATGTAGACCGTTCCGGTCAGGCCCGCGGCCGCGGCATCCGATATGCGCACCGTCCACGAGTCGGCCGTGGGAGACGAGCCGCCCATGACGACCGTCGTTCCGCCCTCGCGGACCGTCGTGCCCGAGCCCGACTCCTCGATGATGATCTGGCCGGAGTCGGCGGTCGCGACGTTCGTCTCGATCCCGTCGGTCGGCAGGCCGTCGTAGAACGGGTCGTCGGAGGCGACGAGGTGGTCGACCGCTCCGCTGATGCCCTCGAGCTCCTGCGTCACGATGTCCTCGACGACGTCGCCGGCGACGTTGATGGTGTCGCTGCCGAGACCGCCGATGACACGGTAGGCCACACCGTACGCGGTGGACTGGACGAAGAACTCGTCGTCGCCCTCGAGCCCGTCGACCTCGATGTATTCGAGGTTGTCGTAGCGGACGTTGAGCCCGGCACCGACGATGCCGGTCGCGGTGATGACGATGTCGTCGGCGAACTCGGTGCCGAGGACGACCATCTTGTCGATGCCGGTGCCGCCGTCGACCGAGACCGGGGCGTTGATGTTGTACTGCACCTCGTCCTCACCGCCGCCGGTGCGGATGTCGAGGGGCCGCGCGGTCGAGAAGCCGAGGCCGATGACCGGGACGGCCACCATGTCGTCGTCGAGCGGGATGATGTCGTCGGTCCACTCGCGGGGACCGGTGGTCATGTGCGCGTCGGCGTTGTTGCAGACGCCGTCGCCGTTGTTGTCGAGGCGGTAGTCGCCGGCGAGGTCACCGCAGTAGCCGACCGTCGCGCCGCCCACCGTGGTGTCGCCGACGACCGTCGGGTACAGCCCGGTCACGAGGTCCGGGTCGAGCGTGACGTCGGCGAGGTCGCACACGCCGTCGCCGTTGGCATCGGTGTCGCATACCGCGGCGAGCGCGAAGGCGCGGATGACGAACAGGTCGCTGTCGTCGTCGCCCTCGAGCCGC